>DAOLBY010000270.1:0-2482 GCA_035324325.1 Paracoccaceae bacterium | reverse complement strand
CTCAGCCGCCCGAGGTCGTCGCGCGACAGCACCACGATCTCGCCCGCCCGCGGCACGATCCCGGTCAGCGCGGTGACGTTGACCTGATGCGTCACCAGCACGAGGCGCTCGCCCGCCGCTTCTTCCGACAGGAACCGGCGCAGCGCCGTGGTCTGCGCAGGCTCGTTCGGCATCTCGCCGAAAAAGCTGTTCAGCACCGGCCAGTCCTTCGGCGTCCCGACAGCCAGAAGCGCCGCCGTCTCGCGCGCGCGGCACCACTGGCTGGTCAGCACCCGGTCGGGCACGATGCCGCGGGCCGTGATCGCCGCGCCGATGCGGCGCGCCTGCGCACGGCCCGCACTGTTCAGGTTGCGCTGCGTCGCGCAGTCCTCGAGCCGGAAGCCCGCCGGATCGCCCGTGCCGGGCGCATGGGCGTGGCGCATCAGCAGGACAGCCCCGGGTTCGCGCGCCGCCACCCAGGCGTCGGCCAGGGCGGGCGGGGCAAGCAGGGCCAGAGCCAGGACAATCAGCGTGCGCAGCATTCCCGGCAGCTTACGGCGCGGCGCGGCGGGATCAAGCCGCGCTCAGGCTGCGGCCCGTAACGATGGCGCGAAGGGCTCGACGGTGACGTGGTCGCCCTCGAAGGTGCAGAAACTGGCCTCGGGCACCTCCTGCCAGCCGTCCTCGGCCAGATCGAGCGGTTCCGACACCACCGCCCGCCCGCCGCGGGTGCCTGACCAACGGTGGAACAGCGTCGGCGCCGCCCCGTCGCTGGCATAGCGCGCGGCGAAAAGGCGCCGTCCGTCCGACAGGGCGCAGGTCAGCCGGATATGCGGCCCCTCGCCCCGGGCGCGGCTGAGCGCATCGAACCGGGCGACGGCGCGCAGGAGCGCGCCGCGCGGGTCGTCCTGCAGTCCCTCGGCCAGGGCCACGAGGAACAGCGCCTCGCTGTCGGTGGCGCCGCGGCGGTGCGGATAGAGCGCCTCGGGGATCATCATGTCGGCATCGCGGCGAAAGCGGTCGTAACCGCCGACCTGCCCGTTGTGCATGAAGCACCAGTTCCCCACCGAGAAGGGGTGGCAGTTGTTGCGGCTGGTCGCCGTGCCGGTCGAGGCGCGCACATGGGCGAGGAAGAGGGGCGAGCGCACCTGCGCCGTCAGGCTGCGCAGGTTGGGGTCGGACCAGGCCGGGTAGGTGTCGCGGTAGAGCCCGGGCTCGGCCCGCTCGCCATACCAGGCGATCCCGAAGCCGTCGGCATTGGTGGCGGTGGGGCAGCGCGTGGCGGCCTGGCTCTGCTGGACGAGCGAATGCTTCGGCCGGCTGACGATGTCCTCGAGGAAGATCGGCGCCCCGATATAGGCGGCCCAGCGACACATGATGCGAAAGCCCTGCCCGGCCCCGTTGTTATACGTCCGCACAAGGTAGCCCGCCGGCGAGGCACTTGCCTAGCCCCCGGCGATTCACGAAGCATTGCGACAGGTTGCAAAGGGCCGAAGGCGGGGTCAGGGCGCGGCTTCCTCGACCACCACGAGGTCGCGCACCGCGGCGCCGCGGGCGTGGTCGAGGGCCGCCTGGTATTCGGGCGAGTTGTAGCAGGCGACCGCGGCCTCGAGGCTGGGGAAGCGGGCGACCACATTGCGGGCGCGGTCGGTGCCCTCGAGTTGCACATGGCGGCCGCCGCGGGCCAGGAAGGTGCCGCCATGTGCGGCGATGGCCGCTGTCGCGCCCTTCGCATAGCGCCCGTAGGCCTCGGCATCGGTCACGGTGACATGGGCAATCCAGAGCGCGGTCGGCATCGGGTTATCCTTCCAGGGCGGCTTCCGCGGCCGCGATCGCCGCCTCGGCGCGTGCAAAATCGGTTCCGCCGGCCTGGGCGAGGTCGGGCCGGCCGCCACCGCCCCTGCCTCCCAGCGCCTCGGCCGCCGCGCGCACCAGCGTCACGGCTGAGACGCGCGCCGTCAGGTCGTCGGTCACGCCGACGGCAACGGCGGGCTTGCCACCACACTCGGCCACCAGAACCACAACGCCCGAGCCGATGCGGGCCTTCAGCCCGTCGACCAGCGCCGGCAGGTCCTTGCCCGCGACACCGCGCAGCACCTGCCCCGCAAAAGGCACGCCCGCGACATGGCGCAGCGCCGGCCCCTCGGCCGCGCCGCCCCCGCCGAGTGCGCGGTCGCGCTTCAGCTGCGCCACCTCGGTCAGCAGCGCGCGGCGTTCCTCGGCCAGCGCACGCACGCGATCCACCACATCCGCAAGCGGCGCCTTCAGCAGCCCCGCGACCGCGGCCAGCCGGTCGCCCTGCTCGCGCAGATGGTCGAGCGCCGCCTGCCCCGTCAGCGCCTCGATCCGCCGCACCCCGGCGGATGACGCCGCATCGCCCAGCAGCACGAAGGCGCCGATGTCGCCGGTGCGCGCGACATGGGTGCCGCCACAGAGTTCCAGGCTGTAGGTGGCCCCGTCCGCGCCCTTGCCCGAACCGCTCAGCCGGCCCATGGACACCACG
>DAOLBY010000073.1:5540-15437 GCA_035324325.1 Paracoccaceae bacterium | reverse complement strand
GAAGCCCCCAGACCGCCCACATATCCCTTCTCTCTCCAAAACTTTCAAAAAGCGGGGGCAGCACACAGGTGGAATCCGCCAGTTTCCCAGCGTCATCCCGACCGCTTGCTGCCCTGAGTGTCCGGGCCGAGGCCCTGCCGCGGCGGGTCTGCATCGCTGCCGCCCCGTCTCGGTGGCGGGGTATGTACGTCCGGCCCGCAGACTGCGCAAGAGAAAAAAGCGCGCAGCCCCCACAATACGGCGCAGGAACATGTCAACCGTCTGACCACAAATGGAAATGCGGCTATGGGCCGGCCTGCGGAGCGGTCTCGGCGGCATGGGTGACACGGCCGCCGCAGACCGTCAGGGCGACCCCCAGGGCCGGGATCGACTCAGGTGCCGCCGACTCGATGTCGCCGCCCAGGACAACGGCATCGGCCGCCAGCCCGGGCACCAGCCGTCCGGCAACATGGTCGCGGTGGGCCGCCCATGCCCCGGCGCAGGAATAGGCCGCCAACACCTCGTCCAGCCCCAGCCGTTCGTCGCCGCAGCCCGGATAGGCCGGCCGCGTCAGCGCGGCCCGGATGCTGCGCAGTACCGACACGTCCGACACCGGCCAGTCGCTGGCGAAGGCCACGACCGCCCCGTGATCGGCCAGGGTGCGGCAGCGGTAGGCGTCGCGCCAGCGTGCCTGCCCGATCCGATCGAGCGTCGGTTGCAGCGGGAAGTCCATCGCCCCCGGCGGATGCGAGGGCTGCAGGCTGGCCGTCACCCCCAACGCCGCCAGCCGCGGTATGTCTGCGGGGTCGATCATCTCGATATGCTCGATCCGGTGGCGGCTGTCGCGCCGGCCGTTCGCCCGCTGCGCCGCCGCGAACCCGTCCAGCGTCTGCCGCACCGCCCCGTCACCGATGGAATGGACGGCGATCTGCATCCTCCGCACATCGATCGCGATGCAGATCTCGGCAAAGTGGCCCGCCCCGAACAGCGGCAGGGCGTGGTGCCCGGGCACCACCGGGTCGTCGTCCAGCCGATAGGCCGTGCCGCTGTCGATCACCCCGTCCATGAACATCTTGACCATGCCCGAACTCAGCCAGTCGTCGTCATATTCGGCGCGCATCTCCTCGGCCCGCGAAAGCTCGGCGAGGTCCATGTGCGGCTTGAAGTGAAAGGGAACCTTGACCCTCGCCAGCAGGTCGCCCGCGGCGCGCAGCCCGTCGAGCAGCCGCAGCGTGTAGAGATTGCCATCCATGTTCACCATAGAGGTGATGCCCTGCGCCGCACAATGGCGCAGCCCGCGCAGCACCTTGGCGCGGTCGATGGCCTGGGCCGCCGCGTCGGGCCAGGGGTCGGGCTCGCCCCCGGTGGCGATGCCGAGGTTCAGCCGCTGTTCCCCGCCCAGCGCGATCACCGGCGCAAAGGCCTCGAACTCGCGCAGTTCGCCGGTCGCCAGACCGTCCGCGCCCATCACCACCTCATGTCCCGGGGGCATGGCCGCACCCTGCAGCAGGCCCGCCGCCCGCAGCGCGGCGGTATTGGCCCAGACGGTGTGATGGTCGGCGGCTGCCATGGCAAAGGGCCGGTCGGCCAGTACAGCGTCGAGATCCGCCCGGGTAGCCGGCCGGCCCAGCAGCGCATAATCCGCCCCCTGCGCCATGATCAGCGGGGCGTCGGGATGACGGGCAGCGAAATCGCGCGCCCGGGCCGCCAGCGCCGCGGCGCCATGCACGCCGCCCAGCTGCAGATGGCCAAGCTCGGCCCCACCGAGGACCAGGTGCAGGTGGCTTTCGACGAACCCGGGCAGCACGGTCGCCCCGCGGCAGTCCAGGATGCGCGTCTCCGGCCCTGCCAGGCGCTCGATCCCGGCGCGCGCGCCTACCGCCAGCACGCGCCCGGCGGCCATCGCCACGGCCTCGGCCCGCGGGCGGGCCGGATCCATCGTCAGGACGCGGGCGTTGGTCAGGATCATGTCGGCCGTCATCGGCGCCTCCCTGCGGATTGCCGCAGTGAACCACTGCCGCACGACCCTGTCATCCCCCGGCGGAAATCCGCCGCGCCCCCTTGACCGGAAGGGGCGGCATGGCATTCATCCCCCCGGGCACGCCGGCTGGCGGCCCCGCCGCAAGGAGGAGCCGCGATGACCACTCAGCCACCCATGCCCATGCCGCCGCAGACCGGGTCGAACCGTCCGCCCGGCCGGTCTGTCCTGTCGGCAGACCTGCGCATCGTCGGCGACCTGACGGCCGAGGGGACGGTCGAGATCCTGGGCGAAGTCGAGGGATCGGTCCGCGCCAAGGCGCTGGTCGTGGCGCAGGAAGGCCGGCTGTCGGGCACCGTCACCGCCGACACCGTGGAAATCCGCGGCCGCATGCAGGGGTCGGTCGCCTGCACCTCGCTGTCGCTGCGCTCTTCGGCCGACGTGACCTCCGAGGTCGTCTACCAGACGCTCGCCATCGAAAGCGGCGCCACGGTCGAGGGCGCCTTCCGTCGGCCCAAGACCTGAGCCGTCAGCGCGGCGGGAAAGAATAGGTCTGCCCCGCCCGCGCCACGACCTCGTCGCGCCCCTCCGACCGGATCAGCGCCTCCCCCACCGCCAGCACCCGGCCCAGCTTCAGAAGCCGCGCCTCGGCCAGAAGGTCCACGCCCGCCGCCGGCCTGCGCATGAAGTCGATGGCGCAGTTCGTGGTGACCGCCAGCGCCACCGGGCCGATCCGGCTCAGGATCGCCAGATAGACCGCCACATCGGCCAGAGCGAACATCGTGGGTCCCGAAACGGTTCCGCCCGGCCGCAGGTGCCGGTCCGCCACCTTCAGCCGCACTGTCACCCCCTCCGGTGCGGCCCGCTCCACCGCGAAATCCCCGGCCACCTGCGGAAATTCGCGCGCCAGAAACGCCGCCAGCCCCTCGCCGTCCATCGCCAGCATGTCTATCCTTCCCGCCATCCGCCGGCAGGGTTCGGCAAAAGCGGGGGGAAAGGCAAGATGCAGCCACTGGTGATGCGCGAGGATGCGGGCGGCGTCGCAAGGCTGACGCTGAACGCCCCCGACCGGCTGAACGCGCTGTCTGACGCGATGCTGGCGGCGCTGGCCGATGCGCTGGCCGCGCTGGCCGGGGACCGGAGCGCGCGCGTGGTGGTGATCGCCGGCGCGGGCCGCGCCTTCTGCGCCGGCCACGACCTGCGTGAAATGCAGGCGGGCCGGCAGGCACCCGACGGCGGGGCGGCCTGGTTCGGCGACCTCTTCGCCCGTTGCGCCGCGGTGATGCAGGCCATCCCCGCCCTGCCCCAGCCGGTGATCGCCCAGGTCCACGGCATCGCCACCGCCGCCGGCTGCCAGCTGGCCGCGACCTGCGACATCGTGGTGGCGGCCGAGGATGCGCGCTTCGGCGTCAATGGTGTCAACATCGGGCTGTTCTGCTCCACACCCATGGTCGCGCTGACGCGCGCGGTGGGGCCGAAAGCCGCCTTCGAGATGCTGGTGACGGGCGAATTCGTCGGCGCCTCCCGGGCGCGCGAGATCGGCCTCGTCAACCGGGTCGTCCCCGCCGCCGACCTGCGGGCCGAGACCGACCGCCTGGCCGGGGCCATCGCCTCGAAACTCGGTGCTGCCGTGCGCATCGGCAAACGCGCCTTCCACGACCAGATCGGCCTGCCGCTGGCCGACGCCTACCGCCAGACCGGCGCGGTGATGGTCGAGAACATGATGCTGCGCGACACGGACGAGGGGCTGACCGCCTTTCTCGAGAAGCGCCCGCCCGACTGGCAGTCCTAGCGCGGCACGGACCTTCAGGTCCGGACCGCGGCCCGCAGGACCTGTGCCAGCCCCACCGCCACCAGACCCAGCGCCACCGCGGCCCCGGTCAGCAGGTCCGCCCCCCCGGCCCGCATCAGCACTGCGCCGAACACCGGCGCAGCGGCGGTAGCCGCCAGCCCCGTCATGTGCATCATGCCGGCGATGGCGCCGAACCCGTCGCGCCCCAGGATCTGGGCGACCAGCACCGGACGCAGGATCGTCATGACTCCCATGGCGGCGCCCTGCACCAGCGCGAAGGCCAGCACGAACGCCGCCCCCGCCCCGGCCAGCGCCAGCAGACTGGCCCCGCCCAGAAAGCCGGCCATCGTCAGGACCGTCGCGCGCACGGTGCCGATCCGCGCCTCCCAGGCCATCAGGGCCAGCCGCCCGGCCACCTGCGCCGGCCCGATGCACGACGCCGCCAGAACCGCCATCCCCGGCGCAACCCCGCGCGCATCCAGCAGCGGCAGAAGAAAGCTCACCACCGTCCAATGTCCCAGCCCCGCCGCCGCGAACAGCCCCGCCAGCAGCCAGAAGGCCGACCGCCGCAGCGCGGCCAGTGGCGCCCCGCGGCTCGGCGCGGCCAGCAGCACTGCGCCTCGCGGCGCCAGCGCCCGGAGCCCCGCGGCATGCAGCGGCAGAATCCCGAACAGGGCCGCCCCGGCCGCCGCCCAGACCGCCGCGCGCCAGCCCCAGACCTCGGCCAGAACATTTCCTGCCGGAAAGGCCAGCGTCGAGGCCAGCCCCGCCACGAGCGTCACCCGCGTGATCGCCCCCCGCGCCCGGTCGCCATAGCGTCGCACCAGAAGGGCAAAACATGCCTCGTAGAGGCTCAGCGCCTGCGCCACACCCAGCCCCGCCCAGGCCGCCAGATAGACCACGGGCGAAGCCGCCATCGCCAGTACCGCCAGCGCTGCCGCCCCACCCGCAGGCCCCGCCAGCGGGGCCGCCCGCCGGGGCCCGGGGTCCACCGCCCGCCCCACCGGGGCCGCCAGCGCCGCCGCCATCAGGATCGCCAGTGTCGGCCCCAGCGCGAGCAGCGCCGGATCCCAGCCGGTGTCGCGCTGCCAGTGCAGGACCAGCGCGGCGAAGATGTAGAAGAAACAGGCGTATCCCAACGTCTGCCCGACCGCCAGAAACCAGACGCCGGGGCCGTAGCCACCCTCGCCCGGTGCCCCGGGCGGGGTCACAGCACGTAGATCTCGCCGAACTTGGTCTCGAGGTAGTCCAGCAGCGGGCCCGCCGAGGGCTCCTCGCCGCAGGCCTGCGCCACCACCGCGCGGGGGGCCATCAGCATCCCGAAACGCTGCACCTTCTCGCGCAGCCATTCCGTGGCCGGCGCCGCGTCGCCGCGGGCCAGCGCCGCATCCAGGTCGGGCAGGTCCCGCCGCAGTGCCGCATGCAGGCACCCGGCGTAGAGGTTGCCGAGGCTGTAGGTCGGGAAGTACCCGAACAGCCCGACCGACCAGTGGACATCCTGGAGCATCCCGTTCGAGGGCCGCTCCACCGCCAGCCCGAAATCGGCGGCGAAGCGGTCGTTCCACGCGGCCTCGAGATCGCCCACCCCCAGGTCGCCCCGCACCAGCGCCTGTTCCAGGTCGAAGCGCATCATGATGTGCAGGTTGTACTGCACCTCGTCGGCCTCGGTGCGGATGAAGCCGGCCCGCAGCCGGTTCACGCTCCGGTAGAACGCCCGCTCCTCGCCCGGGGCAAAATCGCCGAAGGCCTCGCGCATCCGCCCGAACAGCCAGCCGGTGAAGGCCCGGCTGCGGCCCAGCTGGTTCTCGTAGATGCGGCTCTGGCTTTCATGGACGCCCATCGAGGCGCCCTGCCCGATCGGCGTCAGCGCGAAATCGGCATCCACCCCCAGTTCGTAGCAGGCATGACCGACCTCGTGGATCGTGGAATAGAAGCAGTTGAACGGATCGCTCTCCACCACCCGCGTGGTGATGCGCACATCGCGTCCCGACCCGCTGCTGAACGGATGCACGGCCAGATCCAGCCGCCCGTGCTCCCAGTCATAGCCGAAGGCGGTGGCCAGGTCGCGCGCCAGCCGCAGCTGCGCGTCATGGCCGAAATGCCCCTCCAGCGCCGCGGGTTGCCCCGGCGCCGCCAGACAGGCCGCGCGCAGCGCCGCCAGACGCGGGCGCATCGCCGCGAACATCGCGGCGATCGAGGCGGAGGTCTCGCCCGGTTCGTAGTCGTCCAGCAGCGCGTCATAGAGATCGCCGCCTCCGGCAAGGCAGGCGGCCTCCTCGCGTTTCAGCGCGATCACCTGCGCCAGCGTGGGAAGAAAGGCCGCCACATCCTCGTCCGCCCGGGCCTGCGCCCAGATGCCCTGCGCAACCGATGTCTGGCGCGCGATCGCCTGCGCCAGCCGTGCGGGCACCTTCGAGGCGCGGGCAAGGGCACGCGTCACCTCTCGCAGCTGGGCCCGCGCCACATCGTCGGCAGGCACCGCCCCGGCCAGCCAGTCGGCCAGCCGCGGGTCGGTCTTGCGGGCGTGGATCACGCCTTCCAGCGCCGCGCGCTCCTCGCCCCTCTGTGCAGCGGCGCCCCGGGGCATCACCGTCTCCTGGTCCCATTCCAGCCGGCCCGCCACCTGCTGCAGGGCGACCGTCTGGCGCACATGCTCCATCAGCGCGTCATAGGCACTCATGCCGTCCCCTCCCGGATCGACCCCGCGCGGGGGTAACAGCTCAGATACCGCGCCCGCAGGATCAGCACCCAAAGAACCACCGCCCCCGCCTGGTGCAGGATCGCCACCTGCCAGGCCGCTGCCACCAGCACCGTCCAGATGCCGATGGCCACCTGCAGCGCCAGCATCAGCGCCATCGCGTCAAAGGCCGTGCGCGTCGCGCCATGGGCCGACGCGCGCCCCCGCCACCAGACGAACAGGCCGAGGGCGAACAGCAGGTACCCCGCCATCCGGTGCATGAACTGCACAAGCCCGGGGTTCTCGAAGAACGCATGCCAGACCCCGCCGCCACCCGGCACATAGAAGGCATCAGCCGGAAAGAACTGCCCGTTCATCAGCGGCCAGGTCGGAAAGCCGCGCCCGGCGTCGATCCCCGCGACCAGCGCGCCCAGCAGGATCTGCACGAATGCCAGGTGCATGACGCCGGTCGCCATGCCCGCCAGCCGCCGCTCGGCCCCGCGGCGGGCCACCATCAGCTCCACCTCCGACCGGCCGAGGAGCATCGCATACCAGGCGATCAGCCCGAGGATCGCGAAGGCCAGGCCCAGATGCGTGGCCAGCCGGTAGGAGGCGACGGAAACCATCCCCTCCTGCAACCCCGAATGCACCATCCACCAGCCGATGGCCCCCTGCAGCCCGCCGAGCGCACCCAGCAGCAGCAGCCGCGGCGTCCAGCCCGCGGGGATCTTCTTCGCCAGAAGGAAGCCCACGAACCCGACGGCCCAGACCAGCCCGATGACCCGGCCCAGCTGCCGATGGCCCCATTCCCACCAGTAGATGACCTTGAATTCCTCAAGGCTCATGCCGCGATTGACCAGCTGGTATTGCGGTATGGCGCGATACTTGTCGAACTCCTCGGCCCAGGCGGCCTCGGTCATCGGCGGCAGCGCGCCGGTCACGGGGCGCCATTCGGTGATGGAAAGACCCGAGTCGGTGAGCCGCGTCATGCCGCCCACGGCGATCATCGTGAACACGAGCGCGAACAGCACCCACAGCCAGGCCCGGATCGCCCGGCGCGCGGGCCCCGTGTCGCGCGCGATCAGCCCGCCCGGCGCCGGGGCCGCCGCCGCCGCGGGTCTCGCCCCGACCTCCTCGAAGATGCTGCGCCGCGGTGCCATGCCTCAGCCCCCCCACCCGTCGGCGCGGACATTAGGCGCCGAGGGGACGGGCTTCAAGCCGCCGGGCCGGAAGGTCGCAGGGCGCGGCCCGCCCCCGCCGCGGCACCGCGCGCATGCACGGGGGGGTGTACAGGGGGTGTACAGGTGTCACCCCCTTCTTGACCCTTTGCCGCCGCCCCGCTACGCGCGTCACCGCAACCCCGCGACAGGAGCCCGCCATGGCCAATCCCTCGATCCTCATCCTCGCCGGCGACGGCATCGGCCCCGAGGTCATGGCCGAGGTGCGCAAGGTCATCGCCTGGTTCGGCGACCACCGCGGGCTGCGCTTCGACGTGTCCGAGGACCTGGTTGGCGGCGCGGCCTATGATGCGCATGGCACTCCCCTGACCGATGCGACGATGGAAAAGGCGCAGGCAGCTGACGCCGTGTTGCTGGGCGCAGTCGGCGGGCCGAAATACGATGTCCTTGATTTTTCGGTGAAACCAGAACGCGGCCTCTTGCGTCTGCGCAAGGAGATGGACCTCTACTCCAACCTGCGCCCTGCCCAGTGCTTCGACGCGCTGGCCGATTTCTCCAGCCTCAAGCGCGACGTCGTGGCAGGGCTCGACATTGTCATCGTGCGCGAACTGACCTCGGGCGTCTACTTCGGCGAACCCCGCGGCATCTTCACCGAGGGCAACGAGCGTGTGGGCATCAACACCCAGCGCTACACCGAGTCCGAGATCGCCCGCGTGGCGCGCTCCGCCTTCGAACTGGCCCGCCGGCGGCGCAACAGGGTCTGCTCCATGGAAAAGGCCAACGTCATGGAATCCGGCATTCTTTGGCGCCAGGTGGTGCAGGAGGTGCACGACCGCGAATACCCCGACGTGGAGCTTTCCCACATGTACGCCGACGCCGGCGCCATGCAATTGACCCGCTGGCCCAAGCAGTTCGACGTGATCGTGACCGACAACCTGTTCGGGGATCTGCTGTCCGATCTGGCCGCAATGCTGACCGGCAGCCTCGGCATGCTGCCCTCCGCCAGCCTCGGTGCGCCTATGGCCAACGGCCGGCCCAAGGCGCTCTATGAGCCCGTCCACGGCTCGGCTCCCGACATCGCGGGCCAGGGCAAGGCCAACCCGATCGCCTGCATCCTCTCGTTCGCGATGGCGCTGCGCTACTCCTTCGACCAGGGGGCAGAGGCGGAACGGCTTGAAAAAGCGGTGGAAAAGGTGCTGGCCGACGGGCTGCGCACGGCCGACCTGATGGGCCCGGCCGGCGGCACGCCTGTCTCGACCGCCGCCATGGGTGACGCCGTGGTGGCCGCCCTCGACGCCAGCCTCTGACGCTTCAGGCCCCGACCGGCAGGCGCGCCGCCTGCCGGGCCGAGGGTCGTTCGGACGCCGCCGCCTCGCCATAGTGCAGCACGCGGGCGGCGTGTCCCGCCGACCGCTCGATCCAGCGCAGCGCGTCGGTCACATGGAACAGGTCGCCCGGCGCCCCGATGCCGGCATGTTCTCGCAGAAGCGCCGCCCGGCGCAGCCGCTGCATCCGCCCCGCGACCAGCCGGTGCAGACGCCCCATCTGCGCCGCTGTCCGACGCCCCTCTGCCGCCCTCAGGCAGGCGGCTGCAAGCGCCCCTGCAGGCCGGGCCAACGCCCCGGCATCCTGCCCGAACGCGGGAACCCGAGGCCCGCAGACCCTCCGTGACAGCCGGTGCAGGTGGTCCAGATGGTGCAGCAGCGCCGAATAGCGAAGACGCGGCGCCGAAGCGCCCTCGGGCAGGTTGATGCGGGTCGCGAAAGCCTCGAGATCGTCGAGCGCGGCACCGATGCGCGGCACCTCCTCCTCGACCGGCGGCTCGCCCCGCAGCCGGGCCGCGAGCTCCCGCAGCAGCACCCCGGACAGCCGGTTTCCGGCCCCCTGCGCGGCATCGAGCGCGGCACCCTCGTCGGACAGAAGCCTCGGGTCCAGCGGCTCGCCCAACGGATCTCGGGGCCCCGGCACCATCCGCTCGACCACAGCGGAAAAGCGGCCCACGAAGGGCAGGAGCAACAGCGCCCCGGCCAGGTTGAAACCCGTATGGAACAGCACGAGGCCCGCCACTGCATCGCCTCCTGCCGCACCCAAGACCACCGGCAGCACCACCGGCATCACGGCGAAGGCCAGCGACCCGGTGAAGATGTTGTAGGCCAGATGCGCGACCCCGGTCTGCCGCATCGCGCGGCTGCCGCCCAGCCCCGCCAGAAGCGCCGTGACCGTGGTGCCCAAATCCATCCCGATGACCAGCGCGGCGGCCCAGAGCTTCCAGGCCGGCAGCGCTTCGCCCAGC
>DAOLBY010000073.1:0-5530 GCA_035324325.1 Paracoccaceae bacterium | reverse complement strand
GCACGTCGGAGTTCAGGACCTCCGCCTGGAAGGTGGCGTCGGTGACGGGGAAGGGCCGGCCGGTCACCTTCTGGATGGCGGCGATCAGTTCCAGCCCCGTGGAGTTTGTCCCGGTGCCCGGGTTGAAGATGTCGCTGGCCCCGCCGGCCAGCAGCACGAGGACCGTGGCCACGCCTGCGCTCGAAGACTGGATGATCACCGTCACCAGCGCGCCGACCGCAACTGTCAGCAGCCGGCCCGCCAGCGTGTCGGGCGGCAGCACCTCGGGCGTCAGCCAGCCACCAAAGCCTGCCGTGGCCGTCTGCATCACGTCGAGCCCGATGAAGATCAGGGCAAAACCCGTCAGCGCCCGCCCGCCCTCGGCCAGTCGCCCGCGCCCGAACATCGACACCAGCACCGCCACCGGCAGAAGACCCAGAGCCAGCACCCCCAGGCGCAGCTTCAGTCCCAACAGCGCCACGATCCATCCGGTGGTCGTGGTGCCCACATTGGCCCCGAGCACCACACCCACGGCCTGCGCGAAGGTTATCATGCCCGCGCCCACAAGGCCGATGGTCATGACCATGACCGCACTTGACGACTGGACCAGCGCCGTCACCCCTGCCCCGGCAAGGACACCGCGCAATGGCGAACCGGTCAGACTGCGCAACACCCGGCGCACGCCGGTGCTTGTCAGCCGACGCAAGGCGTCCGTCATTGTCTGCATCCCGAACAGGAACAGCCCGATCCCGCCTGCCAGCGATAGAAGTGTCCCGGCCATGCAGTCAGACTGCACCAGAGGCCGCCGCGTGCAAAGTCCGGTTGAGGCGCCCCCCTGTTTCTGGCAAGTCAGGACCGCCCGGACCAACTGCCGGGCCTTATGCGGACAGGGACGGCGGACATGGGTGGCAATGCGGTCTGGGGCGCGGTCTACGCGCTGATCGCCTTCGCGATCTTCTCGACCCATGACGTGGTGGTGAAGTTCCTGGGTAGCCAGTATCACGCCATCCAGATCATCTTCTTCTCGGTCCTCTTCGGCTTTCCGCTCGTCCTTCTGATGCTGATCCGCGACCGGACCGACGGCAATCTGCGTCCGGTACACCCGTGGTGGACCGCGCTGCGCACCGCTGCGGCGCTGGTGACGGGGGTCACGGCCTTCTATGCCTTCTCGGTCCTTCCCCTGGCGCAGACCTATGCGATCCTGTTTGCCACCCCCCTGCTGATCACCGTTCTGGCCATTCCGATCCTGGGCGAGAAGGTCGGCATCCGGCGCGGCCTCGCGGTCTTGGTGGGAATGATTGGCGTGCTGATCGTGCTGCGCCCGGGCAGCGAGCCGCTCAGCCTCGGCCATGGCGCCGCGCTGATGGCGGCGGTGTGCTCGTCGTTTGCCTCGGTCGTGGTGCGCAAGATCGGGCAGGAGGAACGGGCGGCCGTGCTTCTGATCTTTCCGATGATGGCGAATTTCGTGGTGCTGGGGGCGGCACTGCCCTTCGTCTATGTGCCGATGCCGATCGATCATCTGGGGCTGGTCGGCATCATCGCGCTGTTCGGCTTCGTCGCGATGCTGTTCGTCATCGCTGCCTACCGCGATGCGCCAGCGGTTGTGGTCGCGCCAATGCAATACAGCCAGATGATCTGGGCCGCGATCTTCGGCGCGGTGATCTTCGACGAGACGCCGGATGTCTGGACCATGGCAGGGGCGGCGGTGATCATCGCTTCGGGCCTCTACATCGTCCTGCGCGAGGGGCGCCCCACGGTCTCGGCCAACACTCCCGTGCTGCAAACCCAGTCGCGCCCGGACACCGGCATCTGGCCCCGCATCTCGACGCTGATGGGCCGCACCGGCCGGCGCGACTGACCCTGCGCGAACCCGCGACGGAACCCTTGCAAAGCCCCGGCGCAGGCGCTAAGGCCCCCCGCACGGTCGGAGCGTAGCGCAGCCTGGTAGCGCACCTGCTTCGGGAGCAGGGGGTCGGAGGTTCGAATCCTCTCGCTCCGACCAGTTTCCCGCATGATGGCGGCTCAGGGCAGCGCGATCTCCACCCAGACGGGGCGGTGGCGGCCGGCGGTGGTCAGAACCTGCAGGAGAGGATCGGTCGCCTCGGGCCACATCACGCCCGACGCCCGCACCTCCAGCCCCGCCGAAGGAAGCACAAAGTCCAGCCTCAGGCCGCGTTCGGCGCCCTCCGATCCCACCAGCGCGGTATCGAGCGCCGGGTCGCCTTGATGGTCGGGCTCCTGCCGGCCGTGGCCTCCGCGCGGAATGGGGTCGCGCAGCGCGGGATGGGCCAGAAGCCGCCGAAGTGCCGCCGCGTCGCCCAGCCCGTCGGCGGGGTCGGCATTGGCGATCCCCATCAGCACGAAGGGCGGTTCGGGCGCGGGCAGCGGCAGGACGCCGTCCAGCAGATGCGTCCAGAAGGCCACCTCGTCATGGTTGCGGCGCAGGTCGCGGTCCGCCGCGGCGGCCAGGGGCGGGGCAGCGTGGAAGGCCAGCACCCGCAGCACCCCGCCGCCCGGCACCTCCACCGCCACATCCCAGGCCCCGCGCGAGGCCAGTCGCTGCACCGCCCGGCCGTCCTCGGTCGCGGCCACGGGGCCGCGCGCCGCCGGCAGGTCGCGCCACAGGAAGCCCGAATGGTCGCGCGTCGCGGCGGTGTCGAAGGGCAGCCGCGACAGGATCGCCATGCCGCCATCGCCCGGAAACCGGCCCCAGCCCTGCGCGTCCTCGGCTCGTCCCAGCCGACCGTCGCCGTCGAGATCGAAACCCGTCGCCACCCCTGCATTGGGCCGCAGCGCCATCCGGTGCGGATAGTCGGAGCCCGCGGCCTCCAGCAGACCCGCCAGTGCATCCAGTGCGGCAAGCCCGGGGTCGTAGTCCACATCCGTCAGGAGCAGGACATCGGCCTGCAGCGCCGCGATCACGGCGACCGCTCTCGCCTGGTCCGAGGGAGCAGTGCGCAATTCATGCAGCAGAAGCCCCGGCCCGTTGCGCGACAGCGCGGCGCGCCAGGTCGCCACCCGCAGCACCGTTTCGGCCGCCGCGGTCCCGGCCCAGAAGGCCAGGCAAAGCCCCAGGATCAGGCGGCGACGTAGCCCGGCGCGTCGTCGTCCATGTGGCGGCGGCGGCGTTCGCGGATCATCCCCGCAATCCGTGCCATGGCGATGCCGCGCATGCAGAGCGAGGCGGGAAGGAAGGCCCATGCGGCGATCGTCCAGGTCAGCGTCTGCGGCGAGCCGAGATCCAGTGCGCCCATCCCCATCCCGCCCGCCTTGACCACGGCCGGAATGACAAAGGGCAGCAGGAACCCGAGCGCCACGTTGACACGCGCATCGCGCTCGAGTCGAGCCACCACGTCGCCGCCCGCGGTCGGGTCGAAGGTGGGCAGGTTGACCCAGACGTTGAACGCACCGTTGCGCGCCGGCCAGCCCTGGAGGCGCAGCACCGATACGAAGAAGATCAGCGAGAACATGGCGATGAAATAGGCCGTGCCGGCGGCCGAACGCACTGTCCGCACCAGTTCTGGCGGCGCGTCGTGCGCCAGCAGGATGGTGACGAGGCGCACCGGGCTGTAGGGGAAGTCCAGCGCCAGCCCGCAGACATAGGCCACCGCCCGCATCAGCGCGCCCAGGGTCGAATGGCTCTGCCCCACGACGGGCACAAGCACCACGACCATCGCCAGCAGCATGCAGTAGCGGATGCGGTTGTAGGGGGCGGCATCACGGAACTCGACCAGGGCCGGCGTGTGGGCGTTGTATTCGATGAAGGTCAGCACACCCACGAACAGCGCGACCAGCGCCGCCATCTGGCGGCCGTCGGCCCCGGTCCCCGGCAGCAGGACGGACGGCATGGCGACCAGCACCATGACGAGCACGCCCCGCACGATGGCGCCCGTGACCTTGGTCAGCACCGCTGCAACTTCCTCGCCTGCGACGGATGCGATACTGAACCGCTCCGTTCTTTGGATGTGTTCCCGCCAATTGCGGCGGGCTGCCTCATTGTTGCCCAAATTGTGCCCACTTTCTGCCGGCTTCGCAACCATGCCCCAAGTCAAGCGGTGCATTGTGGCCGTTTCGCGGAAAATGTGTCGCGAACTTGCATCAACCTTGGGGGAAGAAAACGGCAGCGCCCGCCACTGGGGCGGGCGCGGCACAAGATGTTGAATCCGGGGGGTTCAGGCCCAGGGGCGCAGCGTGGCGGCCCTCGCCTCGAAGGCGTCGATTGCCGCGGCCTTCTCCAGCGTCAGCCCGATGTCGTCGAGGCCGTTCATCAGGCAGTGCTTCTTGAACGGGTCCACCTCGAAGGTGAAGACGGTGCCGTCGGCCGAGGTCACGGTCTGCGTCTCGAGATCGACCGTGATGCGCGCGTTCGCACCCTTGCGGGCGTCATCCATCAGGTGTTCGACCGCCTCGGGCGGCAGGACCACCGGCAGGATGCCGTTCTTGAAGCAGTTGTTGTAGAAGATGTCGGCGAACGAGGTCGAGATCACGCAGCGGATGCCGAAGTCCAGAAGCGCCCAGGGCGCGTGCTCGCGGCTCGATCCGCAACCGAAGTTGTCGCCCGCGACGATGATCTCGGCGTTCCGCCACGGTTCCCGGTTCAGCACGAAGTCGGGGATCTCGGCCCCGTCGGGGGTATAGCGCATCTCGTCGAACAGGTTCACGCCCAGGCCCGTCCGCTTGATCGTCTTCAGGAACTGCTTGGGAATGATCATGTCGGTGTCGATGTTGACCAGCGGCATGGGCGCGGCCAGGCCGGTGAGGGTGGTGAACTTTTCCATCAGGCCGTCTCCCCCACCAGTTCCCGCACATCCGTCAGCCGGCCCGTGACGGCCGCCGCCGCGGCCATGATCGGGCTCATCAGGTGGGTGCGGCCGCCGCGGCCCATGCGGCCCTCGAAGTTGCGGTTGGAGGTCGCGGCGCAGCGTTCGCCCGGCGCCAGCTGGTCGGGGTTCATGCCGAGGCACATCGAACAGCCCGCGAGGCGCCACTCGAAGCCAGCGTCCACGAAGATCTGCGCCAGCCCTTCCTCCTCGGCCTGGGCCCGCACGAGGCCGGAGCCTGGCACCACCATGCCGCGCACGCCGGGCGCGAGCCGCCGCCCCTTCAGCACCGCGGCTGCGGCGCGCAGGTCCTCGATCCGGCCGTTGGTGCAGGATCCGATGAAGACGGCGTCGATGGCCACATCGGTCAGCCGCTGGCCCGGCGTCAGGCCCATGTAGTCGAGCGAGCGTTGCGCCGCGCCGACCTTGCCGCCAGCGAAGCTGGCCGGATCGGGCACCGCGGCGGTGATCGGCAGCACATCCTCGGGGCTGGTGCCCCAGGTCACGACGGGGGCGATATCCTCGGCCCGGATCGTCACCACCTTGTCGAACTGCGCGCCCTCGTCGGTGAAGAGCGTCTTCCACCAGGCCAGCGCCGCCTCCCACTTCGCCCCCTTGGGTGCGTGCGGGCGACCCATGACGTAGCGGAAGGTCTTCTCGTCGGGCGCGATCAGGCCCGCGCGCGCGCCGCCCTCGATGGCCATGTTGCAGCCCGTCATCCGGCCTTCCAT
>DAOLBY010000072.1:0-15450 GCA_035324325.1 Paracoccaceae bacterium | reverse complement strand
CCGCATCCGTCTTCTGGCGCAGCCGCGCGTGCTGGGCCATGTGTTCAACCCGGTCGCGTTCTGGCTGTGCCACGACCGCGACGGCACCCTGCGTGCCGTCGTTGCCGAGGTCACCAACACCTTCGGCGACCGCCACAGCTACCTCTGCCACCGCGACGACCTGGCGCCGCTGACGCGCGAGGACACGGTCGAGGCGCGCAAGATCTTCCACGTCTCGCCCTTCCAGCCGAAGGAGGGCAGCTATGCCTTCCGCTTCGACATCCGCCCCGACCGCATCGGCATCTGGATCGACCACACCAATGCCGAGGGCGGGGTCTACACCAACCTTCTCGGCCCGCGCCGGCCGCTGACCAACCGGGCGATCCTGGGCGCCTGCCTTCGGCGCCCGTTCGGCTCGCGCCGGGTGCTGGCGCTGATCCACTGGCAGGCGCTGAAACTGGCGCTGAAGGGCGCGCGCTACCGAAACCGGCCCCAGCCTCCGGCCGAAGAAGTGACGCGGTGACCATGGCCGCCGCCCCTTCGCTTGCGGTTTCCGCGCGGCTCTGGCCCTGGTCGGTCCTTGCCGCGCTGATCGCCTCGGCAGGGCTGCCGATCTATATCCACGCGCCCAAGTTCTATGTGGATGAATACGGCGTGGGGCTGGCGACGCTGGGCTTCGTGCTGCTGGGGCTGCGGCTGGTCGACCTGGTGCAGGACCCCGCACTGGGCTGGCTGGCGGAACGCACGCGGGCGCGGCGGGGGGTGATGGTGGCAGGGGCCGCGGCGGTGATGGCCGCGGCGATGGCCGCGCTGTTCGCCGTGCCGCCGCCGGTGGCGCCGGTCCTGTGGTTCGCCGTCACGCTGGTCGCGCTGTTCTCGGCCTTTTCCTTCCTGACCATCGCCTTCTACGCGCAAGGCGTGAACCGGGCCGCCACGCTCGGCCCGCAGGGCCATGTGCGGCTGGCGGGCTGGCGCGAGGGCGGGGCGCTGGCGGGCGTGTCGGTTGCGGCGGTGGCGCCGGTGGCGCTGGGCGCCTTCGCCGACCGGCCCTTCGCAGCCTTCGTCGCCGTCTTTGCAGCGCTGGCGCTGGCCGCCGTGGTGGCGATGCGCGGCGAATGGGTGCCCGGCCCGGCCCGCCCCGGCCCCACCTTCCGCGAGGTGCTGGCCGACCCCCGGGCGCGCGGCCTTCTGGCCTTGGCGCTGGTGAACGCCGCGCCGGTGGCCGCGACCTCGACGCTGTTCCTGTTCTTCGTCGAAAGCCGGCTGGCCGCGCCGGGGGCCGAGGGGCCGCTTCTGCTGCTGTTCTTCCTTGCCGCCGCCGCCTCGGCGCCGCTGTGGTCGGCGCTGGCCGCGCGGCACGGGGCGCGGCGGGTGCTCATGGCGGGGATGGTCCTGTCGATCCTGGCCTTCGCCTTCACCCTGACGCTGGGGGCGGGCGACACGCTGCCCTTCGCGGTGATCTGCCTGGCCTCCGGTGCCGCCCTCGGCGCCGACATGGTGCTTCTGCCCGCGCTTTTCGCCCGCCGCATCGCAGCCCGCGCGGGGGGCGAGGCGCTGGCCTTCGGCCTGTGGTCCTTCGCCTCGAAACTTGCGCTGGCGCTGGCCGCCGGCACCCTCCTGCCATTGCTGGAGGCCGGGGGCTTTTCCCCCGGCGCCGCGAATCCGCCCGAGGCGCTGTGGCGCCTCACCCTGCTCTACGCCGCCCTGCCCTGCGCGCTGAAGGTCGCGGCGATCCTGATGCTCTTGCGCCTGCCCGATACGGAGACCTGACCCATGCCGACCCTTGTTGCCTTTCTTGCCGGTGCGGCGCTCGTTCTGGCGCTTGTCCTTCTGCGCCAGCGCCTGGCGTCCTTTGCGGCACAGCGCCCGGCCGACCTCGCGGCCAAGGGCCCGCGCTTCGACATGCGCCGGCATCTTTCCGGCCCGATCCTTTGCGAGGGGCTGATCTACGGCCCGACAGGACGCGTTACCAGCCGCTTCGTCGCCAACATGCACGGGACATGGGACGGCAACACCGGTCGCCTTGCCGAACGCTTCCGCTATGACAGCGGCGCGGTGCAGGACCGCGAGTGGCGGCTGACCCTCGCGCCCGACGGCACCATCCGCGCCAGCGCCGGCGACATCGTCGGCGAAGGCACAGGCCGCGCCGAGGGGGCTGCCGTCGTGATGACCTACCGTATCCGCCTTGCCCCCGACGCGGGCGGCCATGTGCTTGACGTGACCGACTGGATGTATCTGATGGAGAACGGCACGGTCATGAACCGCAGCCAGTTCCGCAAGTTCGGCATCCTCGTGGCGGAGCTTGTGGCCACCATGCGCCCCGATCCGGCGCAGGCAGAGGAAAGGCAGGCGGCATGAGGGAATGGGCAGGGCGGCGCTACTGGCTGGTCGGCGCCTCCGAAGGTCTGGGCCTTGCCCTCGCACGCCGGATCAGCGCCGCGGGGGCCGAGGTGATCCTGTCCGCCCGGTCTGCCGACCGCCTTGCCGAGGCGGCCGCCACGATGCCCGGCCGCGCCCGCGCCGTGCCCTGCGACGTGGCCGACAGCGCATCCGTCCGGGCCGCGGCGGCCGACGTGGGCGAGATCGACGGGGTCGTGTTCCTCGCCGGCCTCTACTGGCCGATGCGCGCCCAGGACTGGGACGCCGAGAAGGCCGAGGCGATGTGCGACGTGAACCTGACCGGCTGCGCCCGCGTCATCGGGGCTGTGCTGCCGGCGATGGTGGCGCGCGACAGCGGGCACGTCGTCATCACCGGATCGCTTTCGGGCTTCCGCGGGCTGCCCGGGGCGATCGGCTATGCCGCGTCCAAGGCCGGGACCATGGCGCTGGCCGAATCGCTCTACGCCGACCTGCGCGGCACCGGCGTCACCGTGCAGGTGGCAAACCCCGGCTTCATCCGCACCCGGCTGACCGCCCGGAACGATTTCGACATGCCCTTCCTGATGGAGCCCGAGGGCGCCGCGCAGGAAATGTTCGAGCTCATGTGCAGCGACCAGTTCAAGAAGAGCTTTCCGCTGCTCTTCTCGCTCCTGTTCCGCGGCGGGCAGTTCCTGCCCGACTGGGCCTGGTACCGGCTGTTCGGCGGCCGCAAGGGCTGATCCCGCGGCCGCCCTGACCGCGGTTCAGTCGACCGGGGCCTCGCGCGCGATCCGCACGTATTCGACCACGCGCCGCCCCTCGGCCGGCTTGTTCTGCGGCTTGCGCCACAGACCCTGCCAGACCTTGTCGCCGCCATCGCGGGCGATACGCAGGAAGTTCCGCACGCGCCCGCCGTCGGACGGCCCACGCTTGTCGGCAAGATGTCGGGTCATTGCTGGTCCTCCTCCTCGCTTGGGTCGGAGGATTACCCTATCACGGAGTTGCGCGCAGCGGCACCACATTCGTCGGCCCCGATGACAGCATGGGCGAGCGCTTGTCGCTGTCCAGCCGGACACGGCCCGCATCCGAGCGGCGTTCCGCCGCGGTCACGTTGCCGAGCGCCAGCGCCGCCACCTGCTCGGCCGCGCCCAGCATCACCCCCTGCGGGATCGTCGCCATGCCGAGGAACAGGAGTTCCGCCGCGATGATGCCGCGCAGCCAACCGCGGAAAGACGCGCTGAACCGAAGCCCCCGGAACCGCCGCAGCGCCAGAAGCGCCCCGGGCCAACCGCCGAAGGAGGCCAGCCACAGAAGCGGCGCCTCGGGCACCCGTACCTGCCCCAGAATCGCCCTCCGCCGGTCGCTGCGGAACAGCGCATAGGTCACAACGCTGGCCGCGATCAGCCACAGGCCAAGGCCGGCTGCCGACAGGTGGAGGGGCGAAAGGGGGCCGAAGTGTTCCATAGGCGCGACCCTGCCCGAGGATTGCGGCACGGGCGGGGCCAATCCGGGGCGAAACGGGTGATTGTCGCGCCGCGCCCCGGGGGCGTCACGCCAGCACCGTCTCCACCGAGATGTTGCCCTTCGTCGCGTGGGAGTAGGGGCAGATGAAATGCCCGCGCTCGGCGATCTTCTCGGCCACGGCCCGGTCCAGCCCCGGCAGGCTGACGTGCAGCGTCACGGTCAGGCCGAAACCGCCCTCGGCCCGACCGCCGATTCCCACCTCGGCCGTCACGCTGGCATCGTCGGGCACCTTGCCCAGCTTCTCCGACCCGGCCGCGAACCGCATCGCACCGAGGTAACAGGCAGCATAGCCAAGCGCGAACAGTTCTTCCGGGTTGTGGCCCGCGCCCGACCCGCCGAGGTCCTTCGGGCTGGCCATCGTCACGGTCAGCATGCCGGTGTCGAGCTTCGACAGCCCGTTGCGCCCGCCGCCCGTGGCCTGCGCGCGCGTCCTGTACTTCACGTCCACCGCCATGCGGTCCTCCCCTGACTGGTCGGGACGTACCCTAGACCGATTCGGCGCCCGGCGTCAGCCGCCCGACGGCCCAGGCTGCGGCCTCGGCCACCACCGGGTCGGCATCGGCCAGCCGCGCGCGGGCGGCGGGGGCCAGCGCGGGGTCGCCCGAATTGCCGATGGCGTAAAGCACGTTGCGCAGGAACCGCCCGATTCCGATCCGCTTGACCGGACTGCCCGCGAAGCGCGCCCGGAACCCCGCATCGTCCAGCGCGGCCAGCTCCGCCAGTGGCGGCGCCCCCACCCGTGCGGCATAGCCCGACTGACGCGCCGCCACCGCAAACTTGTTCCACGGGCAGATCGCCAGACAGTCGTCACAGCCATAGATGCGGTTGCCCATCAGCGGGCGCAGTTCCTCCGTGACCGGCCCCCGGTGCTCGATCGTCAGGGAGGACAGGCACGGCGGCGCAGGGAGAACATGGGGCGCGGGGAAAGCCCGCGTCGGGCAGATGTCCGGACAGGGGGTGCAACTGCCGCAATGCTCCACCTCGGGTGGATCCTCCGGCAGGTCGAGCGTGGTCAGGATCGCGCCCAGGAACACCCAGTTGCCGAAACCGCGCGACAGGAGGTTGGTGTGCTTGCCCTGCCAGCCAAGGCCCGCCGCCTGCGCCAGCGGCTTTTCCATCACCGGTGCGGTGTCCACGAACACCTTCACCTCGCCCCCGGCCTCGGCCACCAGCCAGCGCGCCAGCCGCTTCAGCCGCGGCTTGATCAGGTCATGATAGTCGCGCCCCTGGGCATAGACGCTGATCGCGCGGCGGTCCCGCGCCTCCAGCACCGCCAGCGGGTCGGCCTCCGGCGCATAGCTGTCGGCCAGCATCACCGCCGTCCGCGCCTCGGGCCACATCGCCCGCGGATCGGCCCGCCAGGCGGCACGGTCGGCCATCCAGCCCATCTGCCCGTGATGCCCCGCCTCAAGCCACCCCGCCAGCCGCGCGCCCGCCCCCGCCCCGGCCGCAGCCCCGGCCGCGCAGATGCCGATGGCCGCGAACCCCTCGGCCCGCGCCTGCTGCTGCAGCCGCTCCTTCAGCGAAGCCTTCATCCTTGCCCGACCACCCCGGAACCCCGGCGCGCCCGCTCAGAAATCCAGATCGGCATAATGCGCGGGCGGCGGAAAGCCCGGCACCTGGTCGGCCAGCAATGGCCGGAACGACGGGCGCGACTTCACCTTGGCATACCAGTCCTTCACGTTGGCCGACCGGTTCCAGTCCACGTCCGAGATGTAGTCGAGCGCCGACAGATGCGCGGCGGCCGCGAAATCGGCCAGTGTCATCGTGTCGCCCGCCAGCCAGCGGCGCTGGTCCAGAAGCCAGGACAGGTAGTCGAGGTGGTACTTGATCCGCCCCGCCCCCTGCTTGACGTTCTTCGAATCCGGGTATCCTGCGCCCATGAGCTTCTTGTGCACCCGCTCGTACAGAAGGTTCGCCGTCACCTCGCGGTGGAACTTGTCGTCGAACCAGGCACAGAGGCGCCGCACCTCGTAGCGCAGCTCGGGGTCACGGGGCATCAGGCGGGGTTCCGGGATCGTCTCGTCCAGGTATTCGCAGATCGCCTGGCTTTCGCTCAGCACCTTCTGGTCGATCCGCAGCACCGGGATCTTGGCGGCGGGGTTGCGGCGCAGGAAGTCGGGCGACTGTTCCCAGTAGCGTTCCTCGACCAGTTCCACCTCCTGGCGCTTCTCGGCCAGCGTCAGCCGCACCTTGCGGCAGAAGGGCGACAGCGGGAAGTGATACAGGCGGAACATGCGGCACCGGGTCAGGCGGAGGACGTCGCGCCCCCGCCCCTTCCTGCCGCGCCGTGGCGTCCATTGCAATGGCGCCGCGGCCCTGCGGGGGCCGGCTCCGCGGGACGGGGTCGGCCGTTGACGCCCGGCGGAGTGCGGCCTATCCGTCGATCGTCGGGGACGGGCCGGCCCCCCCGCCGTGCCGCCCGATGCATGCCGCGGCCGCTGACGATCATGGCGTCGGTGCGGTGCAGACGCCGAACGGAAGGTCGCGACATGAACCCCAGAATCTCCGTCCTCACCCTCGGCGTCGCCGATCTCGGACGGTCGGTCGCCTTCTACCGCGACGGTCTCGGCCTGCCCACGGGCGGCATCGTCGGGCAGGAGTTCGAACATGGCGCCGTGGCCTTCTTCGACCTCGAAGGCGGGGTGAAGCTTGCGCTCTGGGCGCAGGACGATATCGCCCATGACACCGGACTGCCCATCGGCCCGGCCAGCCCGACTGCCTTCACGATCGGTCACAACGTGGCGCGTCGGGATGAGGTCGAACGGATCCTGGACCGGGCGGCGCAGGCCGGCGCCGAAGTGGTCAAGCCCGCGCAGGACACCTTCTACGGCGGCTATGCCGGGTACTTCCGCGATCCCGACGGGCATCTGTGGGAAATCGTGTGGAACCCGGCGATGATGCCGCCGGAGACCTGACCGCAGCCTGCCCTAGCCCTCGAAACAGGCGGCGCGGCCATCGGCCAGGATGGTCTCGGCCCCGCTGGTGATCGATGCCGCCCGGCGTTGCAGGAAGGCCGAGGGGCGGGCGGGGTTGCGGCCCTTGGGGTCGGGCAACGCGGCGGCCAGCCGTGCGGCCTGCTGCGCGGTCAGGCTGGCCGCATCTCGGCCGAAATAGTGCTGTGCCGCGGCCTGCACGCCGAAGACGCCGGCATCGAACTCGGCCACGTTCAGATAGACCTCGAGGATGCGGCGCTTGGACCACAAGAGCTCCACCACCGGGGTCATCCCGGCCTCCAGCGCCTTCCGTACCCAGGACCGGCCGTGCCACAGGAAGACGTTCTTCACGACCTGCTGGCTGATGGTCGAGGCACCGCGCGCGCCGCCGGCATCCAGCGCGGCACGGATCGCGCCCATGTCGAAACCCCAGTGCAGGCAGAAGTTCGCATCCTCGGCCGCCACCGCGGCACGGCCCATCACCGGCGCAATGTCGTCCCAGGCCACCCAGTCCTGCGAGATGCCGCCAAGGCGGCGACTTTCCTGCCACTGGTAGACGTTGACCGGCGGATTGACGAAAGCGAACAGGACGACCAGCGCCAGCCACAGCCCCGCCACCGACGCCACGCCGCGCAGCCCCCAGCGGAGCACGCGCCGCAGCGGCCGGCGCCGGGCCGTCCTGCCGTTCGTGCTCTTTGCCTTGCGGGCGCGCCTTGCCATGGCCTGCCCCTGTCACGCAGCCGCTGGCGCGTCAACCGGGGCGCGGGTCAGTCGGTGTTCAGGCCCAGCTGGTCGGGCGCCGCCGTCATCGGGGCCGGGGCGGGTTCGATCATCGCGCGCAGCCGGGTTTCCTGTTCCTTCGAGAACGAGGTCTGCACCACGCGGCCCTTTGCGCGGAAACCAGCCAGACGGTCCAGCACCTTGTCGGCCGTCATCTTGCGGATCAGGACACAGAGCGCCGACCCCCCGCGGTCGAGGCTGCGGCCCACGTCGCGCAGGAAATCGTCGTTGATCCCGAGGTCGGTCGCCCGCCCCGCCAGCGCCCCCGCCCCGGCGCCCACGGCTGCGCCGACCACCGGGTTGAGGAACAGAAGGCCGACGAGCGCGCCCCAGAAGGTGCCGCCGATGGCGCCCGCCCGGGTCAGGTTCAGCGCCTGGTGCAGACGAACCTCGCCGCCCTCGTCGCGCGTCACCACGACCACGTCTTCCATCTGCAGCAGATATTCCTTCTGCATCCGCACCAGTTCGGCCTTCACCTCGAAGGCGGTGGCCTCATCGGGAAAGGCGACGATGACGAGATCGGACATGGGGTTCTCCGGGCCGCGAGTCGGGGCAGCCTAGCACATCCAAAGCGCTTTGAGTAAGGAATCGGAGGCAGGAACGGCGATGCCTCTCTTCGCGTCCCTCCCCCAGACGGGGGGGAGGTCCCGGGCCCGTCAAGGTGTGCAGGTCGCCGACCCGCCGCCGCCCCTCCCCCTCGTGGGGAGGGGCAGGGCGAGGGGGCAACGCTGGGGTGGGGGGCCGCGGCCATGCGGAGCCGCGTCACTCCGCCGGCACCGCCTCGCGCTCGTCCGACAGCGGGTGCGGCAGGCGGGCGACCATCTCCTTCGGGCAGACCTGGAGGAAGTTGCGCAGCTCCTGCCCCCAGTTCTCGAGGATCCGCGCGGCCTTGGCGCTGCCCGTCTCAGCCGCATGGCGTTCGACCAGCCCGCGCAGCTGCGCCTCCCAGTGCGGATGGGCGACGGCGCAGGTGACGATGGAATCGAGGTTCATCACATCCTCGGCCTGCCCCTTCGGATCGTAGACATAGGCCATCCCGCCGGTCATCCCGGCCCCGAAATTAGCCCCGATCCGGCCCAGGATGACCGCCACGCCGCCGGTCATGTATTCGCATCCATTCGACCCGCAGCCCTCGACCACCACCTGCGCGCCCGAGTTGCGCACCGCAAAGCGTTCGCCCGCCCGGCCGGCGGCGAACAGGTATCCGCCGGTCGCCCCATAGAGCACCGTGTTGCCGATGATCGTGTTCTCCGAGGCCTTGAGCGGCGAGTTCATCGGCGGCCGCACCACGACCAGCCCGCCCGACAGGCCCTTGCCCACATAGTCGTTGGCATCCCCCATCACCTCGAGCTTGAGCCCCCGCACCGCGAAGGCCCCGAGGCTCTGGCCGCAGGACCCCGCCAGCTTGACCGTCAGGTGATCCGGCTGCAGCCCGTTGCGCATCCCGAACTTGCGCACGATGTGACTGGAGGCGCGCGTGCCGATGGTGCGGTGCGTGTTGCGCACGGCATAGGACAGCTGCATCTTCTCGCCGTCCTCGAAGAACCGGGCGCCATCGCGGATGATCTCGGCGTCCAGCGTATCGGGCACCGCGTTGCGGGGCTTGGAGCGGTCGTAGGTGATGCGGCTCGACCCGTCGACCGTGATCAGGAGCGGGTTGAGGTCTAGGTCGTCCAGATGCGCTGCCCCGCGTGACACCTGCGTCAGCAGGTCGGCGCGGCCGATGATCTCGTCCAGCGACCGCGCGCCGATCTGGGCGAGGATCTCGCGCACCTCCTGCGCGTAGAAGGTGATCAGGTTCACCACCTTGTCGGCGCTGCCGGTGAACCTGGCCCGCAGGCGCTCGTCCTGCGTGCAGACGCCCACCGGACAGGTGTTCGACTGGCACTGCCGCACCATGATGCAGCCCATGGCGATCAGCGCGGCGGTGCCGATGCCGTATTCCTCGGCCCCCATCATCGCCGCCATGACGATGTCGCGCCCCGTCCGCAGGCCGCCGTCCGTGCGCAGGGTCACACGCTCGCGCAGGTTGTTCATCGCCAGGACCTGGTGTGCCTCGGTCAGACCCATTTCCCAGGGCAGGCCGGCATACTTGATCGAGGTGCCGGGCGAGGCGCCGGTGCCGCCGTTGTGACCCGAAATCAGGATCACGTCGGCCTTGGCCTTGGCCACCCCCGCCGCGATGGTGCCGACGCCCGAGGCGCTGACCAGCTTGACGCAGACCTTGGCGCGCGGATTGATCTGCTTGAGGTCGTAGATCAGCTGCGCCAGATCCTCGATGGAATAGATGTCGTGGTGCGGCGGGGGCGAAATCAGCGTGACGCCCGGCGTCGAATGGCGCAGCCGCGCGATCAGCGCCGTCACCTTCATGCCGGGCAACTGCCCGCCCTCGCCGGGCTTTGCGCCCTGCGCGACCTTGATCTCCAGCTCCTCGCAGGCATTCAGGTATTCCGCGGTCACGCCGAAACGGCCCGATGCCACCCGCTTGATCTTGGCCGAAGGGTTGTCCCCGTGCGGTTCCGGGGTGAAGTGCGCGGGGTCCTCGCCGCCCCCGCCGCGGTCGGGTTTCGCCCCGATGCGGTTCATCGCCACGTTCAGCGTCTTGTGCGCCTCGGGCGAAAGCGCGCCCAGGCTCATGCCCGGCGTGACGAACCGCTTGCGGATCGAGGTGATCGATTCCACCTCCTCGATCGGCACCGGCTTGCCCAGTGGCTTGATGTCCAGAAGGTCGCGGATGTGGATGGGCGGGTTGGCGCGCATCGCGGCGGAATACTGCTTCCAGAGGTCATGGGACGCGCGGTCGCAGGCGGCCTGCAGCATGTGCATCGTCTGCGCTTCCCAGGCGTGCTTCTCGCCCGTGCGCCGCGCCTTGTAGAAGCCGCCGATGGGCAGCACGTCGGTGCCACCCAGCCAGCCCTTCGCATGGACTTCCTCGAGCTTCTGCTCGATGCCGGTCAGCCCGATTCCGGAAATCCGGCTGTGCATGCCGGGAAAGTATTCCGCGACCATCGCGCGCGACAGGCCCACCGCCTCGAAGTTCAGCCCGCCGCGGTAGGAGGACACGACCGAGATGCCCATCTTGGACATGATTTTCAGCAGGCCCGAATCGATGGCGTCGCGGTAGCGGCGCATCGCATCCTCGAGGCTCCCTTCGATCAGCCCGCGCGCGATGCGGTCGGCGATCGAATCCTGCGCCAGATAGGCGTTCACCGTGGTCGCGCCGCCGCCGATCAGCACGGCGAAGTAATGCGGGTCGATGCATTCGGCCGACCGCACGTTGACCGAGCAGAAGGTGCGCAACCCCTTGCGCGTCAGCCAGGAATGCACCGCGCTGGTGGCCAGGATCATCGGCATCGGCACCCGGTCCGGCCCCTGATGCTCGTCGGTCAGCACGAGGTGGCCTGCGCCCGACCGCACGGCATCCTCGGCCTCGGCGCGAATGCGTTCCAGTCCCTGGCGCAGATCATCCAGACCCGCGGTCGCGGGGAAGGTGCAGTCGATGAAGGCCACGTTGGCCCCGAAATGGCCCACCATCACCTCGAACTCGGCATTGGCCACGAAGGGGCTTTCCAGCACCAGGATCTCGGTCTGGCTCGAGTTCTCGTCCAGCACGTTCTTGAGGTTGCCGAACCGGGTCTTGAGGCTCATCACCCGGCTTTCGCGAAGCGAGTCGATGGGCGGGTTGGTGACCTGGCTGAAGTTCTGCCGGAAGAAATGCGACAGCGGGCGATAGACCTTGGACAGCACCGCCGCAGGCGTGTCGTCGCCCATGCTGGCGACCATTTCCTTGCCGTCCTCGGCCATGGGCGCGAGAACCTGCTCCAGTTCCTCGACGGTGTAGCCGGCGGCGATCTGGCGGCGGCGCAGCTCGGCCCCGGCAAACAGCGCCTTTTCCGGCACGTCCTTCAGAAGGGCGTTCAGATCCGTGACCTTGGCGATCCACTCGCCATAGGGCTGGGCTGCGGCCAGGCGGTCCTTGATCTCGGTGTCGTGGTACAGCTTGCCCGCGGCCATATCGACGGCGATCAGCTGCCCCGGGCCAAGCGCGCCCTTCTCGCGCACCGTGCCCTCGTCCACCGGGACCATCCCGGCCTCGGACCCCGCGACCAGGAGGCCGTCGCCGGTGATGACATAGCGCATCGGGCGCAGGCCGTTGCGGTCGAGCCCGCCGCAGACCCAGCGGCCGTCGGTCATGGCCAATGCCGCCGGGCCGTCCCAGGGCTCCATCACCGCGTTGCAATAGGCGTACATGTCCTGCCATGGTTTCGGCAGGTCCACGGTCGCCTTGGACCAGGCCTCGGGCACCAGCATCGTCTTGGCCATCGGCGCCGACCGGCCCGACCGCACCAGCACCTCGAACACCGCATCGAGCGCACCCGAGTCCGAGGTACCCGAGGGGATGATCGGCTTGATGTCCTCGGCCGCCTCGCCGAAGGCCGAATGCGCCATGCGGATCTCGTGGCTGCGCATCCAGTTCACGTTGCCCTTGAGCGTGTTGATCTCGCCGTTGTGGGCGAGCATGCGGAAGGGCTGGGCCAGCGCCCATTGCGGGAAGGTGTTGGTGGAATAGCGCTGGTGGTAGATGCAGAAGGCGCTCTCGAACCGTTCGTCCATCAGGTCGGGGTAGAAGACCGCCACCTGTTCGGCCAGCATCATGCCCTTGTAGATGATCGACCGGCAGGACAGCGAGCACAGGTAAAGCCCCGCGATCTGCGCGGCGATGGCCGCCTTCTCGATCCGCCGGCGGATGATGTAGAGCTCGCGCTCGAACTGGTCCTGGTCGATGTCCTTCTCGCAGCGGATCAGGATCTGCTCGATCTCGGGGCGGGTCGCATTGGCCTTGTCGCCCAGGACCGAGACATCCACCGGCACATGCCGCCAGCCGTAGATGTAATGCCCCATCCGCAGCACTTCGGTTTCCACGATGGTGCGGCAGCGCTCCTGCGCGCCGAAATCGGTGCGCGGCAGGAACACCTGGCCCACGGCCACCAGCTTGCCCATGTCGGGCTCGTGCCCGGTGCGGCGGATCACGTCGTAGAAGAACTTGACCGGGATCTGCACATGGATGCCGGCCCCGTCGCCGGTCTTGCCGTCGGCATCGACTGCGCCGCGGTGCCAGACCGCGCGCAGCGCACTGATGCCGTTCTCCACCACCTTGCGCGACGGCTTGCCGTTGATCGCCACGACCAGGCCGACCCCGCAGGAGGAATGTTCGTCGTCGGCGCGGTAGAGGCCATTCTCGTCCAGCCAGCGGCGCTTGGCTTCCTCGGCGGCAACCCAGGCGGCGTCATAGGTGGTCATGGCAGCACTCCCTCACTCGGTTGCCAGAACGGCGAACTTGTCGATGCAGTCCTGGCGGGTCATCAGCTTGCGGCCCTCGCCCGCGTAGGCAAAGCTGTCGGGCTTGTGGTCGATGTAGATTTCGTTGGCCATCACCAGCCCGCTGGCGTCATCCAGCGTGCCGATGGGCAGTTCGTGGCTGCCCGAATAGGGCCCATCGTCGGTCACGCGGAACCACAGGCCGGTGCCGCATTCCCGGCACCAGGCGCGTTCCGCCCAGGCCGAGGTCTGGCGCAGGGCGATGTGTCCGGCCCCCTGCCACTCGATGTCGCCCGAGGGCACGGAGATCCCCAGCAGGGCCGATCCCGTCCAGCGGCGGCACATCGCGCAATGGCAGGCGCCGAACTCCGGCCCCGGCAGCCGCGCGACATAGCGCACCGCACCGCAGAGGCATCCGCCCGTCCGCGTCATCCCGGTCATTGCTGCCCCCGCTGCACCAGCGACCGGATCGCGTTCGCATAGGCCTCGGCCGGCCCGATCTCCCATGCGCCGCCCGACCCGTCATCCCAGGCGCGGCGCCATTCGCGGTACTTCTCGGCGAAATGGAACTCGGACAGGTCGAAGGCCGGGATCACCTCGTGCGGGTCGATCAGCATGGCGCTCAGGTAGAAGGGCGCGTGACCCAGCCTCGGCATCCCCTCGCGCATCGACAGGACGATGCAGCTGACCACAGGTTCCTCGGCGGTGCCGCCAAGGTCGGCCGGCTCGTCGATCCGACCCACCCAGACATGCACGGGCTTCAGCGCCTTCAGGCTGCCGTAGCGATAGAAGGTCCGATCCCGGATCGGATCACCGAGCGGCATGGTGAACCCCCGGCGGCAGCGCGGATGTGACCGTGTCGCAGTCGAAGATCGGCTCGGTGGCCTGGAACCCGGCCTCGCCCGGAAAGATGAACTGCACCGGGCTGCCGTCGATCGGCACATAGCCGTCGCCCCCATCGTATTCCGAAGGCCCGGCGAAGAAGGTTCGCCATTCGGGGTGGATGTACTCGTTGCCGCGCGACCGGCGCAGCAGGTTGCCGTCGGCATCGGTCTCGGCGAACTCGAACTGCGTTTCCTTCAGCGTCACGCCGTCGATGGTCATGCTGCGCCCGGTCAGGCGGTCGAAGCCGCGCACCCGGCTCTTTCGCCCGTCGTCCTTCGACAGGCCGAAGGCAAAGCTGTCCAGTCCCGTCCCGGCCAGTTCGGTAAAGGATGCCGGATCCTCGGGGTTCGGATCGAGCGTCTGCCGCACGGTCGGGAACAGGTCGAAGCTCTCGACCCATTGCGCCTCGTGATCGATGCGGCTGAGGAAGAAGATCCCCTGCTGGTCGAAGTCGGCCCGCCACTGGTCGCCCGGCGGATCGCGGTCGCACTTGTAGTAGTTCGACACCCTGCATTGGCGCGACTGAACCGTCAGCCAGGTTGTGCATCCCTCGGGCGGCGTGAAGGCCCCAGCCTGGGCGGGCGCCGGTGCCAGCATCAGGACGGTCAGCAAGGCTGACGCAGCGCCGGCAGCGACACTTTTCCGGCGGCGCCGTGTGGCTGCACGGGGGGTGTACAGGGGGTGTACAGATGTCATGCCGCGCATTTCCTCCAACCCGTTCGTTTTACAGGCTATTCCGCCGCCACGGCACCGGCCGCACCCTGCGCCAGATAGGTCAGGATGCTTTCCGCCGCCTCGCGCCCGTCGCGAATTGCCCAGACCACCAGCGACGCCCCGCGCACGATGTCGCCCACGGCATAGACGCCCGCCAGGTTCGTTGCATGGCTGCCGAACTCGGCCCGCACGGTGCCCCAGCGGGTGGTGCGCAACGCGGGCTGTCCCCACTGCTTCGGCAGGTCCTCGGGCTCGAACCCCAGCGCCATGATCACCAGATCGGCGGGCTCGACATAGTCGGCCCCGTCGATCACCTCGGGCACCTGCCGTCCGGTGGCGTCGGGCGCGCCGAGACGCATCCGCTGCACCATCACGCCCTCGACCGTCGTGCCGCCGGCAAAGCCCTTGGGGGCGGTCAGCCAGACGAACTCGACCCCCTCCTCCTCGGCATTCTGAGTCTCGCGCTGGCTGCCGGGCATGTTGGCCCGGTCGCGCCGATACAGGCACTTGACCGATTGCGCGCCCTGCCGGACGGCGGTGCGCACGCAGTCCATCGCCGTGTCGCCGCCGCCGATCACCACCACCCGCTTGCCGCGGGCGTCAAGCTCGCCACTGTCGAAGGCCGGCACGTCGTCGCCGAAGCCCTTGCGGTTCGAGGCGGTGAGGTAGGCGAGGCCCGGCACGATCCCCTTCGCGCCCCGCCCCGGGGCCTGGATGTCGCGCGCGGCATAGACGCCGGTGGCGATCAGCACCGCATCGTGCTGGCCACGGATCGCCTCGAAGCTGATGTCGGTGCCCACGTTGCAGTTCAGCACGAACTGGACGCCGCCTTCCTCCAGTTGCGCGATGCGCTGCATGACCACGGGCTTTTCCAGCTTGAAGCCGGGGATGCCGTAGGTCATCAGCCCGCCCGCGCGGTCGTGGCGGGCATAGACCGTCACCTTTGCGCCCCCCC
>DAOLBY010000071.1:14839-15586 GCA_035324325.1 Paracoccaceae bacterium | reverse complement strand
CTGTTTTCGTCGAACGCGATGCACGCGCTGGCCGGCCGGCCGCTGCCTGCCGAGCGTCTGGCGCGCGTGGCAGCGGTGGCGGGGGCGGGCCGGCTGGGGCTGGCGACGCGGCCCCTGACGCCGCCCGACCTGCTGGCGCTGGCCGGCGCGGCGCTGGACGGTGCGTTTGCGGCCCCCGGGGCGCTGGCGCCATTCGCCGAGGCGCGGGCACGGCTGCGCGGTGCGCTGGGCAAGGTGCCGGGCGACCGGGCTATCCTGGTGGCGGCGCATGGGCTCGAGGCCGACTGGGCCGCCGCCGCGCGGCTGGCCGCCGCGATCCCGGCGGAACGGTTCTTCGCCGCGGCGGCCCCGGGTCGGGCCTGACGGCATGCCCCGCCCGGCACCGCCCCGAATCCGCGGAAACCCCGCAGGCATCGCGAGCGGCGCGCTTCCCTTCGGCCGCGGCCCGCGCTAGAGGCTGGCAAGGCCCCGGGGGGAAGCAGATGACCGACCGTACCGATTATTCCGACGCCATGTCCTCGATCGAGGACATCATCGACGCCGCGCGCAACGGGCGCATGTTCGTCCTCGTCGACCACGAGGACCGCGAGAACGAGGGCGATCTGGTGATCCCCGCGCAGATGTGCACGCCGGCCGCCATCAACTTCATGGCGATGCACGGGCGCGGGCTGATCTGCCTGGCCATGACCTCGGCCCGGGTCGACGCCCTCGGCCTGCACCTGATGAGCCCCAAGAACTCCAGCCGCC
>DAOLBY010000071.1:9892-14829 GCA_035324325.1 Paracoccaceae bacterium | reverse complement strand
ATCAGCGCCGCCGACCGGGCGCGCACGATCTCGGTCGCCATCGACCCGACCAAGGGCGCGGCCGACATCGCCACGCCCGGCCACGTGTTCCCGCTGCGGGCCCAGGACGGCGGCGTCCTGGTGCGCGCCGGCCATACCGAGGCCGCGGTGGATATCGCGCGGCTGGCCGGGCTGAACCCCTCGGGGGTCATCTGCGAGGTGATGAACGACGACGGCAGCATGGCGCGGCTGCCCGACCTGATCGCCTTTGCCCAGAAGCACGGGCTGAAGGTGGGCACGATTTCCGACCTGATCGCCTATCGTCGCCGGTACGACAACCTGGTGAGGGTGACGGCGGAGCGGCGGGTCACGTCCGAGTTCGGCGGCGACTGGACGATGCGCGTCTACACGGACGTCACCGAAGGCGCCGAGCACGTGATGCTGATCAAGGGCGACCTGACCGCGCCCGGGCCGCTTCCGGTGCGGATGCACACGCTCGACCCGATGCTCGACGTTCTCGGCCTTGGCGCGCCGGGCCGTTCGCGCGAGTTCGGCGACGCGATGCGGCTGATCGCGGCCGAGGGACGGGGCGTTCTGGTCCTGTTGCGCGATCTGCATGCCAAGATGGCCGACGACGCCACCGTCAGCCCCCAGACGCTGCGGCAGTACGGGCTGGGCGCGCAGATCCTGTCTTCGCTCGGGGTGCGCGAACTGGTGCTTCTGACCAATTCGCCCAAGCCGAAGGTCGTGGGCCTGGAAGCCTATGGCCTCGAAATCGTCGGCACCCGCCGCATTCCCGCATCGGAGTAGGCCATGGCCGGCTCGGAAACCCATTACAGCCTGCCGCTTCCCGCCTTCGACAAGCCGGTGAAGCTCCTGATCGTGGTGGCGCCCTACTACCGCGACATCGCCGACAACCAGATCGCGGGCGCGCGCGCCGTCGCGGCGAAGGCGGGGGCCGAGGTCGATCTGGTCGAAGTGCCGGGGGCGCTCGAGGTGCCGACGGCCATCGCGCTGGCCGAACGCATGTCGAACTATGACGGCTATGTCGCGCTCGGCTGCGTGATCCGGGGCGAGACCACGCATTACGACACGGTCTGCAACGATTCGAGCCGGGCGATCAGCCTTCTGGGGTTGCAGGGCGCCTGCATCGGCAACGGCATCCTGACCGTCGAGAACCGCGCCCAGGCCGAGGTGCGCGCCGACCCGGGCGGCCAGGACAAGGGCGGCGGAGCCGCCGCGGCCGCGCTGCATCTGATCGCGCTGGCGCGCCGCTGGGCCGGGGTGCGCAAGGGCATCGGCTTCCGCAGCGACACGGGGCACCGCGCGTGAACACCGACGACCGCCGCCGCATGAAATCGGCCGCGCGGCTCTATGCCGTGCAGGCGTTGTTCCAGATGGAAAGCTCGGGCCAGACGGCCGAGGCCGTGGCGCGCGAGTTCGAGACGCACCGCTTCGGCGCGACGGTCGAGGACGAGGCCGGCGAGGCGGTGGAACTGGCCGAGGGCGACCCGGCGCTGTTCCGTGCAATCCTGTCGCATGCGGTGAACGCGCAGGGGCTGGTCGACCAGATGACCGACCGCGCGCTGGTCGCGCGCTGGCCCATCGGGCGGATCGACCCGGTGCTGCGGGCGCTGTTCCGTGCCGGGGGGGCCGAACTGACGCAGATGGACACACCGCCGCGCGTCATCATCACCGAATACGTCGAGATTGCCCGCGCCTTCTTTCCGGCTGGGCGCGAACCCGGCTTCGTCAACGGCGTGCTGGACCACATGGCGCATGAGGCGCGGCCCGACGGGTTCTGAGCGCGCAATCCGTGGTAGGGTGGCGCGATGCCGCCCCGCGAAGGAGACCTGCATGATCCGCGTTGCCCTTGCCGCCCTGCTCCTGTCGCTCGCCGCCTGCACGGTCGAGGCTCCGCCCCCGGAACCGGCGGTGCCGGAAGGCCCCGGCACCTGGCGGCTGGTCGGCCTGAACGGCACGCCGCCCGGCGGAGCGGTGACGCTTCGTTTCGACGATGGCGGCCGGTTCGCGGGGCAGGGACCCTGCAACCGCTACTTCGGCACCTACACGGGCTCGGCCCCCGCCTTCCGTGCCGGCCCGGTGGGTGCCACCCAGATGGCCTGCGACCGGCTGGAGGAGGAAGGGCGCTACTTCGCCGCCCTGTCCGCCGTCACGCGAATCGAGCGGACCGGGGCGATGATGGTGCTGACCGGCCCGGGCGTGCGGCTTGACTATGCGATGCCGGTGAACTGACGGGCGGCGGGCCGGTCCCGTCAAACCCGCCGTCAAAACCGCGCGGCGGGGTAGGATTGTCATGATGCGGGGGCGCCCTGGGGGCAGGCTGGTGGCCTGCAACCGGAGGGAGACCCCATGACATTCCGCATCGCCACGTTCAACGTGCTGAACCTGAACGCCGAGGGCCACGAGTTCATCGGGCGCCGCACCGACCGGCCCTATGACGGCACCGCCTTCGCCGCCAAGACGGCGACCATCGCCGGAATGCTGGACCGGATCGGTGCCGATGTGGTGGGGTTCCAGGAGGTGTTTTCCGAAGCGGCGCTCAGGCAGGTCGTCGGCGCCAGTCCGAAGATGGCGGGGGCCGGGGTCTTCGCGCCGCTGGCGCAGGTCGCCACCGGGGCGGACGGACTGCCGGTCCCCGGGCTGATCGACCCGGCAAACCCGGTCTCGCACGGGCCGCATGTCGGGCTCGCGACGCGCCTGCCCCTGTCCGGGCCGGTGCGCATGATCGCGCATTTTCCCGAGGGCCTGAACCTGACCGTCCCCGCCGGCCTTCACCGGGCGGTCGAGTCGCTGCATCACATCGGTATCCGGCGCTTCGAGCGACCCGTCCTGCGGGCCGAGATCGAGGTGCCGGGCCTGCCCGGGCTGGTGGTCTTCGTCGCGCATCTGAAATCCAAGGGGCCGAAGTTCCTCGCCGGCGAGGATGTGGAGGACCCGCTGGTGATCGCGCTCGGCTCGCTGCGGTCACTGGTGGTGCGGGCGGCCGAGGCGGCAGCGCTGAAGGGCCTCGTGGCCGAGGCGCGCCGCGACTGGGTGGGCGGCCATCGCCGCCCGGTGATCGTGATGGGGGACCTGAACGACGACATCCGGGCGGTGACGACCGGGATGATCATCGGGCCGCGCCCCTTCGCCGGCCCCGGCCGCCGCGCCGACCGCCGCGACTTTGCCCGCCGCGTGGCCGACCTGATGCTGCCGGCGCAGGAACTGGCGGCACCGGCCGGTCCGTCGCACACCCATGTCTTTGACGGCGTGGGATCGGTGCTGGACCTGATCCTGTTCAGCGTGGATTTCGCCCGGGTCGAGGGGCATCAGCGCGCCCGGGTGACGGCCACCGAGGTGGTGAACGACCACCTCGACCCCCCGCAGCCCTATTCCGCCCTGCCACAGCCAGCGCCCTGGGAGAGCTGGGAGCCGAAGGACCCGCTGCCCGGTCGCGAACCCTCCGAGCGGCTCCGCAGCCCCAAGACCGGCCTCGACCATGGCGTGGTCGTGGCCGAGGTCGAGCCGGGCGGGGCATGAGGGCGCAGGCCCCGCCCCCTTGCGGCCGGTCGCAGCGGGGCTAATCTCTGCCACCGGTCAGGAGGCCATGCCATGCCGCAGCTCGTCCGTCTCTACATCCACAGCGTCCTTGTCGGCCTTGCCGCCGCAGCCGCCTTCACCGCCGCCCTGATCGCCTTCGACGTGGCCGGGATCGGCGGGCTGATCTGGCGGTCGGACATGGGCTTCGTGGCGGTGGCGATGCTGGTCCTGTTCAACACCGTCGTCTTCTCGGGCGTGCAGTTCGGCATCCGCGTGATGGCGATGGCCGAGGAGCGGAACGAGGGCGGCGGCGGACCGGGCGCTTCGATCACGGAACATGACGCGCGGGCCGTGCCGGTGCCGGTGCATGTGAACGCCGGGCCGTCGCGTCGGCGGCAAACGGCGCGCTGATCCGTCCCCCGCGGCTTTCCCCTTGCGCGCGGCCCTGCACCGGGTTGGCTGCGGGCCATGGACCTTGCGCTGATCAAGACCTTTCTTGCCGTAGCTGAAACCGGGGCCTTCGTGACCGCGGCCGACCGGCTGTTCGTCACCCAGTCGGCGGTATCGCTGCGCGTCCAGCGGCTCGAGGAGCAACTGGGCCAGCCGCTCTTCGCCCGGTCCAAGACCGGGGCCGAACTGACCCCCGCGGGGCAGGAGTTCGACGCCCATGCCCGCGCGCTGCTGCGCACCTGGGAACAGGCCCGCCAGTCGGTCGCCCTGCCGCAGGGGTTCACTTGGACGCTGACCGTCGGGGCGCAGGTCACGCTCTGGCCGCGGATCGGGTTCCGCTGGATCGACCGGCTGCGCGAGGCGGTGCCCGACCTCGGCGTCCGGGCCGAGATGGGCACGGCCGAGGACCTGACCCGCGCCATGACCGAGGGCACGATGCAGGTGATGTTGACCCACATGCCGCGGGTGCGCCCCGGCCTGTCGGTCGAGCGGCTGATCGAGGACGAGCTGGTGCTGGTCTCGCCCCGCCCGCAGGACGGCCCCGGGGATGTCGCGGGCCGCTTCCTCGCGGTGGACTGGGGGCCCGAGTTCGCGGCCTTTCTCGCGCAGCGCCTTCCGGGCGTGGCCGGGTCTGGAGCGCTGGCGCTCGACCTCGGCGCGCTGGCCACGCGCTTCGTGCTGGCGCGCGACCTTGCGGCCTTCCTGCCGGCCGCGCATGTCAAGCGGCATGTGGACGGCGGGCGACTGTTCCTGGTCGAGGGCGTGCCGAGCTTTCCCTATCCGGTCTGGTCGGTCTGGCGCGACGATCTGGACGAGGACCTGGCCCAGATCGCTGACACCGCGCTGCGCTCTGTCGCCGAACGGACCGAGACCGACATCTCCGAACTGCTCGACGCGCTCTGACGCCCGCCGCCCGGGCTGAAGCGCCCTGGCCGACCGCCCCCGAACTCTGCCGCCGACCGCCG
>DAOLBY010000071.1:6256-9882 GCA_035324325.1 Paracoccaceae bacterium | reverse complement strand
AATGGTATCTCGACGACCTCGCCGCGAAAACCACCGCCGACCGCCGCGCCATGCCGTGCCATGCCGTGCCTCTGCGTGCGCGCGCAGAGGCACGTCATGGCGCGCCCGTCGGTCCCCGAGGCGCCGGGCGATCCATGAGGAAACCTCGTGTCATCCATGAGGATTTTGAATTTCTCATCGTCAAGACAAGCACTTATCTGCCCGTTCAGCAACCCCTTGGGGGCGCCGCATCCAGGAAAGGACCTGCCATGACGACCAGACTTCCCGCTGCCGCCGCTGCCGTCGCCCTGTCGCTCGCCCTTGCCCCCGCCGCGTTGGCGCAGGGCACGCTGACCGGCACCCAGGCGCTGGACGACCGGCTGGACGACCTCGAGACCGCGGTGCGCGACGATCTGGCGCGCGGCGAGGATGCCGCCCGTTTCGCCAACCCCGAGTTCCGCCCGGGCCTGTCAGGATCGGCCTCGCTGGGCTACAGCGCCAAGACCGGCAACCAGGACACGCAGGAGTTCACGCTGGGCACGCGCCTGCGCTATGCCCAGGGCAATTTCGTGAACTCGATCGGCATGGCGATCGACTTTGCCGAGGCCGGCGGCACCAAGACCAAGGAGGACATCTTCGGGGTCTACGAGGCGCAGTACTACCTCAACCCGCAGTTCTACGGATTTGCCATCGGCCGGGTGGCCAAGGACGGCCTTGCGACCACCGCGGCGCAGACGCGCACCGATGCCTTCTGGGGCGTCGGCCCGGGCTTCCGCGTGGTCAACACGCCCGACATGGCCTGGCGCGTGCAGGCGGGCATCGGGCAGAGCTATCTGCGCGACGGCACCGGCGTCTCGGTGACCGAGACGGGCACCATCGCCTCGTCGCGCTTCTACTGGAAGATGTCGGACGCGGTCTTCGTGACCAACGATACCGACGTGCTGAAGTCCAAGAGCGCGCTGCGCGCCAACAACGACCTTGGCGTGAACTTCAAGGTCACCGACCGCATGGCGACCCGCGTCAGCTATCTGACCGAATACAACGACAGCCGTGCCCGGCGCACCGACAACAAGCTGGGCGTGTCGCTGGTGTTCGGCTTCTGATCCGGCCGGGCGTGCCGCCCGTGCCTCGTCGGGAGGCACGCCGGGACGTGGGGGCGGCGGGGCGACCTGCCGCCCCTTACGCATGGGGTGGCGCCGGGTGGGGGGCAGGGCGGCGGGCCCGCAGCGACCGTGGGAACCAGGGTTTTTCCCGAGAGCCAGAGGTCTCAGGTGGGAACCGGGTACCGGGGCCAGGACCCCGGCAGAGCCAGCCCCCGTTCGCTTGCTTATCGGCCACTGGAAAATCGGCCCCGCACGCGAAGAGCAGCACCCGCCGCCGCCAGACATAGGCCCGGCGCCCCCGCACCGCAAGCCTTGCGCGATGTTCACCTTTGGTTCATCATGCCGGCATGGATGGACCCGCCGCCGCCGAACCGCTTCCCCCCATGCCCGGCCAGCGGCTGGCGCGCGGCGTCTGCCGGCACCTCGCCTCGCTGGGGTTTGCCTGCGTCGAGGAAATGATGCCGGCGCCGGGGCTGCGGGTGGATGTCATGGCGCTGGGGCCGAGGGGCGAGGTCTGGGTTGTCGAGTGCAAGTCGGGGGCGGCCGATTTCCGCGCCGACCGAAAGTGGCAGGCATACCTGGCGTTCTGCGACCGCTTCTTCTGGGCGGTGGATGCCGGGTTCCCTGCGGCGCTGCTGCCGGAGGGATCCGGCCTGATCCTCGCCGACGCCTGGGACGCCGAGATCCTGCGCATGGCGCCCGAGGCGCCGCTGGCGGGCGCCCGGCGCAAGGCGATGGTGCAGCGGTTCGCCCGTCATGCGGCGCTGCGTCTGCAGGCGCTGCGCGATCCCGGCGCGCTGGTGATGCCGGCGCCGGCAGGCTAGAGACCGGCCTCGCGGCGTGCCCGGGGTGATGGCGTGGTGGGCCGTGCGGTTGGCACGGGTTCGACCGGGCGGCGCCCTCCCCCCTCGCAGGGGAGGGATGGCGAGGGGGACAGCGCGCGCCCCGTGCGCAGCGTTGCTGCCGCCCTACCGCCGCCGCCCGTTGCCCGACCCCATCGCGCGCGCCGCCTCGGCCGCGGCGCGCAGTTCCTCGGCGATCTCCTCGGCCTCGTCGGGGTCGAAGTCGAGCGGCAGTTCGATCCCGCCCTCGGCCTCGACATAGATGCGCACCATGCCGAGGCTGGTCGGGCCGATCTGCAGGTTGGCGGCGATGTCGCTTTGCTTGTCGATGCCCATGGCGGCCCCCTGCTGGCGTGGTTCCGGGGTGCCACCGGGCCGCGCGCCGTGCAAGGGAAAATTGCTTGACGAAATCAAGCAATCGCGCTTGGGTCGGACGGAGCAGCGCAGGGGCAGGGCCATGGACGCGATCGACCGGCTGCGCGCGTTCAACCGCTTCTACACCTGCTGGCTGGGGGTTCTGGGGCGCGGTTATCTGGGTGCCGGCCTGTCGCTGGGCGAGGTGCGCATCCTGCACGACCTGGCCGAAGCCGCGGCGCGGGATGCACCGCCCTGGCGGGCGCGGGGGCTGGCGGCGGCGCTCGGCATGGACGAGGCCTTTCTGAGCCGCGCCCTGCGCGGGTTCGAGACGCGCGGCTGGATCACCCGCGCCCCCGATCCCGGCGATGCCCGCCAGCGCGACATCCTGCTGACCGACGCCGGGCGGGCCGAGGCCGCGGAACTGCGTACCCGGTCACGGACGGCGCTGGCGCAGATGCTGCTGCATCTGGACACGGACGCGGTGGCCGGGATCGCCGACCGGCTTGAGGCCGTGCAGGCGCGGCTGACAGGGGGCGGGACGCCGGCCGACCTGCGCGCCCTTGCCCCCGGCGATGCGGGCTGGGTGATCGGCCGGCACGGCGCGCTCTACCACCGCGACGAGGGATATGACGCGCGGTTCGAGGCGCTGGTGGCGCGGATCGTCGCGGAGTTCCTCGACCGCACCGCGGCCGGCGCGCCGACCGAGGCCGGCTGGATCGCCTGGTCCGGTGCGCGGCGCGTCGGGTCGATCTTCTGCATGGCCGAGGGCGCGGCGGCGGCCGGTTGCGCGCGGCTGCGGCTGTTCCTGATCGAACCCGACCAGCGCGGCACGGGTCTGGCCCAGCGGATGATGGACACCTGCCTGACCTTCGGGCGGGAAGCGGGTTACCGCCGCATCGTGCTCTGGACGCACGAAAGCCATGCCGCGGCCGGACGGCTCTACGCCCGCAACGGGTTCCGCCGGACCGAACGGACCCCGGGCCATGCCTTCGGACAGGCGGTCGTCGACGAGGTGTGGGAGCGCACGTTGTGACGGGCCTGACCATCGGCCTGATCGCCGCGGCGCTGACCGGGGTGCAGGTGGGTTCGGCCATGGTGGCGACGCGGGCGCTGGACGGGGCGCTCGGGCCGGTGACGCTGGCCCTGTTGCGCTACGGCGTGGCGCTGGCCGTGCTGTCGGTGCCATTCCTGCGCGCCGGATACGGCGCCCTGCCGCGGCGCGACCTGATGGCGGTGGCGGCCCTGGGGGTGGTGCAGTTCGGCCTGCTGATCATCCTGCTGAACTGGGGCCTGACGCGCGTCGGCGCGGCCGAGGGGGCGGTCCTGTTCGGCGTCTTCCCGCTCG
>DAOLBY010000071.1:0-6246 GCA_035324325.1 Paracoccaceae bacterium | reverse complement strand
CAGGGAGGCCATGCGAGCACTTGCTTGGGGGACGCTCGTCGCGCTGGCGCTGGCAGCGGTGCTGGGGCGCGAACGGGCGCCGCCGCGGCTGTGGCTGGGGATGACCGCGACGCTGGCCGGCATCGCGCTGGTCACCGGGGCGGGGCAGGGCGGCGTCGTCGATCCGTCGGGCGCGGCGGCTGTGCTGGCGGCGGCGGTCTGCGGTGCGGCGGCGGCGGTGGGGTTCGGCCCGTGGCTGGCGCGCTATCCCACGCTGCGGGTCGGGACCGTGTCGATGGCGGCGGCGGTCGTGGCGCTGGTGCCCCCGGCCCTGGCCGAGGCGCCCTGGACCGCGCTGGCCGCCCTGCCGCCGCGGGGCTGGCTGCTCGTGGCCTTCATCGGCCTGACGTCGGGCGCCGGCTACCTCGTCTGGCTGACCGCCCTGCGGCATCTGCCGGCGGGGCGGGCGGCGCTGCTTCTGGGCCTGTCGCCGGTGACGGCGGCGGCACTCGGCACGACGCTGCTGGGCGAGGCGGTGTCCCCCGGCTTCTGGCCCGGCCTCGCTCTGGTCCTCGCGGGCGTGTCGCTGGCACTGGCGCGCCCGGGGCCGAAGCTTGCAATCGGCCCGGAACGGCGCTAGATGCGCCGCCAGTGCCGCCTTAGCTCAGTTGGTTAGAGCACCAGATTGTGGATCTGGGGGTCCCCCGTTCGAGCCGGGGAGGCGGTACCATCCTCCCCCCAAGACCGCTCGCTGGTCCCGGTCTGCGATCAAGCGTGTCCCGGCTTCGCTGTGTTCCGGTTCAGGATCGGGAGGAGTGGCGTCCCGGGCAGTCGGACAGGGACGGGTTCGCGGCGCGCACACCGGGGACGACCGCGGGGACGACCGCGGGGCCGGGCGCGCGGATCCGGGCCGCTCCACGGCGCGGGGTCCGGCCGCCGCCCCTCCCCGTTCCGGCCTCCGGGCCGGGCGCCGCGAGGTCGATCCTGTCCGTCGCGACCTGCGCGCTTCCGCCGGACCGCCCCGCGCCGCGACACGCCCCCCCCGGCAATTGCATGGGCCCTGACCTCCTCACCCCGGGCCCCGATCGGCCCGCGTGAAGGCGGAGCGTGTCCGGGGGGCGGTCGGGAGCGGCAGGTCAGGAAGGCCGACCGGATCCCCCATCCGATGCCGGTCTGTCGGCCTGTGCAGGTCCTCGACCGGCGGACCGCCGCCAGGGCGATCGTCGCCCAGCCTCTTTTTTTGATCAAATCCAGATCCTCCCCGTTGAGCGCAAGCCGCTTCCCTGCGAGAGTATGCGGACAAACGGGCGGCAGGAGGACAGGATGCTCAACGCGGATGTGGCCAAGCGGCGGGATGCGGCGATCTCGCGCGGGGTCGGCATGATGACCCAGATCTACGCCGACCGGGCGCTGAACGCCGAGGTCTGGGACATCGAGGGCAACCGCTACATCGACTTCGCCGCCGGCATCGCGGTCGTGAACACCGGCCATTGCCACCCCCGCGTGATGCAGGCCGTGACCGACCAGATGGCCCGCTTCACCCATACCTGCCACCAGGTGCTGCCCTACGAGCCCTACATCCGGCTGGCCGAACGGCTCAACGACCTGGTGCCCGGCGACTTTCCCAAGAAGACGATCTTCGTGACGACCGGCGCCGAGGCTTGCGAGAACGCGGTCAAGATCGCCCGCATCGCCACCGGGCGCAACGCGGTCATCGCCTTCGGCGGCGGCTTCCACGGCCGCACCTTCATGGGCATGTCGCTGACCGGCAAGGTCGAGCCCTACAAGAAGGGCTTCGGTGCGATGATGCCCGACGTGTTCCACGTGCCCTTCCCCATGGGCCCGCACGGGATATCCACGGCCGATGCGATGAAAGGCATCGAGAAACTGTTCAAGGCCGACCTCGACCCCGCCCGCGTCGCGGCCATCATCTTCGAGCCCGTGCAGGGCGAAGGGGGCTTCTATCCCGCGCCGACGGACCTCGTGCGCGCGATCCGCAGGCTCTGCGACGACCACGGCATCGTGCTGATCGCGGATGAGGTGCAGACCGGCTTTGCCCGCACCGGCACGCTGTTCGCCATGCAACAGCATGGGGTGGCCGCCGACCTGACGACCATGGCCAAGGGGCTGGCGGGCGGGCTGCCGCTGGCGGCCGTCACCGGCCGGGCCGACCTGATGGACGCGGCCAATCCCGGCGGGCTGGGGGGGACCTACGCCGGCAATCCCCTCGGCATCGCCGCAGCCCATGCCGTGCTCGACGTGATCGAGGACGAGGACCTCTGCGCCCGCGCGAACGAACTGGGCAGCCGGCTGAAGCAGAAGCTGGAGGCGATCCGGTCGGTCACGCCCGAGATCATCGACATCCGCGGCCCGGGCTTCATGGTGGCGGTGGAGTTCGCCAGTCCCGGCACGGGCGAACCCGACGCGGGCTTCACCGGACGGGTACGGATGGAGGCGCAGAAGCGCGGGCTGATCCTTCTGACCTGCGGCGTCTATGGCAACGTCATCCGGTTCCTCGCGCCCATCACCATCCCCGAGCCGCATTTCGCCGAGGCCATGGACATCCTCGAGGCCTCGGTTGCCGCCGCCCGGGCGGGGTAGCGCGGACCCTGAATTCAGGGTCCGGTCCGTTTCCTGTCACAGGAAACGGTCCGGTTTCCGTAACGGAAACCGGCGCTGTGCGGACGGCCTAGGCGCGCCTGCCGGCCTCGGTTAACGTGATGCGCAGTCCGACAGGGAGAGGAACCCGATGACCCATGCTTTCGACACGCTCCAGGTCCATGCCGGGGCGCGGCCCGACCCGGCCACCGGCGCGCGGCAGGTGCCGATCTACCAGACCACCGCCTATGTCTTCCGCGACGCCGACCATGCCGCGGCGCTCTTCAACCTCCAGGAAGTCGGCTACATCTATTCGCGGCTGACCAACCCCACCGTCAGCGCGCTGGCCGAACGGATCGCGGCCCTGGAAGGGGGGGCGGGCGCAGTCTGCTGTTCCTCGGGCCATGCGGCGCAAATCATGGCGCTGTTTCCGCTGATGAATCCGGGCTGCAACGTGGTCGCCTCGACCCGTCTCTACGGCGGCACGGTGCAGCAGTTCACCAACACGATCCGCAAGTTCGGCTGGTCGGCGAAGTTCGTCGACACCGAGGATCTGGATGCCCTGCGCGCCGCCATCGACGAGAACACCCGCGCAGTGTTCTGCGAGTCGATCGCGAACCCCGGCGGCTACATCAGCGACCTGCCGGTGCTGGCCCGGATCGCCGAGGAACACGGTATCCCCCTGATCGTCGACAACACCTCGGCCAGCCCCTACCTGTGCCGCCCCATCGAGCAGGGCGCGACGCTGGTCGTGCATTCGACCACGAAGTACCTGACCGGCAACGGCACCGTCACCGGCGGCGCCATCGTGGATTCGGGGCGCTTCGACTGGTCGGCAGTGCCCGGCCGCTTCCCCTCGCTCGCCGATCCCGAACCGGCCTACCACGGGCTGAAGTTCCACGAGGTCCTCGGGCCGATGGCCTTCACCTTCCACTCCATCGCCGTGGGGCTGCGCGACCTCGGCATGACGATGAACCCGCAGGGGGCGCATTATACGCTGATGGGGATCGAGACCCTGTCGTTGCGGATGCAGAAGCATGTCGCCAACGCGAGGACGGTCGCGGAATGGCTGGAACGGCATCCCGCGGTGGAAAGCGTGACCTATGCGGGGCTGCGGTCCTCGCCCTGGCACACCCGGGCGCAGAAGGTCTGCCCGAACGGCGCCGGCGCGCTGTTCACCTTCGCGCTGAAGGGCGGCTATGACGCCTGCCTGCGGCTGATCAACGCGTTGAACCTGTTCAGCCATGTGGCCAACCTGGGCGACGCGCGTTCCCTCGTCATCCATTCGGCCTCGACCACGCACCGCCAGCTGACGCCGGACCAGCAGATCAGGGCGGGCGCGGCGCCCAACGTGGTGCGTGTCTCGATCGGGATCGAAGACCCGGCCGACATCATCGCGGATCTGGAGCAGGCGCTGGCCAAGGCCCATGCCTGACCGGCCGCGGGGGGCGGCGCTGCGCCGCCCCGCTTCCGGTCACTCGGCCAGCCGCCAGACCACGGTGACGCTGGCCGACAGGCTGACTTCGCCCTGGGCCACGGGCACGGCGTCGGCCACCATCGCGCTTTCGGCGCGGAACTGCGGATAGGGCGCGCCTCCGCCGCCCTCGGTGATGCTGTCGATGCGGCCCAGCGTGACACCGGCGGCGGCGGCCATCAGCTCGGCCTTGCGCCTTGCGTCCGCCACCGCCCGCGCGCGCGCCTCGTCCAGCGCCGGCTGCGGTTCGGCGAGGCCGAAGGCGAGGCCGTTCAGCGTATTGGCGCCGTCCTTCACCGCTGCGTCGAGCACGCCGCGGAGCGTATCGAGCGCGCGCACCCGTACCGTCAGGACGTTCGCGGCCTGGAAGCCCGTGATCTCGGGCCGCCCGCCGGAGCGTTCGTAGCCGGACCAGACCGGATTGACCGACAGGCCGGTGGTCTGGAGGTCGCGGTCGGCCACGCCAGCCGCACGCAGCCGTTCCAGCACCGCGGCCATCGCGGCGTTGTTCGCGGCCAGCGCCTCGGCCGCCGATTTCGCCTCGGTCGTGACACCGAGCGAGATGGTGGCGAGGTCGGGCACCGCATCGACCCGGCCCTCGCCGGTGACGGTGATGCGCGCGGCGGGCAGCGCGGTGTCGGCCCGGGCGGGCAGGCTGTAGGCCGCCAGCGGCAGCGCCACGATGGCGGCCAGAAGCGCGAGGCGGGGCAGGGCGGGGGATGGGCGCATGGGAAACCTCCGGGGATTGCGCGGAAACGTGACCGATCTTCGACGCGCGGGGCAAGCTGCGGCTTGGCGCTGCGGGGCGTTTTTCTTTGCTTCGGCGGAAAGCTGCTGTAGGAAAGGCCAATTCCTTCCGCGGCCTGTCGGCCGGCGGAACGGGCGTGCTACACGGCTCGCGACGGGATGGCGACGGGAGGACCGCCGCGCGCCGGCCATCCGGGACGACGACGGAACCGATGAAACCGAACTTCGCGCTGACCCTGAGCTTCGAGACCATTGCGCTGCTGCGTCGCACCTCGCGCGGGTGGATGATGGTGGACGAGGTGGCGACCGACAGCGCCGACCTGACCGATGCCTTGTCCTACATGCGGGCCTCGGCGCTCGGCCTGTCGCCGCAGGGCGTTGCGACCAAGCTGGTGCTGCCTGCCTCGGAAGTGCTGTTCACCGAGGTCGTGGCGCCCGGTCCCGATCCGGCCGCACGCCGCGCGCAGGTGGCCGCGGCGCTCGAGGGGATGACGCCCTACGCCGTCTCGGACCTCGTCTACGACATCGCAGGCGATGGTCCGCGGGTGCAGGTGGCCGTCGCTGCGCGCGAGACGCTGGATCAGGCGGAGGCCTTTGCCGTGCAGCATCGGTTTAATCCGGTGTCCTTCGTGGCGGTGCCGCCCAGGGGGGCCTTTGCCGGTGAGCCGTTCTTCGGCGAGACGAAGGCGGCACCGGGCTTCATGGCCCCGGGCACTGCGGTCGAGCGTGACGCAGAGCCGGTGGTGGTGCTGACCCGCGACGCGCTGCGCGAGGCGGCAGACCGGCCGACGGCGCCCGAGGCGAAGGCGAAGGCGCCCGAGTCTAAGGCGCCCGAGTCAAAGGCGCCAGCGACGAACGAGACCGGTGCGAACGAGACCGGTGCGAACACCGCGAAGGACCGTCCGGCCGCAGCGTCGCCAGCCGGGACAGAGGCCCCGGATGCCGTCGCGGCGCCGGATGCGGGGGGCGGGGCGGCCGCAGGCAAGCCCGACGCGGCGAGGTTGACGGAGCCGGGTGGCCCGAAGTCGAAGGCCGAGGCAGAGGAGGCAGCAGCTCCGGCGGCGCCCGAGGCGGAGGCGTCTTCCCCGCAGGCAAAGCCTGCCGACCCGGTGTCCCCGTCCATGGCCGCGGCCGCAGCCGCAGAACCGGCCGCGCCCGACGCCGCCTTGGCAGCGGACGCAGCAGAACCGGGCCGGTCGCCCGGCAGGGTTGGCACAGCTCCCGGTCCCGAGCTGCCGGAGCCGGCCACTGTGGTGGCGATGGGGCAGGACGCCAAGGCACCGGATGCCAAGCCGCCCGACGCGCCCGCCTTGGCGACGCCGTCGCAGGCCGTGGCGGCCCGGGTCACGGACAAGGCGCCCGCGCTTCCATCTGCCGCAGCGGAGATCCCCGCCGCAGCGCCTGCGCCGGAGCCTGTGGCGGTTCCCGCATTCTCCAGCCGCCGTCGC
>DAOLBY010000070.1:0-15631 GCA_035324325.1 Paracoccaceae bacterium | reverse complement strand
CGCATTGCCTGCGACACCGGCAGGTAGCGGAAGTTCAGCCCCACGCTCAGTGGACAGCCCGCGGCATCGGCGGTGTCGATGATGGCGACGGCATCGGCCAGATCCGGGGCCAGCGGCTTTTCGGCCAGAACCGGCAGTCCGGCATCGAACAGTCGGCGGCACTGGTCGAGGTGGCCGTCGGGCGGCGTCACCAGAAGCGCGGCCTCGTAGGGGCCGGCGGCCAGAGCGGCAGGCAAATCGGGAAACCAGGGCAGGCCGGGATGCTCGGCCGCGAACGCACTTCGCGCGTCGGGGCTCGGGTCGACCACGCCGGCAATGGCGACGCCCTGGCTTTCGGCGGCGACCTGCGCCCACATCCGCCCCCGCGTTCCGGCCCCGACCAGCAGCAGCTGCCCGGTCCGGCCGTCGCCGATCCGATCCGGGGGTTCAGACGGCATGATCCAGGCACCTTTCCGTCGATTGTATATTGTCGACTATAACGGCGCGCTCGTCAGAAAGCAAATGCCCGTCGCGGATCGCCATGACGCGGCCGACGCCAGCGCAACAGGCGCCGGCCGGGTCCCCAAGCAGGATGTATCCCGGTCCGATTCCCGACGTGGCGCTACAACCGCGCCAGCCAGGTCGCGATGCCGGGGAACAGCCCGATCACCAGAAGCGACAGGACCATGGTGGCGGCGAAGGGCAGGGCGCCGCGGAAGATGTCGCCGACCTTGAGCTTGGGGTCGTCGATGGCCGCCCGGATGGTGTAGACCGACAGGCCGAAGGGCGGGGTCAGCAGCCCGATCTCGACCGCGATGACGGTCAGCACGCCGAACCAGATCATGTCGAACTGCGCCGCCTGGGCGATCGGAAGGGCGATCGGCAGCACGATCAGCATGATCGAGATCGAATCGATCAGGCAGCCGAGCGCGATGATCAGCGCAAGGTACAGCACGAGGAATCCCCATGGCCCGATCGGCCCGCCCAGCACCACATCGGCCAGCGCGGCCGGCAGGCCCGACTGCGCCAGCATCCGCGAGAAGAAGGTGGCGGCCATGATCAGGAACAGCACCGAGACGGTAATCTGGCCGCTTTCCACCAGCACGCCCCAGAAGCTGCGGCGCGTCAGCGACCGCCGCGCCAGCGCGATCACCAGCGCGCCAAGCGCACCTATGGCGCCGGCCTCGGTCGGGTTCAGGAAGCCGGAGTAGAGCCCGCCGAGGACAAGGCCGATCAGCGACAGGATCGGCACGCCCTTCAGCGCCAGCTGCCCCGCCGGGATCGGTGCTTCGTCCACCGCGTCGTGCTGCCGGTCGAACACCATCGACGGGCGCAGCCAGGCCATCAGGATGATCACGGCCGAGAACATGACCGACAGCAGAAGCCCCGGTCCGACCCCGGCCAGGAACATCCGTCCCACGGATTCTTCGGCCAGCACCGCGTAGACGATCATCAGCAGCGACGGCGGGATCAGCATGCCCAGCACCGAACTGCCGGCCACCACGCCGGTCGCGAAGCTCTTGGCATAGCCGTGACGCGTCATCTCGGGCACCGCGACGCGCGAGAACACGGTGGCCGAGGCGATGGAGATGCCGGTGATCGAGGCAAAGACGGCATTGGCGAACACCGTCGCCACCCCCAGCCCCGCCGCCACCCGCCGCAGCAGGCGCTGGAACACGTCGAACGTGTCCTTGCCCACGCCCGACACCGTGACCAGAAGCCCCATCAGCACGAACAGCGGCACCACGGCGAACAGGTATTGCCGCAGGCTGTCGTTGGCCACCTGCCCTGCCATTCGCAGCGCCACGGTGTCGCCGCGGATCATCGCCACGCCGCCCATGCTGACGACCAGCATGGCGATCCCGATGGGCATTCCCAGCCAGATCAGGACGACCAGAAGGACGATGGCGGCGATGCCGATCTCGATGCCCGTCACGGTCGTCCCCCTTGCGGTGCGGCGGCGGATCGAACGGACCGCAGGAACGAAATGGCGCATTGAACCGTGGACACGGTCAGCCCGAGCAGGATCAGCGCCCGGAACGGCCAGGTCGGCAATGTGGCGATGCCGGTGACGCCGATATGCTCGCCCCGCAGGAAGTCCCGTTCCAGGATCGTGACGGTCGACCAGGCGATGATCCCCAGCGCGACGCAGGCGACGAGGTCGAACAGAGCGGCCAGCGCCGCCCCGGCACGGGGCCGGGAGGCACGGAAGCCCGCGAAGAACAGATCGGCGCGGGCCAGCCGGTCGTGCCGGATGGTCGTCGCCAGTTGCAGGTAGACGATCATCACCAGCGTCAGCGCCCCGGCCTCGGACACCATGGGAAGCGAGAAGCCCATGGTGTTGCGCACCGCCACATCGGCGCAGATGAGGCACATCAGCACCCCGATCAGCAGCGTGCCGAGCGCGCCCAGCCCGTCGACGAGCAGGTTCCAGGCGCCTGCCACGGCGTCCTGAACGCCCCGGCGCGGCGCGCCGGGGGGGCCATTGTCATGCGGTGCCATGGCAGTGCCGCCGCAGGCTCAGTTGCCCGCGGCCCAGTCGCGCAGCGGCGTTTCGCCCTTCGCACGCAGTCCTGCCATGTAGGCCTGCATGAAGGCGCCGGCGGCGGCGCCGTTCGCCGCCACCCACTCGCCGGCCACGTCCGGCAGCCCGGACACCCAGGCCTCGCGCTCGGCTCCGGGCAGCGGGGTCACGGTGACGGGCGGGTTCTGGCCGGCGCCGACCTCGAGCATCCGGTTCAGCGCGAATTCGCGGCGCTCCAGCAGGTCACGGCCATGCGCCTCGGTGTAGTAGCGCCCGGCCTCGCGCAGCGCCTCCTGCACTTCGGCGGGCAGGTCGTTCCAGGCAGCCTCGTTGATGGCGATGGCGCCCGAGAAGGCGGTCCCCATGTCGACGCGGGTGATGTAGGGCGCGACCTCGTAGACCCGCGTGGGCAGGATGCCCAGAGCGAGCGACAGGGTGCCGTCGGACACGCCGGTCTGGATGTCGGTGTAGTAGGTGGTCAGCGCGCCGTCGACGGCGGTGGCGCCGGTGCCGCGCAGCCAGTTGGCCAGCGCGCCGGGGGCCGAGATCTTCATCCCCCGAAGATCAGCCAGGGAGTTGATCGGTCGGGTCGAATAGACATCGTAGCTGTCGGTCGCCGTGAGCCCCAGGACAACCAGACCGTATTGTGACCATTCGTTCGCAAAGTCGGGATTGTTCTCCAGCAGGTCCCACATCACCTCGAGCTGCACGGGCGGGTTGTTGGTGGCGAAGGGCGTGTAGCTCGACACCTGGCTCAGCGGAAGCTGCCCGCCTTCCAGCATCGAGAACACCCAGCCGATGTCAGTGATCCCGTCCTCGACCGAGCTCAGCGTCGCGTTGGCGCGGTAGAGCGTGCCGCCGAAGGCTTCCTGCCATTCGATCTTGTAGCGGCCGCCCTCGGCCAGGATCTCGTCGGTGCGCGCCATGAAATGGGTCTGCATCATCCCGACCCACGGAATCGCGGTCGGGTGGCTGGAGGCGATGGTCAGGTTGATCACCTCTTGCGCCGAGACTGCGGCGGGCACGGAAATGGCGGCGGCCAGGCAAAGGCCGGTCAGATGCTTCATGGTCGGTCCTCCCGATGGGGTGTGGTGCTCATCCCCGTCATCCGCCCCGCCCCCCCCGGCAGGCCGCATGGCGGCTCCATCGGGTCTCCGCGTCGATCACCCCTGTCGACCGGAACCCGACAATCCTCCTCGTGGCGGCGGCGCGTGCCGGCCGCGTCAGTCCAGTTTTCCGACGAAGTCCGCAAGCACCGCCCCGGCAAAGTCCAGGACGGCGGGATCGTTCAGTCGGCCGTTCTCGATCTTGGATGTAGCGAAGGGCACCACGATCTCGCGCGCGGCGAAGACCTCGGCCAGCATCCCGTTCAGGATGTATTTCAGATGCGCCTGTGCCCTGACTCCCCCGAGGGCCCCGAGCGAGACGGAAACGATCAGGCAGCGTTTGCCCCTGAAGGCGGATTCGTAGGCCGGACGCGATGCCCAGTCGATCGCGTTCTTCAGCACGCCGGGCACCGAGTAGTTGTATTCCGGCGTCACGAAAACCACGCCATCGGCTGCCTTCACCTGCCGGATGAAGGTCGACACCGCCGGATCGTCGGTCAGGTCGGCATTGTAGTGGGGCATGGCGCCCGGGTCGGCCACCACGGCCTGCGCCCGGTCGCCCAGCCGGTCGATCAGCGAATGCATCGTGGCCCGGGCCGAGGATGCCGCCCGCAGGCTGCCGGGAACGAAGAGAAGCGTTCGGTTCATCCTCGCTGCCCCTCAGCCGGTCTTGCGGCGCTGCAGTTCGGCGCGGATCTCGGCGCCGTGCTGGTCGAGCACCGGCGGCGCGCTGACCGAGAGTTCCGGGGCGCCGTCGAAGTTGTAGGGCGCGCGGACCGTGGTGAAGGTGCCGTCTACGGGCGAGGGTGCGGTCGTCTTGAGCCGGAGGTGAACGGCCTGCGGATCCTCCAGCGCCTCGTCGCTGTCATAGGCCGGCGCATGGGGCACTTCGTGGGCCAGAAGCGCCGCGCACCACTCGTCGCGCGTGCGGGTGCGAAACACCGGGGTCAGGATTTCGATCAGGTCGTCCTGGTGCTTGATCCGCTCCAGCCGCTCGGCAAAGCGCGGGTCGGTCGCCAGGTGCTGCTGCCCGGTGGCGGCCAGCATCCCCTCCCAGAATTTGGGGGGCGAGGACATGTGGATCGCCACCCATTTCCCGTCGGCGCATTCGAAGGTGTAGCTTTGCGACACGACCGGGCGCGACAGCGGCCCCATCACCTCGCCTTCCGAGAAGTAGTGGGTGAAGCTGTCGAGGTTGAAATGCGCCATCGCCTCCAGCATCGAGATGTCGATGCGCCGGCCCTTGCCGGTCCTGGCGCGCTCCAGTAGCGCGGCAAGGCAGGCCATGGCAGCATACTGGCCGGTCACGGCGTCGGCGATGGCCGGCCCGATCACGCGCGGATCGGTCGGCGGCGTCAGCAGCCGCAGATAGCCCGATGCCGCCTGTGCCACCGTGTCATAGGCAGGCCGGTCACGCGCCGGGCCCGAGGTGCCGAAACCCGAGATCGCGCAATAGATCAGGTCAGGGCGCACACGGCGCAGGTCGGCCTCACCCACGCCCAGCTTTTCGGCGACGCCAGGGCGGAAGTTCTGGATGAAAACGTCGGCGCTGGCGATCAGGTCGAGGAACAGCGCGAGATCGCCGGGCTGCGTGGTGTCCAGCGCGATGGATCGCTTGTTGCGGTTGTAGGTCTGGAAATGCGGACTGTAGAGGCCGCCCTTGAACGCCCGGAACGGATCGCCCGTTCCGGGCCGTTCGACCTTGATCACGTCGGCGCCGAGGTCGGCCAGGTGCATCCCTGCTGCGGGACCGGTGATGTAGGTGCCCAGCTCGACGACGCGAAAATCCTTCAGAACCTGAACCATGATGCTACTCCGCCGCCGCCGCGGGCCTGGTGGCCGGCTTGCCGTCATAGCCGATGGCAAGGTCGGCCTGGTGGGACATGATGAAGCCGATGGGGCGCTGGCTTTCCTCGAACAGATGCGCCGACAGCCCGGCGGTGCGGGCCAGCAGCGGCACCGCCTTCATCGCGGCCGCGGGCCAGCCCGCATCCAGCATGCAGGCCGGGATCGCTCCCGACACGTTGATCGGGAGCGGACGTTCGATGATCCGGCTGGCGTGGCGGCCTAGCGCGCGCAGCGCCTCGACATGGGGGCCCGATACGCCGAGGTCGTCGGCGATGGCCAGCAGGCGGTCGGCGCGCGGGTCGCCGCCGGAATGCTGCGGATGGCCGAGGCCCGCGACCTTGCGGCGTTCGGCCTTGTGCGCCTGAAGGCTGGCGATGGCCGCCGTTTCGATGTCGGTGCCTGTCTCGCGCGCAGCCTCGACCACCTCGACCAGGTAGCGCCCGGCCGCTTCGGAACTGCCGGCCACCACACTGCCCATGCCCAGAAGGCCGGCCGCCATGGCGCCCTGCCAGGCATCCGGCCCGGCGGCCAGCGTCATCCGGGCCGCCTGCACCGAAGGGACAAGCCCGTGTTCGGCGATCGCCACGAGGCAGGCATCGAGCATCGCCCGCTGTGCCGGTGCCGGTCGGTCGCCGAGGACGAGCAGCCAGAAGTATTCGGAAAAGTCGATCCGCCCGATCAGCCCGTCGCAGAGGTCGTGGCCGCGCACCGTGATGCTGTCGGCATCCGAGGTGGCGATGGCTGTCCGGGCCTGATCCTGCTTGCCGATCCGCATGGCTTCCTCTTTTCGCATACCGAAAAATATTTCTCTTGCCGAAAATATGGTCGCGTTCTAGCTTCCGTCAAGCAAGAAATACGGTGGTCCGGTGGCGGCGCCGACCGAGGGGGGGGAAAATCATGCGCGACATCAACCAGTTCACCATCACCCAGGCGGTCAAGGCCTCGTTCAGGACCGAACCGGGCAGCCGGTTCGAGCAGTTGCTCCAGGGGCTGATCGAACACCTGCACGACTACACGCGGGAACATCAGCTGACCCATGCGGAATGGATCCGGGTGCTGGGCTTCCTCTACGACTGCGGGAAGATCTCGACCCCCGAACGGCACGAGTTCATCCTTCTGTCCGACGTTCTTGGCTTCTCGGCGCTGGTGGACATGATCAACACCAAGGGCGGCGCCACCGAGGGGTCGAACCTGGGGCCGTTCTACCTCGACGACGCCCCGAAGAAGGCGCTCGGCGCGCATCTGGCCGACGACCGCGACGGGGTGACGGTGCTGGTGCATGGCAAGGTGACCGACTCGCTGCACAACCCGCTTCCGGGTGCGGTCATCGACACCTGGCAGGCGGATGCCGCAGGCACCTATCCGATCCAGGAGCAGGCGCAGGGGCAGGACAAGTTCGACCTGCGCGGCGTGTTCCAGGCCGACGACCAGGGCCGCTACTGGTACACGACCGTCCTGCCCAAGCCGTACACGGTGCCCTACGACGGCCCGGTGGGCGAGCTTCTGCGCGCCGGCAACCGCCATGCCTGGCGGCCCGCGCACCTTCATTTCATCATCCGCGCCCCGGGGATGAACGCCATCACCACCGAGGTGTTCTTCGAGAACATGGAATATATCGACAACGACGCGGTGTTCGGCGTCCGCCGGTCGCTGATTGCGAAGATCAAGCCGGCCAAGGGCGCCATCCCGGGGATCACCACCGAGAAGACACCCGATGCCGTGGTGGAGTTCGACTTCGTCCTGGCCCCGCAGGGATGACCGGGGCCGCGCACCGCATGGCCCCCGAACGGCATCCCGAGTTCGTCGAGGCGCTGGCCAAGGGCCTGGCGATCCTCGAGGCCTTCGACCCGGCACATCCCGACATGACCCTGTCGGAGGTGGCGCGCCGGGTCGGGCTGACGCCGGCCGCCGCGCGGCGGTCGCTGATCACGCTGACCGAGCTTGGCTATGTCGGCAGCCGCGACAAGCGGTTCCACCTCAAGCCGCGGATCATGGCGCTCGGCTCGGCGTTCTATTATGCGGCACGCTTCGACGAACTGGTGCAGCCCGACCTGCGCAACCTGGTCGCCCGCTTCGGCGATGCCTCGTCGGTCAGCACGCTGGACGGGGCCGAGGTGATCTATGTCGCGCATGTGTCCGTGCAGCGGGCGCGGCGGGCGGCGGCGGTGATCGGGGCACGCTACCCGGCGCATGCCACGTCGATGGGAAGGGTGCTGCTGGCGGCGCTGCCGCCGCCGGAACTCGATGCCCTGCTGGCCTGCACGGCGCTGACGGCGCTGACCTCCAGAACCTGCACCGATCCCTGCGAACTGCGCGCCGAACTCGGCCGCGTGCGCGAGCAGGGCTATGCGACCACGGTCGACCAGCTGGACTACGGGATCACTGCCCTCGCCGTGCCCATTCGCGATGCAGAGGGGCGCACCATCGCGGCGCTGAACACCTCGGGCTATACCGGCATGGTCACGCCCGAACACCTGGTTGCCGAACGCCTGCCCGCGCTGCGCGAGGCCGCATCGCATATCGCGCACGAGATCGGGCGCTTTCCGGTCCTGCAATCCATGCTGGGAAGCTGACCTCAAGACCATTCGAAACGACAAGGGAGAGAGACACGCCATGTGCAGACTGTGCACCCCCGCCACGCCGGTGGCCCTTTGCCCGACCTTCGGTCGCCTGTTGCGCGGACCAGCCGGCGAGGGCGCGCCAGGCGCCGCCAGTCTTCCCGCCCTGTCCGGCGGCAAGGGCGTGCGCATCCTGATCAAGGGCGGCGTCGTGATGTCGGTGGACCCGGCGGTGGGCAACTTCGCCCGCGGCGACGTGCTGATCGAGGGCAGCCGGATCGTCGCCGTCGGCGCCGGAATCGACGCGACCGACGCCCATGTGATCGACGCGACGGGCAAGATCGTGATGCCCGGCTTTGTCGATACCCATCACCACCAGTTCGAGACCGGCCTGCGTTCGACCCTGTCGGACGCCATCGTCGTCAACGACGGACGGCCCGAGAACGCCCGCAACTACTACGAGGCCATGCTGCTCGGATTCTCGCAGCACTACCGGCCGCAGGATGTCTACATCAACGAGTTGTACGGCGGCCTCGCGCAGCTCGATGCCGGGGTGACCACAGTGATGGACGTGAGCCAGATCCACCATTCGGCCGAACATTCCGATGCCGCAATCGAGGGACTGCGCGACGCCGGCCGCCGCGGCGTGTTCGGCTATTTCGAGGGCTGGTGGGAAGGCAAGGAATATCCCCACGGCGCCAGGCGCATCCGAGAGCGCTGGTTCAACTCGGACGACGGGTTGCTGACCATGGTGATGGGCGGCGAGATCTATATCGAGGGCTACGAGGAGGCCTGGAAGATCGGGCGCGAACTCGACCTGCAGATCGCGCTGCATGTCGTCACCACCTTCGGCATGACACCCACCTTCGACGCCCTTGCGAAGAAGGGCGTGTTCGGCCCCGACAACATCTTCATCCACATGACCGGCATGACCGATGACGCCTGGAAGGCCGCGGCCGATGCCGGCGCGCATGTCTCGCTGTCGGTTCCGATCGAGATGCACATGCGCCACGGCGCCCCGCCAGTACAGAAGGCACTGGACCTCGGCATGTCGATGTCGCTGTCCTCCGACGTGGAATGCACCATGTCGGCCGATTTCTTCACGCAGATGCGGGCGCTGGTCACGCTCCAGCGCATGCACGCGAACGAGGCCGCCCTGGGCGGGGCCACCGACTTCCCCGCCCTGATGCGCTGCGCCGACGCGATCCGGCACGCCACGATCGAGGGCGCCCGGGGTCTGCGGCTGGACCGCAAGACCGGCAGCCTGACACCGGGCAAGGAGGCCGACATCATCCTGCTGGACGCCGAGGCGATCAACGTGGCGCCGCTGAACCACGCGCCCGGGGCCGTGGTCACCCTGATGGACCGGACGAACGTCGATACGGTCATGGTGGCGGGACGCATCCGCAAATGGAAGGGCCAGCTTCTGGGCCACGACATGGTCAAGCTGCGCCGGGACCTGGAGGCAAGCCGCGACTACATCTTCGAGAAGGCCGGCGTCGCGCACGACCTCTTCGCCTGACCCCCGGGACGGGCCGCGCGGCCCGTCGCCCCATGCTCCGAAGGTGCCCCATGCTGTTTCCCACCTCGCTCGTCGGGTCCTACGCGCAGCCCGACTGGCTGATCGACCGCGAGCGTCTGGCCGGCCAGTTCCCGCCCCGCACCCGCGCCCGCGAATTGTGGCGGGTGGCCGAGCCCTGGCTGAAACAGGCGCAGGACGATGCCACGCTGCTGGCCATCCGCGACCAGGAACGTGCCGGGCTCGACATCCTGACCGACGGCGAGGTGCGGCGCGAAAGCTATTCGAACCGCTTCGCCACCGCGCTCGGCGGGCTCGACCTCGACAACTACGGGACGGTGATGACGCGGTCGGGCAAGCCGGTGCCGGTGCCCCGGATCGTCGGGCCGATCCGCCGCATGCATGCAGTCGAAGTGGAGGACCTGCACTTCCTGCGGGCGAATACCGACCGCCGCATCAAGGTCACGCTGCCCGGCCCGTTCACGCTGAGCCAGCAGGCGGTGAACGAGCACTACCCATCGGCGGCCGAGGCCGCGATGGACTACGCCGCCGCCCTGCGCGACGAGATCGCCGACTTGTTCGCCGCCGGGGCCGATGTCGTGCAGCTCGATGAACCCTGGATGCAGGCCAAGCCGGACCTCGCCGCCGACTACGGCCTCGCCGCGCTGAACAGTGCCCTGGACGGTGCGGCGGGCACCACGGCGGTGCACATCTGTTTCGGCTATGCCGCCCCGACCCACGGGCGCCCGCCCGGCTATTCCTTCCTGCCGCAACTGGCCGACTGCCGCTGCGACCAGATCAGCATCGAGACCGCGCAGGCCGACCTCGACACCACGGTGCTGGAGACGCTCCGCGGCAAGACGATCATCCTGGGTGTGCTGAACCTGGCCGACATGACGGTCGAGGCGCCCGACCTGATCGCGCACCGCATCCGGCGCGCCCTGCCGCATGTCGATGCCGGCAAGGTCGTCGTCGCCCCCGATTGCGGGCTGAAGTACCTGCCGCGCGACGTCGCCTTCGGCAAGATGAAGGCGATGGCGGACGGTGCCGCGATCATGCGGGCGGAGGTCGGATAGGCGCCGGACGCCCCGGCCCGGCCACCTCGGGACAGCGGACGGCCCGGGCGCCATGCGACCCGGGCCGACCCTTCGTATCAGGCGGAACGGTAGAGCTTGGTCATCGAGAATTCCCGGTGCCCGAGCGCCTCGGCCGCGGTCAGCCTGCCGTTGGCGGTGCGGCGGATCATCTCGATCAGCGCGTCGCCGGCCTGGTCGATGGTCATCTCGCGGGTCAGGACGCCCGTCACGTCCACATCGATATGTTCCGACATGGTGCGAAGGGTGCGCGGGTTGCCCGAGATCTTGATCACCGGAACGATGGGGTTGCCGACGACATTGCCCTGCCCGGTGGGGAAGGTGTGGATGACATAGCCCCCTGCAGCCATCAGCGTCACGCATTCCGCCGCGGCCGAGGACGAGTCCATGAAATAGAGCCCCGGCCCCTTCGCCGGCGCCTCGGCGGCGTCGAGCACGTCGATGTAGGTCGAGGTGCGGCCGATCTTCTCGAGGTTGCCAAGCGCCTTTTCCTCGATGGTGGAAAGCCCGCCCAAGATATTGCCCTTGGTCGGCTGGCTGTCGGACAGGTCGGAGGTCTTGTGCGCCTCGATCACGTCATCGGTATAGGCCTGCCAGGTTGCAATGAACTTGGCGCCGACCTCGGGGCTTGCGGCGCGCTTGACGCAGATGTGCTCGGCCCCCGTGATTTCCGAGGTTTCGCCGAAACAGCCATAGATGCCGTGCGGCAGCAGTTTGTCATACATGTTGCCGACCGTGGGGCAGGACGACAGGCCGGTGGTCGTGTCGCTCTCGCCGCACTTGGTGGACACCCAGAGTTCGGACAGCGGGCAATCCTCCTTCTGCAGTTCCGACGCCCAGTGGACGAACTCCTTGGCCTTCCAGCTTGCCTGGCGGATCGTCTCGAAGTCGCCGTTCTGCTCGATCCAGAAGCCGGCAACGGGCTTGCCGGTCCGGGCGATCCCGTCGACGATCACCTTCGTCCACTCCGGCTCGATCCCGATCACGACCACCGCGGCGACGTTCGGGTTGGCACCAGTGCCGATCATGGTGCGGAAATGCAGGTCTAGGTCGGCCCCGAACTGCAACCGGCCATAGGCATGGGGAATGGCCATCGTGCCCTTGACGTTGTTCGCCACCGCCTCGCAGGCCGCGTTCGAGATGTCGTCCACCGGCAGGATGACGACATGGTTTCGCACGCCGACGCGGCCGTTCTCGCGCCGCCAGGCCTTGACCGTGACTTGTCCGAAATCGAGTGCCATGTCGCTCACCACCGCTTGGTTTTCAGGTTCTGGACGTGCACATGGCCGCCCGTCTCGGCAGGGCCGACCATGCGGCCGATGTCCTCGCCATACTTGACCACCGTGTCGCCCGGCTTCAGATCGGCCAGCGCGACCTTGTGTCCGATGGGAATGTCGGCCTTCGCGGTCAGGCGAAAGTCGCTGTTGTCCTCGGTGCAGACGCAGAGCATCTCGGTGCCCGCGGTCAGGCCTTCGACCACCACGACGCCGACGTTGTCGGTCTTGTGATGGACCAGAAGGTGGGGTTTGCCGGTCATGCTGTCCTCTCTTCTCAGGGGGGTGTGTGGTCGTTGGCCAGCGCGCGCAGCTCTGCCAGGACAGCGGGCGCGAGCGGGATGGTATCACTGTTGCCCAAGCGCGCGGCCATCCGCACGGCACCAGGCAGACGGGTGCCGGGCTGGGCCAGCACGGCCCGGGCGAGATCGGCCGCGCGGTCGGCAAACCCCGGGGCAAAGGCTTCGGGGTCGATCAGAAGGATCAGGTGGCCGATGCCGGGCGGCGGGCCTTCGTCCTCGAAGAAGCTGCTGGCCGTCTGGCCGAAGGCCGCACCGGTCAGCCCGGCGGCAAGCAGTTCCACCATCTGCGCCAGTGCCGCGCCCTTGGCATCGCCCATCGGCAGCATGGCCCCGCGAAGGGCCGCCTGCGCGTCGGTCGTCGGCTGGCCGTCCATGTCCAGCGCCCAGCCTTCGGGGATCGCGCGCCCCTCCTTCGCCGCCAGCATCACCTTGCCGCGCGCGACCTTCGACAGCGACAGGTCGATGACCAGCGGGTCGGCGCCCGACACGGGGCAGGCAAAGGCGATCGGGTTGGTGCCCATCAGCGCCCGGCTGCCGCCCCAGGGCGGCAGGGCGGCGGGCGTGTTCGAGAAGGCCAGCGCCACCAGCCCGTCGCGCGCCGCGCGTTCCACCGGATGACCGGCGACGCCGAAGTGATGCGAGCGGGTGATGCCCACGGCCGCAAGACCCAGCGCCGCGGCGACCGGCCGGGCGGCCTGCATCCCCGCCAGGACGGCGGGAAAGGCAAGGCCATGCCCGGCATCCACCCGCACGACCGCGCCCTTCACCTCGACGCCCGGGGCGGCCTTGGCCAGTACCTTTCCGCTCGCCGCCTGCCGCAGGTAGAAGGGCAGCCGCGCCAGCCCGTGCGAGGGGATGCCGTCGCGGTCGGCGAGGATCAGCGCCTCGACCGTGGCCTCCGCGCTGTCTGCCGCAAAGCCGTGCGCCGCCATGGCTGCCATGGCCAGCGCGCGCGCCTCGGGGATGGGAAGGGTCGCGTTCATGGGTGCAGCACCACTTTGGGCGCCGCGATGAGGCCCGCGTCAAGCGCGGCGAATGCCTCAGCCCCCTCGGCCAGCGGCCGCGTCTGAAACCAGTCGAGCGGGCCGAGCGCGCCCGCGGCCATGGCGGCCAGGGTGTCGGCAAAGTCCTGCGGCGTGTAGCAGTAGCTGCCCGAGACGACGATTTCCTGAAGCGTGATGCGGCGGATGTCGAAGCCCTCGTGCCCTGGCAGCAGGCCCACATGCACGATCACGCCGCCCGGCCGTACCTGTGCCGAGGCCGCCGCCCGTGTGGCCGCGGCGCCCACGGCGTCGATCACCAGATCGGGGGCCAGGGTGATGGCATGCGTGGGCGGCAGCGCCTCGATGCCCTGCGCGGCGACCAGCGCGGCGCGGGCCGGGTTGGTTTCCACCACCACCACCCGCCCGCCCGCCAGATGGCGGGCACAGAGCGCCGCCGCCAGCCCGATGGCGCCACCCCCCTGCACCATCGTCAGCCCCGGCACCCCGGACAGAAGACGCAGGCCGATCCGCACCGCATGCCAGGACACCGCCAGCGGCTCGCACAGCGCCGCCTGGTCCAGCGTCAGGCCTGCGGGGACGGTGTGGACATTCCGTTCGGGGATGGTGACGAACCCTGCAAAGGCCCCGGGCCGCGGCGGCATCGAGATGATCTGGCGCCCCGGCGACAGATGCGCCCTTCCGGCGCGCGCCTCTGGACCGTCGGGGTCGGTCACCAGCGGGTTGATCGTGACCCGCTCGCCGTTGCGCGGGCCGCCCGCCACATGCCCGGCCGCCTCGTGACCGAGGACAAGGGGCGGCGGGCGGCGGCTGTCGTGCCCGTGGTAGGCATGCATGTCCGACCCGCAGATGCCGACGGCGGCCACCCGCACCAGCATCTCGCCAGGACCCGGAACCGGCAGGGACGCGGCAGGGTCGAAGACCATCCGGTTCGGGCCGGTGCAGACCAGCGCGGGCATGGTGGCGGGGAGTGTCATTTCGCGGTGAATCCCCCGTCGACGAACAGGGTCTGCCCGGTGACATAGGCGCTGGCGTCCGAACACAGGAACACGGTCGCGCCGGAAAGATCCGCCAGATCGCCGTTGCGGCCGATGGCGGTCTGGGCTGCGTTGCGCGCGGCCCGGGCATCGTCTGCAAAGACCGGCGCGGTCAAGGGTGTCGGAAAGAACCCGGGCGCGATGGCGTTGCAGGTGACGCCCTTGCCCGACCATTCCTCGGCCACGGCGCGGGTCAGCTGGACGACCCCGCCCTTGGCCGCGCCATAGGGAGCCGAATCCGCAAAGGCCCGCACCGATTGCAGCGAACCGAGCATCAGCACCCGCCCCCAGCCGCGCGCAGCCATCCCGGGCGCAAGCCCCTGCACCAGCAGGAACGGCGCCCGCAGGTGCAGCGCCATATGCGCGTCGAAGGCCTTGGCACTGACCTGTGCGAAGGGCTGGCGCAGGTTCATGCCGGCGGCGTTCACCAGGATGTCCACCTCGCCCGCTGCGGCGACCGCTGCGGCCACTCCTGCCGTCCAGCCCAGATCGACCGGAAGCGCGCGCGCCTCGATCCCTTCGGTCGCCAGCCCCGCCACGGCCTCGGCCAGCCGGTCGGGATCACGCGCGACCAGCGTGACGGTGGCGCCCTGCATTCCCAGAGCCCGGGCCATGGCCAGCCCGATGCCCGAATTGCCGCCGGTCACCATGGCGCGCCGACCGGTCAGGTCGAACAGGGGGGCCAGGCGGTTCATGCCGGAAGTTCCTCGATCAGGATCGCGGCCACCGCATCGCAATCCGCATCGCTCATCGCGTCCGACAGGCGCAGATCCAGAAGGCTGCGCAGCACCTCGCGGGTGCGCCCGGCGAGCGACCGGGTCCGCCCCGGCCAATCGTCGGGGCCGCTGGTATAGCCCTCGGCAGGGGCGCCGAACCACTTGAGCCACAGCCCCCGCGCGCGGCACCGCGCGACCATGCCGGCCATGGCCTTGTCCCCGGCTCCGGGCAGGCGGAACTGGAGCGAACTCTGCACATAGGCTTCGGCTGCGGGGCGCCGGGGCAGGGCCACGCCCGGGGTCCGGGCCAGCAGCCGCGCGATCCGGTCGTGTGCCCGGTTCCAGCGCGCGGCGCGTCCGGGCAGAAGCGGCAGTTGCGCCAGCGCCAGTTCGGCCGCAACCTCCCCCAGCCGCAGGCTGAAGTTGCCGCATTCGCCGAGCCAGCGGTCGAACACCTCCCGGGCCGGCGCCGTGCCGTTCTGGTCGAACAGCATGTAGCTGCCGGAATGCAGGATGGCGCGGGCGGCAAGGTCGGGGTCGTCGGTCACCAGCCCCCCGCCCTCGCCGCCGTTCACATGCTTGCCCGACTGCAGGCTGAAACAGCCCACCAGCCCGAAGCTGCCGGCCGGGCGGTCGCCCCAGGCCGCGCCCAGGGCATGGGCACAATCCTCGA
>DAOLBY010000069.1:0-15655 GCA_035324325.1 Paracoccaceae bacterium | reverse complement strand
GCTTCCGCCGGCTTCTGCGCGAGATCAGCCTGCTTCTGGCCTATGAGGTGACGCGCGAACTGCCGATGACCACGCGCACCATCGAGACGCCGCTGTGTCCGATGGACGCGCCCGCCATCGACGGCAAGAAACTGGCGCTGATCTCGATCCTGCGGGCGGGCAACGGGCTCTTGGACGGCATCCTCGACCTGATCCCGGCGGCGCGGGTGGGGTTCGTGGGTCTCTACCGCGACCCGGCCACGCTGCAACCCGTGCAATACTACTGCAAGCTGCCCGATGCGCTGGAGGAGCGCGTGTCCATCGTGCTCGATCCCATGCTGGCGACCGGCAATTCGAGTGCGGCGGCGGTGACGCTTCTGAAACAATCCGGGGCCAGGTCGATCCGGTTCCTGTGCCTTCTGGCGGCGCCGGAAGGGGTGGCGCGCATGAAAGAGGCCCATCCCGACGTGCCCATCGTCACAGCGGCTGTGGACAGCCATCTGAATGACCATGGATATATTGTCCCTGGGCTAGGGGATGCGGGCGACCGCATGTTCGGCACCAAATAGGGGATTTCCAGCTTTACTCGGAAACAATCCTGCCCCATCATCCCGCAAATCGTGCCGGGGGGTTCGGCCGGGGGGGTCGGAATGCGTGCGGGTTGGATTGCGGGGGCCGTTCTGGCCATGGCGGGCGTTGTGCAGCCGGCGGCGGCACAGGACCTGCGCGGTCCGCGCGAGGCGCCGCCGGCCGGTTTCACCGGACAGCAATATGTTGACAGCCGCGGCTGCGTCTTCCTGCGGGGCGGGCTTGGCGGCCAGGTGACCTGGGTGCCGCGCATCGGACGCGACCGCCGGCAGCTTTGCGGCTTTCCGCCCACCTTCTCGCCCGAGCCGCCCGTCGCGGTGGCGGTGGCACCTGCCCCGGAACCGGCCCCGCGCCCCACGGTCCGGCGCCCGGGCGATCCCGTCGACACCGTCGCCTCGCTGACCACCCCGCCCCGCGTCCGCGCGGCTCCGGCACCTGCGCCGTCCGTTGCTCCGGCCCCGGCCCCGCGTGTTGCCGCGGCAGCGCCCGCAGGGGTGACCCCGGGCTGCCCCGGCCATGCGCCCTACGGCGAAAGGGTCGAACTGCGCGACGGCAGGACCGCACTGCTCTGTGTGCGTTCGCCCGACGGCATTCCCGCATTCGCCCGCCGCATCGAGGCGGAAATCGCCCGCGCGCCGGAGCCGGTGCCGGCGGCGCCCGAGGTCGTGGCGCGGGCCGCGACCGCCCCGGTCATAACCGAGCGTGTCGGCGCCACCGCCGGCGTCGGGCCGACCTACTACCCGGACGGACGCATCAGTTGCCCGGGCTGGGCCCCGATCGCCCGCGCCGTCCCGTTGCGGGGGGGCGGGTCGACCCTCCTGTGCTTCGGCGATGTGTCGGGGATCCCGCCCGTCGCGGGCGCAGCGGTCGTGGCTGCATCCCCGGCGCCGCGCGCCGCAGTCCCGGCGGCTGTTCCCGCCCCGCCGCCCGGCTACCGGATGGCCTGGAGGGACGACCGGCTGAACCCGAACCGGGGCCCGCGGACCGCGGCCGGGCAGGCGCAGCAGGATCAGTTCTGGACTCGAGAGGTTCCGGCGCGGCTGGTGGCCGATGTGCCGAAGGCGAAGACGAAGGCCGCAGCGGTGCCACGCGCCACGATGTCGGCCAGTGCTGCGCGGACCCCCGCGAAACAGGCGGCCGCAACGTCGGGTCGGTTCTACGTTCAGGTCGGCAGCTTTGCCGTGGCCGGCAATGCCGACAGCGCGCGGGCGCGGCTGGCTGCGGCCGGCCTGCCCACCGCGACCGGGCGTGGCACCATCAAGGGCAAGCCGGTGCAGGTGGTCCATGCCGGCCCCTTTGCCACTGCCGGACAGGCTCAGGCGGCACTGGCAGCGGCGCGCCAGTCCGGGTTCGGGGACGCCTTCATCCGGTGACGCATCCAAGCTTCGGGCCGCAAGCTCCCCGGCCCGGGGTGAGGCAAGAAGTCGGGCAGCGCATACATCTGGCCCCCTCTGCCCCACGGGCGAGGGGGCCTTTCTTTTTGCTGCGGCAGGTCGGCGGCCGGTCAGTCGCCGCAGATGTCCTGCAGCGCGATCCAGTCTGCATCGGTCAGCACCGGCCGCGGGGTGCCGGCGGGGAAGGGGTCGGCCTCGATCAGCGCCAGCACGGTTTCGCCCGAGGGATCGGTCGCATAGGCATAGGGGGCAGTCGCCACCTCGGCCCGGCGGAAGGCCGCCAGCGCCGCCTCGGGGTCGAGCGGGGCGGGCTCGGCCGCCAGCCGCACTTCGGCATAGCCATTGGCCGAACCGGGCGGCAGCGCACCTGTCGTCAGAAGGCGCAGGGTGGCGATGAGGCCCGCGTGACGCAGGAGCGGCACCACAGGGTCGGCGGCCGCTGACCGCAGCCGTTCCGCAATCACCCGGCCCGCCACCACCTCGGGCCCGTCGGCCTCGACCAGCAGCGCCTGCGACAGCACGACATGGCGTCCGGGCAGATGCAGCGCACCCTCGAACCCCTCGCGCACCACGCTCAGGGCAGGGGCATCGCCGGACGGGAACAGCCGCACCGCCATGCGGATCAGCGGCAACGTGGTGGCGTCGCGGTCGGGATCGCGCATCTCGCCCCGCCGGCGCCGGGCAGGGGGCGCCCGCCACGCGCGACAGGTCGGCCAGCGCCATGCGCCCGATGGCGTCGCGCGTGGCGGGCGGCAGCACCGATGCGGTATGCGCAACCAGCGCGTCGGGCAGCCAGAACACGCCCGCCGCCAGAACGCCTGCCAGCGCGCCGCCCAGCATCAGCCCGCGCAGCCGGCCCTCGCGCGGGCGGGCCGAGGCGATGGCGCGGTGCACGGTTTCCAGCGCCGCGATCATTTCGGCGTCCGAAAGTTCGAGCGATTCCGCCGAGTCCGGGCCGGGGACGAACAGCGCCGGCGTCTCGCCCGGGTTCATCCGCTGCACCGCGGGCAGCGACCAATGCGTGATCGGGACGTCGCTGCGCGGATCGGTCATCACCAGCGTCGCATCGCCCAGATTGACCACCACCTCGCGGCGCTGGGCTTCGGGCAGGTCGCGCCACAGGCCGCGAGCCTCGAGCCGTGCATATTTGGCGAGGACCGTCACCGGCGCCTCAATCCGCCCCGGCGCCGGCCGCCCTGGCCCGGGCGCGCAGTTCGAACTTCTGGATCTTGCCGGTCGAGGTCTTGGGCAGTTCGCAGAAGACCACGGCCTTTGGCGTCTTGAACCCTGCCAGACGGTCGCGGGCAAAGGCGATCAGGTCGCGCTCCGAAACCTCCATCCCGGGCTTGACCTCGACGAAGGCGCAGGGGACCTCGCCCCATTTTGCATCCGGCCGGGCCACCACGGCGCACAGGAGTACGGCGGGGTGATGCATCAGCACGCCCTCGACCTCGACCGAACTGACGTTCTCGCCGCCCGAGATGATGATGTCCTTCGCCCGGTCGGTGATCTTGATGTAGCCGTCGGGGTGGCGGAAGGCGATGTCGCCGGAATGGAACCAGCCGTCCCTGAAAGCCTCGGCGGTGGCAGCGGGGTTGCGGTAGTATCCCTTCATCACTGTATTGCCGCGCAGCATGATCTCGCCCAGCGTTGCGCCGTCGCGCGGGATGGCGGTCATGGTGGCGGGGTCCATCACTTCCGCCTCGCCCGACATGGGCTGCACGACGCCGGTGCGCGCCTTGATCTGGGCGCGTTCATCGTCCGGCAGCGCGTCCCATTCGGCCTGCCACAGGCATTCGGTGATGTGGCCGTAGGTCTCGGTCAGGCCGTAGACCTGCTTGACGTTGAAGCCAAGGGGTTCGATGGCGGCCAGCGTCGCGGCGGGCGGCGGGGCGCCGGCGGTGAACACCTCGACCCGGTGGGAAAAGGGGCGGCGGTCGGTTTCCTTTGCGTTGATCAGCGTGTTCAGCACGATGGGCGCGCCGCCGAAATGCGTCACCCCGTGGTCTGCGATGGCGTCATAGACAGCGCGCGCGGTGATGTCGCGGCAGCAGACGACCGTGCCGCCCAGGGCGGGCACCATCCAAGTGTGGCACCAGCCGTTGCAATGGAACAGTGGAACGATGGTCAGGTAGACCGGGTGCATCGTCATGCCCCAGGACACCACGGTACCCATCGTGTTCAGGTAGGCGCCGCGATGGTGATAGACCACGCCCTTGGGTCGCCCCGTGGTGCCCGAGGTGTAGTTGAGCGCAAGGCTTTCCCATTCGTCCTGCGGCCATGTCCACTCCGCATGGGGGTCGCCGCCGGCGAGGAACAGCTCGTAGGTCGGATACCGGCCCGAGGCGGCGACCCCGGCCTGCGTGTCCGGCACCTCGATCAGCAGCGGCGCGGGGGCGTCCATGCGGGCCATCGCGGCCTCGGCCAGCGGCAGGAGGGTGCTGTCGCAGAGCAGCACCCTCGCCTGCCCGTGGTCCTGGATGTAGCCCACGGTATCGGGATCGAGCCGCGTGTTGATCGTGTTCAGCACCGCCCCGCAGGCCGGCACGCCCCAATGCGCCTCGGCCTGCGCGGGCACGTTGGGCAGGAGCGTCGCCACCACGTCGCCTGGCGCCGCGCCGGCCCTGGCCAGCGCCGAGGCCAGCCGCGTCGCCCGCGCGTGATAGTCGGCATAGCTCAGCCGGATGTCGCCATACACCAGCGCCAGACGCTTGGGGAAGATGTCGGCCGCCCGGGCAAGGTGCGTCAGCGGCGTCAGCGGGCGGTGGTTGGCAGGATTGCGCTCCAGCCCGTCCTCGTCGGCAAGCCAGCCCATGGCCCGTCCCCCCGTCCGCCCCATTGCCCCCGCAGGCCCCGGCGTGCGCCTGTGCGTCGCCGATGTCGCTTTTCGGCCAGCATATTGGCCCCGGCGGGTCCAGTTGGAAAGCGGGAAATCCGGGGCGCCGACATGACTTCATCCGACCGCACGCTGGCCGCCGCCGCGCTGATCCTGGCCTATGCGACGGTGATCGGATTCACCGACAACTGGGTGCGGGTGGTCGCGGCCGAGGCAGGGCTCTGGCAGTTCCACGCGACGCGGTCGGCGATGGCGCTGGCCATGATCGCGGGCGTGGCGGCCGCGGCCGGCCTGCGGCTGCGTCCCAACCGGCCAGGGGCGGTGCTGGCGCGGTCGGCCATCCATGCGGCGGCGATGCTCGTCTATTTCGGGGCACTGGCCTTCCTGCCCGTGGCGCAGGTCGCGGCCGGGCTGTTCACCGCGCCGATCTTCGTGCTGCTGATCGGCCGGCTGGCCTTTGGCCATCCGCTCGGTCCGGTGCGGGTGGCGGCGGTGGCGGTCGGGTTCCTCGGCGTCGTTCTGGGGCTGGGACCCGAGGCGATGGCCGGGGCGACCCTGGCCGCGCTGCTGCCGGTCGTCGCCGGGGCGCTCTATGCGCTTGGCAACATCGCCACGCGCGAATGGTGCGAAGGCGAAAGCGCGCTGGTGCTGACGGGGGGGTTCTTCGGCATCCTCGGCCTGTTCGGGGCCATCGGGCTGGGCGTTCTGGCGGCATTCCCGCTGCCGGTGGCCGAGGGCGCGGCGGGCTGGGTGACGCGTGGGCCGGTGGTGCCCTCGGATGGCTTCTGGTTCTGGACGATCGTGCAGGCCGCGGGGTCGCTTGTCGGGGTCGGCATGATGGTGCGCGCCTACCAGATCGCCGAGGCCGGGCGCGTGGCGGTGTTCGAATACATCATCCTGCCGGCCTCGGCCTTCTGGGGCTGGGTGATCTGGGCCGAGGTGCTGACGCCGCTGGCCGCGACGGGCATGGTGCTGATCGCGCTGGCGGGCGCGATGATCGCGCTGCGGGCGCGTCAGGTGCCGGTTGCCGCGCGCCAGTGACGGCGGCACAGGCTCTCATAGGTCTCGTTGCCGCCGATCTGCACCTGGGCGCCCGTCGTCGTCACGGCGCCCGAGGCATCGCGCCGCACGACCATCGTGGCCTTCTTGCCGCAATGGCAGATGGTGCGCACCTCGCGCATCTCGTCGGCCCAGGCCAGAAGGGCGGCGGAGCCGGGGAACAGGTTGCCCTGGAAATCCACCCGAAGCCCGTAGCACATGACCGGCACGCCGAGGTCGTCGACGGCGCGGGCCAGTTGCCAGACCTGATCGCGGGTGAGGAACTGCGCCTCGTCCAGGAAGGCACAGGCCACCGGGCCCTGCGCCAGCCGCGCCTGCATCCGGGTGAAGAGGTCGTCCTCGGGCGTGAAGGTATCGGCCGCCTCGCCGATGCCGATGCGGCTGGCGATGCGCCCCGCACCCGCCCGGCCGTCCAGCGCCGCCGTCACCAGCCAGACCGCCATGCCGCGTTCGCGATAATTGTGCGCCGCCTGCAGCAGCAGCGTCGACTTGCCGGCGTTCATCGTGGAGAAATGGAAGTACAGCTTGGCCATGCCGCCCCGTTACCGCGCCGCGCGCATCCGCCGCAAGGGCGGGGTGAGGGCAAGTGCCAAGGGGTCCGTCGCACCGCACCCACCCACACGGCATGCGGCCCCACCCGAAGGCGGGCCAGCAACGGACCCCCACGCACCGATGCCGGGGACACCGATACTCGCTACGGCGCCGCTTTCGCGGTGCTACGATATGGATGACAACGAGTGACCGCCCGATTAATGGGAAAACCTGTTGCGATTTCCCCGGGTGGCAGGAGGAGCGGTGCGATGTCGGACGCGGTGGCCGGCTATCTCAAGAAGCATACCGAGGCGCTGGTCAAGGATGTCGGGATCGAGGTGGCCTGCGGCCTGACGGGACGGTCGAAGGCGACGCTCGGCCGCTATTATTCGGATGCCGAGGAGCACGCGGACCGGTTCATGCCCGTCGATGTGGTGGCCGCGCTGGAACGGGCGGCGCGGTTTCCGCATGTGACGGCGGCGCTGGCCGATTTGAGCGGGATCACCCTGTCCTATGACGGCGGCCGCCGGAACGCCGGATCGAGCGGCGTGAACGAGGATGTGGTGCGGCTGGCGCAGCGCTTTGCCATGCTGATGGGCGAATACAACGCGGCCATCGGCGACGGCCGCATCTCGGTCAACGAGACCAAGCGCCTCTTGCGGGAAACGCTGGCGATTCAGGAGGTTCTGCTGACGATGAAGCTGAACCTGGAGCAGGGGCTCGGCAACTGATGCCTCAGCCCCGCGGCCGCCGCCGCGGGCCGGCCTGGCCGCCTCCGCCCGCCGGGCGTGCCACCGCGGGGCGCGCCGGCTGGCCCTGGGGCCGGCCCGCGGGCTTGGATGCGGATTTCGTGCCGGGACGGACCGCCGGCTTCTGGCCGCCGCCCTTGCCCGGACGCTGGCTGCCGCGTCCCTGGCCGGGCTTCGGCGCTGCCGCCACGATGTCGGCCGCCCAGGGGGCGCCGCCGACCAGCGGCACGGGCTTCTTCAGCAGCTTCTCGACCGCCTGCAACTCGCCCATCTCGGCCGGGGCGCAGAAGCTGACCGAGGTGCCGTCGGCCCCAGCCCGGGCGGTGCGGCCGATGCGGTGGACATAGTTCTCGGGCACGTTCGGCATGTCGTGGTTGTAGACGTGCCGGACGCCGGGAATGTCGAGCCCGCGCGCCGCCACATCGGTCGCCACCAGCACGTCCACCGTGCCGTCGCGGAACTCGGCCAGGATGCGGTCGCGCTGGTTCTGGGACCGGTTGCCATGGATGGCGCCGACGCGGAACCCCCATGTTCCCAGCACCTTGGCCAGCTTGTCGGCGCCGTGCTTGGTGCGGCAGAAGACCAGCGCCTGTTCGCCCGGGTGCTTCCTGAGGTAGGCCTCCAGCAGCCGTGCCTTGTCGCCCTGCGGGATGAAGTGGACGCCCTGGGCGATGCGTTCGACCGGCTTGCCGGGAGGCGCCACCTGCACCCGCACGGGGTCGCGCAGGTAGGTGGCGGCGATCTCCTCGATGTCCTTGGGCATCGTGGCGCTGAACAGAAGTGTCTGACGCCGCACGGGAATATGCTTGGCGATGCGACGCAGGGCATGGATGAACCCCATGTCGAGCATGTGGTCGGCCTCGTCGAGGACGAGGTAGGCGCATTTCTCCAGGCTGACGTCGCCGCGCTCCAGGAGGTCGATCAGCCGGCCGGGGGTGGCGACTAGGATGTCGGCCCCGCGCGACAGCGCCTGGCTCTGCCGGTTGATCGAGGCGCCGCCCACCACCAGCACGATCCCCAGGGCCGAGCCGCGGGTGAAGGGCGACAGCTGATCCACGATCTGGGTTGCCAGTTCCCTTGTGGGCACCAGCACCAGCGCCCGCACATGCCGCGGCCCGGGCGGGTGGCCGAGGTCGAGGATGCGGTGCAGAAGCGGCAGGCCGAAGGCCAGCGTCTTGCCGGTGCCGGTCTGCGCCAGCCCCATCACGTCGCGCCCCGCCATCACCGCCGGGATCGCCTGCGCCTGGATCGGCGTGGGCGCCTCGCGCCCGGTTTTCGCAAGTGTGTTCAGAAGTTTGGCCGAAAGGCCGAGGTCGGCAAAGCCGGTCATGGGAACCCCATCAAGTCGTGGTCGCAGAGGGCCCTCGGCCCCGCCGGACGGCGGCACCCGTGCCCCTGCGGGAACCCTCGCGTGATGATGGGAACCGGTCGTCCGGGCCTTTCGGTGCTCACGCGGCACGGGCTTCGGACCCGCCGCACATGGGCCTTTCCGGGGCCGGTGTCAAGGATGCACCCTGCGTACACCCCCCGTACACCCCCCGTGCGCAGGCCGCCGAGAGGGATCGGCAGGGTTTCGGTGGCGCAATGGCCGCCGGGAAAGGGGAACGCGATGGACCTGAAACGCACGACCGCGAAGAGCCGCACGAACTACCACTACATGGCCGATGCGATGCGCCGGCTGGAATGGGACCTGCACCACCACATCGAGGCCACGAGCCGCATCCCGACCGAATGGCACGACATCGCCCGCCGCCGCCACCCCCAGCCGACCGAGCGGGTGACGGTTCGTCTGGATCGCGACGTGGTGCGGTTCTTCCGGTCGATGGGGGCGGGCTACGGCCCGCGGATCAACGAGGTGCTGCGCAGCTACATGCACGCCCGGCTGGCGGGCGTCCTGAAGGGCGCCGAGACCGAGGACTACTTTCGCCGCGCCGAGGAGGTGCATGAGGGCGAACGCCCGATGTGGGGCGCGACGGGGCGGGAACTCGACGGCGAGGCGGCGCCCTCGGCGGCCGAGGTGCAGGCCGAACGCAAGGCCCGGCTGCGGGAAGAGCTGCACCGGCGGAAGGCGGATGGGTGAGGGACGGCGGCGCCGACGGCGCCGCGAAATCGGTCCAGTGGACCGATTTCAGTCCCGAACGCCCTGAGCGCAAGCGAAGGGCTGGGGGATGCCACCCTCCCCATCCGTGGGGGAGGGAAGGGTAGGGGGGCACCGGCTGGGGTGCAGGGCTGGCCGTCGTGCCTCGGGCGGCCCCCATCTCCCTTCCCTTCCCCACGGATGGGGAGGGGAAGTGCACTTGCCTTCGGCAAAGAGCCTCTGAGCGCGGCGCTAATCAGCGAGGCCAGCCGTTTATTCAGCGCGCGCTTCTGGTGACGCAACCTTCCGGATCGATAATCCGGGATTGATCTGGGGCCAGCAAGTTCAGGAAGATCATGCGATGCCAGTATCCGAGCCAATCGCAGGAACTGGCGATGATTGATAGCTCATCGTCGTCAAGCATGCCGAGATCACCGGCACCCAGACAAATCCACCGTTCCCGAGTGCCGAGCGAGACCTTTTCGAGCTTCTCTTTCTTTTTTGGCAGGATCACTGACAGTGAATTGAGCACCTTGAGTACAAAGAATCCTTCGCTCCCCCGGTATTGGAATGAACCCAGACGAAATGCAGTCGGGTGCACCGTTGGCGTCCAAAGGAAGGAAAGAGAAAGGCCCTCGAAAAGCGCGAATTTTCTATCGTTAAGCCCTGGCAAGACACTGATCGCGTTCAAGCAGAGTGCTACATCGCTTGCGTGATCGCGCAAATCGAGTTCGGGTGCGATATCGAAGTGAACGTAAGCGCTGCCGTCGCGCGACAAAGGGGTTGCTTTTTCCACGGCTTCCTTGAGCAATTCAAGACGGGCCGGTGTGATGGCGCTGACGTCAAATGGTTTTGATCCGGTCTGATGGTACTCGTTCAGATAGGTGGCCTCTACGGCAATCGTTTCACCTACGAAGAAGTCGGGCGGTTTACTCCGGCCATTTGGATGCCTTTGCACCGGACCCAGATCCAGTGCCTCAAGGAACTCGGCGCACTTGTCTTCGATAACTTGGCCGATCACCCCTGCAACGTCCTCACCCCATACCCCTCGCCCCTCGCCCGCATCGCGGCCACGGCGGCCACGCTTGCGGCGGCGGTGGTGAAGTAGGGGATGCGGTCCATCAGCGCGACGCGGCGGATGTCGCGGCTGTCCGAGATGGCCTGGGTGCCTTCGGTGGTGTTCATCACCAGCGCGATCTCGCCGTTCTTGAGGCGGTCCACGATGTTCGGCTGCCCCTCGTAGACCTTCCTGACCGGCACCGAGGCCACGCCCTCGGCGCCCAGCCACTGGGCGGTGCCCTTCGTCGCCACGATCTCGAAGCCCATGGCGGCGAGGTCGCGGGCGGCGGCGGCCAGAGCCTCGGTCTTGTCGGCATCCTTCACGCTCAGGAACACGCGGCCGGTTTCGGGCAGGTGGGTGCCGGCCCCCATCTGGGCCTTGAGGAAGGCGAGCGGGAAGGTGCGATCCCAGCCCATGACCTCGCCGGTCGAGCGCATCTCGGGGCCCAGCAGCGGATCGACGCCGGGGAAGCGGGCGAAGGGCAGCACGGCCTCCTTGACCGAGAACCAGGGCGTGATCGGGTCGGCCAGCGTGAGGGGATCGGCCAGCGGCAGGTCGGTGTCGGGGCCGACGCCCGCGGGGTAGGGCGGGCGCATCGGGAAGGCCGCGAGCGGCTCGCCCGCCATCAGCCGCGCGGCGATCGAGGCGATGGCGCTGTCGGTGGCCTTGGCGACGAAGGGCACGGTGCGGCTGGCCCGCGGGTTCACTTCCAGAACGTAGATCACCCCGTCCTTGATCGCGAACTGCACGTTCATCAGGCCCACGACATTGAGCGCGCGGGCCAGGATGACGGTCTGGCGCTTGAGTTCCTCGACCGTGGCCGCGCTCAGGTGGTGGGGCGGCAGGCAGCAGGCAGAATCGCCGGAGTGAACGCCCGCCTCCTCGATATGCTCCATGATGCCCGCGACATGGACGGCAACGCCGTCCGAGAGCGCATCGACGTCGACCTCCACCGCGCCCGAGAGGTAGCTGTCGAGCAGCACGGGGCTGTCGCCCGAGACCTGCACGGCGGTGGAGATGTAGCGCTCGAGCTGGGCGTCGTCGCGCACGATCTCCATCGCGCGGCCCCCGAGGACGAAGGAGGGACGGATCACCAGCGGGTAGCCGACGGTCGCTGCCACCGCGAAGGCCTCGTCGCGGCTCCGCGCGGTGCCGTTCTCGGGCTGGCGCAGGCCGAGGCCGTGCAGGAGCTTCTGGAACCGCTCGCGGTCCTCGGCCAGGTCGATGGCGTCGGGGGTGGTGCCGAGGATGGGGATGCCTTCGGCGTGCAGGGCATTGGCCAGCTTCAGCGGCGTCTGGCCGCCGAACTGCACGATGACGCCGTGCAGCGTGCCGTTCTCCTGTTCGACCCGGAGGATCTCGAGGACGTGTTCGAGCGTCAGGGGCTCGAAATAGAGCCGGTCCGAGGTGTCGTAGTCGGTCGAGACGGTCTCGGGGTTGCAGTTGACCATGACCGTCTCGTAGCCCGCCGCGGTCAGCGCGAAACAGGCGTGGCAGCAGCAGTAGTCGAACTCGATCCCCTGGCCGATGCGGTTGGGGCCGCCGCCCAGGATCACGACCTTGCGGGCGCCCGAGGGGCGGGATTCGCATTCCACGTCGCCCATCGCGGGGGCCTCGTAGGTGGAATACATGTAGGGCGTCTGCGCCTCGAACTCGGCTGCGCAGGTGTCGATGCGCTTGAAGACGGCGGTGACGCCAAGGCTGCGGCGGGCGCGGCGCACGGTGGCCTCGGCCCCGCCGGTCAGGCGGGCCAGGCGCGCATCGGTGAAGCCGAGCATCTTCAGCCGGCGCATCCCTTCGGCCGTGGCGGGCAGGCCGGATGCACGCAGCTCGGCCTCGGTGTCCACGATCTCGCGGATGCGGGCGAGGAACCAGGGGTCGAAGGCGGTTGCGGCCTGGATGTCGTCATCCGCCAGCCCCTCGCGCATCGCCTGGGCCACCACGCGCAGCCGGTCGGGGGTGGCCTGGGACAGCGCCTTGATGACGGCGGCGCGGTCGGGCGCGCCGGGGATGACGATCTCGTCGAACCCGGTCAGGCCGGTTTCCAGCCCCGCCAGCGCCTTCTGCACCGACTCGTGGAAGCTGCGGCCGATGGCCATGACCTCGCCCACGGATTTCATCGCGGTCGTGAGGTTGGGCTGGGCACCCGGGAACTTCTCGAAGGCGAAGCGGGGGATCTTGGTCACGACATAGTCGATCGAGGGCTCGAACGAGGCCGGGGTGACGCGGGTGATGTCGTTGTCCAGCTCGTCAAGCGTATAGCCCACGGCCAGTTTCGCGGCGATCTTGGCGATGGGGAAGCCGGTGGCCTTGGACGCCAGCGCCGAGGAGCGCGACACGCGCGGGTTCATCTCGATCACCACCATGCGCCCGTCGGCGGGGTTGATCGCCCATTGCACGTTCGACCCGCCGGTCTCGACCCCGATCTCGCGCAGCACGGCGATCGAGCCGTTGCGCATGATCTGGTATTCCTTGTCGGTCAGCGTCAGGGCCGGGGCGACGGTGATCGAGTCGCCCGTGTGCACGCCCATCGGATCGACGTTCTCGATCGAGCAGACGATGATGGCGTTGTCGGCCTTGTCGCGGACGACCTCCATCTCGAATTCCTTCCAGCCCAGAAGGGATTCGTCGATCAGCACCTGGGCCACGGGGCTGGCCTCGAGCCCCGACTTCACGATGGCCTCGAAATCGTCGCGGTTGTAGGCCACCCCGCCGCCGGTTCCGCCAAGCGTGAATGCGGGCCGGATGATCGCGGGCAGGCCCACGGTTTCCAGCGCCGCCATGGCCTCGGCCACGCCGGCGGCAATGTCGTATTTCCCGTCGGTCCGCTTCGGAGCCGCTACGATGGCGGCCTTGGGGTTTTCCAGCCCGATGCGGTCCATCGCCTCGCGGAACAGCTTTCGGTCCTCGGCCATCTCGATGGCCTCGCGCTTGGCACCGATCAGTTCGACGCCGAGCCGGTCGAGCACGCCCATGTCGGCCAACGCCAGTGCGGTGTTCAGGCCGGTCTGCCCGCCCATCGTGGGCAGGATGGCGTCGGGGCGTTCCTTCTCGATGATCTTGGCCACGACCTCGGGGGTGATCGGCTCGATGTAGGTGGCGTCCGCCAGCCCGGGGTCGGTCATGATGGTCGCGGGGTTCGAGTTGACCAGGATGACGCGGTAGCCTTCCTCGCGCAGCGCCTTGCAGGCCTGGGCGCCGGAATAGTCGAACTCGCAGGCCTGGCCGATGACGATGGGCCCCGCGCCGATGATCATGATCGAGCGGATGTCGGTGCGTTTCGGCATCAGGGAACCCCGGCTGTCGGCAAATTGCCCGCCTTATAGAGAGGCGCCCGGGGGGCGCAAGCGCTTTCGCCCCCGGGAATCGGGCCGCACCGGCAGGCGTCGCGGATCGGCGGAAGGTTCAAGAAACTTTCGTGACAGCCTTCGCCACCGCGCATCGGCGTCCTATCTGCGGCGGGGTTTCTGGCGGAGGCAGGGATGGCGGAAACGGTGGTCATGTCAGGGGGAAGGAGCCGGCTCTGGGCCGAGTTCCTGGGGTTCTTCCTGGCCGTTCCTGTGGCCATTGCGCTGTTCCTGCCGCCTTCGGCCATGTTCACGGCACTCTTCGCGGCGACCGGGGTGGGGCTGGGGCTGCTGCATTTCACCCCCGGGTTCCGCTGGGGCGACCTGGCGCGCGGGCGGGTGGACTGGCGGGCGGTCGCGGCCTTCGGGGCGGTGACGCTGGCCACCGCCTTCGCGGTGTCCTGGGTCACGACGGGGGGACGGCCGTTCTGGTTTGCCGCGAACAACCCCGCACTGCTGGTGATGATCCTGTGCCTTTACCCGTTCCTGTCGGCCCTGCCGCAGGAACTGGTGTTCCGGCCGCTGTTCTTCCGCCGCTACGGGGCGATCCTGCCCGGGGGCGGGGCGGGGCTGGGGCTGAATGCCGCGCTCTTCTCCATGGCGCATCTGATGTACTGGTCGGGGATCGTGGCGGCGATGACCTTCTTCGGCGGCCTTGCCTTTGCCTGGGCCTACGAGCGGCGGGGATCCTTTGCCATGGCGGTGGTGCTGCGCGCGCTGGCCGGCCAGATCGTCTTTGCGCTGGGGCTGGGCATGTTCTTCTATTCCGGCAATGTCGAACGCCCCTTCTGAGGGGTCGCAGGCGGCGCTCGCGGTGCTGCGGGCGGCGTGCTAGGCCGGCGCCATGACGGTGATCCTGGAAAACGGGCCGGACGGGCAGGCGGTGCAGTTCGTGACACCGCGCGAGGTCGTGGCGGCCTGGGCGCCCGAGGACGTTGTGCCGGTTCTGGCGCGGCTCGATGCGGCGCGGGCGGCAGGGATGTGGGTGGCCGGGGTGATCGGCTACGAGGCCGGGCTGGCGCTGGAACCGCGGCTTCTGGCCCATGCGCCCTGGCGCCAGCAGGGGCCGCTTCTGGCCTTCGGCGTCTATGACGGGCCGGAGGCGCCGGGGGACCTGCCCGGGGCCGAGGGACTGCGGCTGACGCGGGCCGAGCCGCGGGTTACGCGGGCGGTCTACGGCGCGGCCTTCGACCGGGTGGCGGGCTATATCGCGGCGGGCGACTGCTATCAGGTCAACCTGACCTTCCCGATGGATGCGCGGCTGTCGGGCGGGGACGCGCTGCATCTCTATGCGCGACTTCAGGCGCGCGGCGCGGTTCGGCACGGCGGCATCGTCGATCTGGGGCCGGGGCCGGCGGTGGTGTCGCGCTCGCCCGAGCTGTTCTTCACCGTGGATGCCGCGGGGGCCATCCGCGCCCGCCCGATGAAGGGCACCGCCCCGCGCGACCCCGACCCGGGACGCGACCGGGCGCTGGCTGTGGAATTGTTCGAAAGTATCAAGGCGCGGGCCGAGAATCTCATGATCGTGGACCTTCTGCGCAACGACATTGGCCGAATTTCCCAGGTCGGGTCGATCCGGGTGCCCGAGCTCTATGCCGTCGAGACCTTCACGACGGTGCACCAGATGTCCTCTACCGTGACGGGGCGGCTGTCAGGCGCGCCCGGGATGGCGGGGCTGATGGCGGCGCTGTTCCCCTGCGGTTCGGTCACCGGCGCGCCCAAGATCCGCGCGATGGAGATCATCCGCGAGGTCGAGCCCGACCCCCGCGGCGCCTATTGCGGGGCGATGGGCTGGATGGCGCCGGACGGGCGCGCGGCCTTTGCAGTGACGATCCGCACGCTGTCGGTGTTTCCCGACGGCGCCGTGGTGCTGAACGTGGGCGGCGGCGTGGTGGCCGATTCGACCGCCCAGGGCGAGTGGGAGGAGGCGCTGTGGAAGGCCCGTTTCGCCGCGCCGATCTGACCGACCCGGGCCTGCGGCTGATCGAGACACTGCTGTGGGACGGCGAAACGGGCCTTCCACAGCGCCTCCTCC
>DAOLBY010000068.1:9497-15696 GCA_035324325.1 Paracoccaceae bacterium | reverse complement strand
TCGCGGCTCTCGATGTCGAGGTGGTTGGTGGGTTCGTCGAGGATCAGGAGGTGCGGCGCGTCGATGGTCGCGAGCAACAGCGAAAGCCGCGCCTTCTGGCCGCCCGACAGCCGCGCCACGACCGTGTCGGCCTGATCGGCCAGCAGGCCGAAGCCCGCCAGCCGAGCGCGCAGCCGTGCCTGTCCCTCGGCCGGGCGCAGGCGCTGGATGTGCTGCAGGGGTGTCTCGTCGAGGTGCAGCTCGTCCACCTGGTGCTGCGCGAAATAGCCGATGCGCAGCTTGGCGGCGCGGTGGACGCGCCCCTCCGATGCTTCAAGTTTGCCGGCCAACAGCTTGGAAAGGGTCGATTTGCCCGCGCCGTTGCGGCCCAGCAGCGCGATCCGGTCGTCCTGGTCGATGCGCAGGTCGAGCCTTCGCAGCACCGCCGGACCGCCATAGCCCACGGCGGCGCGGTCGAGGTTCAGGATCGGCGGGGCGAGTTCCTCGGGCGCGGGGAAGGTGAAGACGACCTTGCGCGCCTCTTCCGGCGCGGTGATCGGCGTCATCTTCTCCAGCATCTTGACACGGGACTGGGCCTGCACGGCCTTGGAGGCCTTGGCCTTGAAACGGTCCACGAAGGATTGCAGATGCGCGCGCCGCGCCTCCTGCTTCTTCGCCTCGGCCGCAACCTGGGCGCGGCGTTCCGCCATCTGCCGCACGAACTGGTCGTAAGGCCCCGAGAAATAGGTGAGTTTCCGGTTGTCCAGATGCAGGATGCCGCCGACCGCACGGTTCAGAAGGCCGCGGTCGTGGCTGATCACGATGACGGTGTGGGGGTAGCGCGCCAGGTAGCTTTCCAGCCAGAGCGCGCCCTCGAGGTCGAGGTAGTTGGTGGGTTCGTCCAGCAGCAGCAGGTCGGGCTGCGCGAACAGCACGCCCGCCAGCGCGACCCGCATCCGCCAGCCGCCCGAGAAGGCCGAACAGGGCATCCGCTGCGCCTCGAGATCGAAGCCCAGGCCCCTGAGGATGCCGGATGCCCGCGCCTCGGCCGACCAGGCGTCGATATCGGCCAGCCGGGTCTGGATCTCGGCGATGCGGGCGGGGTCGTCGGTGGTTTCGGACAGGAGCGCGGCGCGTTCGGTGTCGGCCGCGAGCACGGTGTCGAGCAGCGAGGTGCCTGACGATGGAGCCTCCTGGCTGACGCCGCCGATGCGGGCGCGGGGCGGCAGCGAGATGCTGCCCCCCTCCAGTGCAAGTTCGCCGCGGATCAACCTGAAAAGCGTGGTCTTTCCGGTGCCGTTGCGGCCCACGAGGCCGACCTTGTGGCCGGCCGGAAGGGTGGCCGAGGCCCCGTCGAACAGGGGCCGGCCCTCGACCGAATAGCGGATGTCCTCGATGCGCAGCATGGCGGCGACCTAGCAGAGGTCGCCGGGCTGGGAAAGCGGTGGCGTGGCGGTGATGGCGCCCGCGGTGTTGCGCCGTGAACCGGAGCGATTATGCTTGGACTGCCCCGACCGGAGGATGATCGCGTGAGACTGCCGTTCCTTGCTGTCCTCCTTGCCGTCGTCATCGCGCTGCCGGGACGCCCGGCCGGCGCGCAGGGCTGGTTCGAACCGCCCCGCGGGTCGGCGGAGCGGCGCGCGCTCATGGATGCCGTGCGTCCGATGGCCGAGCAGCTGTTCGGACCGCCGGTCGAGTTCATGGTCCACAGGCTGCGCGTTTCGGGCGATCTCGCCTTTGCCTCGGTCGGCGCGCAGCGCCCGGGGGGCGGGCAGATCGACGTGCGGCGGACACCGGGCTGGGTGCAGGGCTATTTCATGGAGGATGCCCACCATACCGGAGGGCAGGCGATCCTGGTCCGCCGGGGCGGGCAATGGGTGGTCGTGGACATCGTCTTCGGCGCGACGGACGTGTGGTGGGTGTCGCCGGACTATTGTGTCCGCTACCGCGCCGTGATCGGGGACGACTGCCGCTAGGACGGCCCCGGGGTCCGCCGGGTGCGCCCTCGCGGGCCGTCTTTTCGGCCTTTCTCGCCCGCCAAGGCCATGCTAGGCGGGCGCCGCAATTCCGGGCGGGGCAGGGGCCCCGGCCCCAGAGCGGAGAGAACCCATGGCCATCGAGCGCACCCTGTCGATCATCAAGCCCGACGCGACCCGCCGCAACCTGACCGGCAGGATCAATGCCAAGTTCGAGGAAGCGGGCCTGCGCATCGTGGCGCAGAAGCGCATCCATCTGAACCTGGCGCAGGCGCAGGCCTTCTACGCTGTCCACAAGGACCGTCCCTTCTTCGGCGAACTGACCGAGTTCATGGCTTCGGAACCCGTGGTCGTGCAGGTGCTGGAGGGCGAGGGCGCCATTGGCCGGAACCGCGAGGTGATGGGGGCCACCAACCCCGCCAACGCCGCCGACGGCACCATCCGCAAGGAGTTCGCGCTGTCGGTCGGGGAGAACTCGGTCCACGGGTCGGACGCGCCGGAAACCGCCGCGGTCGAGATCGCCTACTTCTTCTCGGGCCTCGAACTGGTCGGCTGAGGACGATCCCGGCAGACAGGGGCCCGCGCCGCATCCCGGCGCGGGCCTCATGCGTTCAGGATCGCCGTTCAGCCCATGATGATGCAGGTGGTCGATCCGGTGGCATAGAGCCGGCCGTCGGCCGCGCCGCGCAGTTCGCCATGCGCGACGGCGGTGCTGCGGCCCGCGTGGTCAAGCAGGCCGATGGCCAGCGCCTCGGTCCCCGGCGGCAGGGCGCGCAGGATGTTCACCTTGTATTCGAGCGTCGTGTACCAGCGCCCCTGCGGCACGGCGGTCATCACCGCGCAACCCATGGCACTGTCGAGCAGCGTGCCATACCAGCCGCCATGGATGCCGCCGACCGGGTTGGTGTGGCCGAAGCCGGGGGTGCCGCGGAACACCACGCGTCCGGGTTCGACACTGTCCAGCCGGTAGTCCAGCGCCCGGGACATCGCCGCCTGCGGAAGGCTGCCCGCCAGCATCGCCTGCATGAACGCCATCCCCGACATCGACAGCAGCCTGTCGCGGTCGGGGAAGTCGGCGGCAGCCTCGGCGAAGCGCGGGGCGGGGGGCACCGGCGGCGGCCCGCTCAGGCGCCGGCCGCCAGCGCCTCGATCTGCGGGCGGAAGGGTTCGAGGTTGTAGCCGTGCCGCCCGGGAAGGCCGATCAGATCCTCGGCCGGCATCCGCCCCGCATGGGCCAGCGCCCAGACGATGGACGACCGGTTGCCGCTGGCGCAATAGGCCAGGACCGGGCCGGGCGAGGCGGCGATGGCGGCGCCCTGCGCCTTGACGTTTTCCATCGTGAGCATGCCGCCGATCACCGGGTTGACCACATAGGTCAGGCCGGCGGCCTCGGCCGCCTTGCGCATCGGTTCGGTGTGCCAGTCGGGCGGGATCTCGGCGTCGGGGCGATTGTTGATGACCGTGGTGAAGCCTGCCGCCCTGATCGCGGCCAGGTCCTCGGGTGCGATCTGAGGGGAAACCGCGTAGGCGGGGGTGATCGTGCGGATGTCCATGCGTCGCGGGGCTCCCTCAGGCTTCGGCCATGCGGTCGATCCGGGCGCGGATCGGCGGCGCGGCGACCATACCCACGATCATCGCCAGAAGAAAGACGCCGCCCTGCCAGCCGCCCCAGCCCAGCGAGGCCATCGCCGGCCCGGGGCAGAGCCCGACGAGGCCCCAGCCGGCGCCGAACATCAGCGAACCGAGGACGAGGTTGTGGCCGACCCGGGGGCCGGGCGCTTCGGGCAGGGAAGTGCCGAGGAGGGCGGCGCTGCGCCCGGCCGCCACGCGCCAGGCGATGGCCATGGGCAGGATGGCCCCGCCGAGGACGAAGGCCAGCGTGGGGTCCCAGGCACCGAACACGTCCAGCCAGCCCTGCACGCGGGCGGTTTCGGTCATGCCGGACATCCACAGGCCGATGCCGAACAGGGCACCCGCGAGGGCAGCGAACAGGTTGCGGGCCAAGTCAGATCACCCCCAGCAGATGGCGGAACAGAAGGACCGAAAGGCCCCCGCCCAGAAGGTAGAACACGGTCGCCACGATGCCGCGCAGGGAAAAGCGCGAGATGCCGCAGACCCCGTGACCCGAGGTGCAGCCGTTCGCCAGCCGCGTGCCGATGCCGACCAGAAGCCCGCCGGCAACCAGCACCGCAACGCTGGAGGTGGCGCCGGTGGTGGCGCCCCCCTTCGCCAGCACGACCAGCGCCGGCACGAGGACGAGCGCGGCGAGGAAGGCGGCACGTTCGGTTGCATTGCTGCGCCCCGACCCGTCCACCAGTCCGCCGATCAGCCCCGAGGCGCCCATGACGCGCCCGTTGACCAGAAGGAACAGCGCGGCCGCCGTTCCGATGACAAGGCCGCCGGCAAGGCCCCAGATCCATTCCGGCCGGATGAGGTCCATCATCATCATTCCCTCAGATGCCGTTCACGGGGACCTTGAGGTAGCTCACCCCGTTGTCCTCGGGTTCGGGCATCTGGCCTGCGCGCATGTTGACCTGCAAGGAGGGGATGATCAGCCGCGGCATGGCCAGCGTCGCGTCGCGTTCGGTGCGCATGCGCACGAAATCCTCGCGGCTCTTGCCGGCGCCGACGTGCTTGTTCATCCGCTTCTGGTCGCCCACGGTGGTTTCCCAGGCGTATTCGTCGCGCCCCTCGGCCTTGTAGTCGTGGCCGACGAAGATGCGTGTGGCGTCGGGCAGGGCGAGGATGCGCTGGATCGAATCCCACATGGTTTCGGCCGACCCGCCCGGGAAGTCGCAGCGCGCAGTGCCGAAGTCGGGCATGAACAGCGTGTCGCCGACGAAGGCCGCGTCGCCCATCACATAGGTCAGGCAGGCCGGCGTGTGGCCGGGCGTGTGCAGCACGTCGACGCGCATCTGGCCGACCATCAGGCTGTCGCCGTCGCGGAACAGGCGGTCGAACTGCGACCCGTCGCGCTGGAACCGCGTGCCCTCGTTGAAGATCTTCCCGAAGGTGTCCTGCACCACGGTGATCCGCTCGCCGATGCCGATCTGGCCGCCGAGGCGTTCCTGGATGTAGGGCGCCGCCGACAGGTGGTCGGCGTGGACATGGGTTTCGAGGATCCACTGCAGGTCCAGGCCCTTGTCGCGGATGAAGGCGATCACGGCATCGGCCGACCGCGTGTCGGTGCGGCCCGAGGCATAGTCGAAGTCGAGCACCGAATCGACCACGGCGCAGGCGCGGCCCTCGGGTTCCTGCGCGACATAGGTCAGGGTATTGGTCGCTTCGTCGAAGAAGGGGTGGATGATGGGGGACATGGTCGTGCCTCGCTTGGCTGTCTGCGGGCAGTATATGGTCAGAACGGGATACATTTCAAGTTTTGAATGTGATATTCCTTCGCGCCCCGCGGGAAGGGCTTGACCTGCATCAAGGCGGTGGGGCGGGACGGCTTGCGAGGATGGCCGGCAGGAGGAACCCGGATGACCGATCTTGCCACCCGCCGCGCGGCCCTGGTCGCCCGCCTGCGCGAGCTTGACCGCCGCCTCGTGCGGATCGAGGACCGGCTGGACGACACGCCCGACCCCGACTGGGAGGAGCGTGCCACGGAACGCGAGGAGGACGAGGTTCTGGAAGGTCTCGGCCTTGCCGCACAGGCCGAAGTGCGCCGGATCCGCGCTGCGCTCGACCGGATCGCCGCTGGCGACTACGGCCTTTGCGCCCGCTGCGGTCAGGACATTCCCCCGGCACGGCTGGACGCGATCCCCTCGACGCCGCTGTGCCGCAATTGCGCCGAAGCAACCGAGGAGGCCCATGGATGAGCAGGGAGCGCCCCACCCACGACCCCGATCCCGAGACGGAACAGCCTCCGTCCTCGCCTGCAGCCGACCTGCTTCTGGCCGAGATGCGCGCTCTGGCGGCGCTGATGCCGGGCCTGCCCGGTGGTCCGGTGGCCAAGGAAGCGGACGAGGCCGATTTCGACAACATGCCGGTCTGACGGGGCAATTCCGGCCCGCACGGGATGGACAAGCCGGCGGGCTGCCCGCTTAATGCGCGCGGAACCGGAGAACCGGCGGGGGCGGGGATGGATCAGCCAGAGGCGGGCGCCGAAGGGCCGTGCGGCCCCGTGTCGCAGGAATTCGTGCGGCAGGAACGGGTGGGGCCGGTCCTTGCGCTGGTGATCGACGCGCCCCCGGTCAACGCGCTGTCGCAGGAGGGGCGCGCCGGCCTTCTGGCCGGCAACCGCG
>DAOLBY010000068.1:2296-9487 GCA_035324325.1 Paracoccaceae bacterium | reverse complement strand
CGCCTTCTGCCCGGGCTTCCACGTCGCCGCGCACGAAGCCGGCATCCGCGCCGCCGCGGCCGATCCCGATATCGCTGCCGTCGCCATCCTGGCCGAGGGGCGGACCTTTCCCGCCGGCGCCGACATCGCCGAGTTTGGCCTGCCGCCCGCCGGCCCGCGGCTGACCGAGGTCTGCAATGCCATCGAGGACTGCCCGAAGCCCGTGGTTGCCGGGCTGCACGGCACGGCGCTGGGGGGCGGGTTCGAGGTGGCGCTGGCCGCCCATGCCCGGGTCGCGCGGTCGGACGCACGGGTGGGGCTGCCCGAGGTCAACCTCGGGATCCTGCCGGGCGCCGGGGGCACGCAGCGGCGGCCGCGACTGATCGGCGCCGAACAGGCGCTGCGGCTGATGACGACAGGCCGGCCGGTGGCCGCGGCCGAGGCGCTGGCGATGGGTGCCATCGACCGGGTGGTCGAGGGCGGGCTCACCGAGGCCACCATCGCGCTGGCAGCCGAGATGGCGGGCCACCGCCCGCTGCCGACGCGCGACAGGACCGAGGGGATGCGCGACCCGCGCGCCTTTGCCGCGGCAGTGGCGGCGGCGCGGGCGGCGGCGGCATCGGCCCCGGTGCCGGCCCCCGCGCGCATCGCCGACTGCGTCGAGGCGGCGATGCTTCTGCCCTTCGACATGGGGCTGGAGTTCGAGGCCGCGGCCTTCGGCGACCTGGTGCAGTCCGACGCTGCCCGCGCGCTGCGCGCCCCCTTCTGCGCCGAGCGCCGTGCCGGCGGGATGCCCGGCGCGGGGGCCGCTGCGGCACCCCTGCACCATGTCCTGATCCTGGGCGCGGGTGCGGAGGGGGCCGAGGCGGCGCGGGCGGCGCTGGCCGGCGGCCTTGCGGTGACGCTGGCCGATGCCGACCGCGCGGCGCTGGTCGCGGGGCTGGAGGCGGTGGCTGCCCGCCAGGAGGCGCTGGTGGCCGAGGGCCGCATGGCGTCTTCCGCGCGCGAGGCCGACTGGGCACGCCTGTCGCCGGCGTTGTCGGGCGAGGCGCCGGCCGGGGACGAGGCGCCGGCCGACCTGGTGCTGCTCACCGGCGCCTTCGCCGAACCGGGGGCCGTGCTGCCGCCCCGCGCGGCGGAGGGCCGGGTGCCGGGCGCGCCGTTCGTCGTGCTGGGCCGGCCCGCGCAGCCGGGGCCGCGGTCGATGGGTCTGATCCTGCCGCATGGGCGGCGGCTGGCCGAGATGCTGGTGGGCGAGACGACGGCGCCCGAGGCGGTGGCGACGGTGCTGGCCTTCCTGCGCCGGATCGACCGTGTGGCGGTGCAGGCCCGCGGCCGCGGCATCACGGCCACGCTGGCCGCGGCGCTCGCGGCGGCGGCGCGTCACCTCGTGCCGCGGCTGGGCGCGGCGGCGGTGGGCGGGGTGCTGGCGGGATGGAACATCTCGATCGAGGGGGACGCCCCGGGGGGTCCTGCCGCCGACAGCGACGAGGCCGAGGTGCGGCTGCGGGCGGCAATGGCGAACGCGGGCTTCCGCCTGCTGGGCGAGGGCGCGGCGCTGCGGCCCTCCGACATCGACCTCGCGCTGGTTCACGGCCTCGGCTGGCCGCGGCATGTGCCCGGCCCGATGCTCTGGGCCGAGGAACGCGGGCTGATCCTCGTGCGGGCCGAGTTGAACCGCTGGGGGGCGGAGGCGCCCGAGATCTGGTCGCCGGCGCCGATGGTCGACCGCATGGTGCGCGACGACATCAAGCCCGCGGTGCTGAACGCCTGAAAGGGCCTAGCCCAGCAGGATGCCCGCGACCACCGCCGCCAGCCCGAGCGCCGACAGCCCGAGCGCCCCCATGTTGAGCGCCACCACCTTCTGCAGCGTGGCGCGTGCCTGATCGGGCGGCAGGTTGCCCTTGCGCACGCGATAGGCCAGCTGCACGCAGCGCGCCAGCCCCGCGACGCCCAGAAGCGTCATCGCGACGCCCGCCCAGACCAGCCATTCCATCGCCCGCGCACCCCGCTTGCCCCTGCCGCCGGCTGCCCCTATCGGATCGCGGGGCGGATTGGCAAGCGGGGCGGCGGCATGGCGGTGGGCGACGGGGTCGGCGAGGCGGCGCTGGACGCGCTCTTCGGCACGCATACGGCGCATGGATGGCTTGACCGTCCGGTGCCGCGCGGTCTGATCCGTCGCATGGTGGACCTGGCGGGGATGGGCCCCACGGCCTTCAACCAGCAGCCGCTGCGGCTGATCCTGGTGGACAGCGCCGGGGCCAAGGCACGGCTGTCGCCCGCGCTGTCGGGCGCGAACCGCGCCAAGACGATGGCCGCGCCGGTCACCGCCATCCTCTGCCACGACCGCGGCTTCTGGCGCCACCTGCCGGAGGTCTGGCCGGCGCAGGACGTGCGCGGCTATTTCGACGGTCAGCCACAGGCCGCGGCCGAGAGCGCCCGGCGCAACGGCACGCTTCAGGCGGGATACCTGATCATGGCGGCCCGCGCCCTGGGCCTCGGGGCCGGTCCGATGTCGGGCTTCGACCGGGCGAAGGTGGCCGCGGCCTTCACCGCCGACCGGCAGGAATGGGAGGTGGACATGCTGGTCAACATCGGCTGGGCCGACCCCGCCGCCTTCCGCCCGCGCAACCCGCGTCTGGGCTTCGACCGGATGGCGGCATTCGTCTGACGGGCACGGTTGAAGCCCGCCGCTCTGCCCGGTAGGAAGCCCGCGTCTGATCCAAGGAGCCCCCGATGTCCGCCAGCCCCGATGCCTACACCGTGACCGCCGACGAACTGCGCCAGTTCATCGAGCGCGCCGAACAGCTGGCTGCCGAAAAGCGCGACATCGCCGAGCAGGAGAAGGAGCTGTTCGCCGAGGCGAAGGGCCGCGGCTACGACACCAAGGTCATGCGCAAGGTGATCGCGCTGCGCAAGCGCAAGCCCGACGAGGTGGCGGAAGAAGAGGAAATCCTCGAGGTCTACAAGGCCGCGCTGGGGATGGCCTGACCCGCCTCACGGCACCAGCACGTTCACGCCGTCCATCCGCATCAGCCGCGCCACATCGCGGTCATAGGCCTCGGTCAGGCGGGCGATCGCGCCTTCGTCCTGTCCGGGCAGGTCAAGTTCCTGCTCGATCGCCTCGGGCAGCGCGAACTTGTCGAGAAAGGCCGACACCACGCGGCGCCGCCGCACCGCGTCGGCGGGCGGGTGTTCGGCCAGATAGGCGCGCATCCGCGCCAGACCCTCGGGCCGCATGATCTGCACCAGCACGTCGTCGGTCCCGTCGATGGCCGTGTCCGGCCCGTGTCCGGCGACCGCCGCCACGACCTCGGGCCACAGAAGCGGCGTATCCTCGTCGCACCAGACCGTCACCGGTACGTCCGGGCAGGCGCGCCGCAGGCCCGCCACGAGGTCCGACCAGCGCAGCTGCGCGGGGTCGGTCGCGGCCAGGAAGGCATCGGCGGGTTCGGCCTGCTGTTTGGCCGCGATGGCCGGCAGGAAGGTCGCAGGGTTGCGGATGGCGAGGTGGAACTCGTGCTCGATCTCGGGGAAGATCGCGGCAAAGGCCGCCATCCGCTCGGGGCCGGAAGGGTAGAGCATGTTGCGCTGCACCGCGGTCTGCGAGAAACCGAGGAAGTTCTCCCAGCTCAGCACCAGCCGGTCGGCGCGGTCCTCGTCCATGATCTGGTCAAGGATCATGGCCTGGGTGTCGCGGCTTGCGGGCTGGCCGCGCAGCTGCTTGGCCGTATCGCGCAGGAGCGTGCGATAGCGCGTCGGCCCGGGCACCGCGATGCCCTCGGCCGACAGCGCACCCCTGTTGCGCAGAAGCGTGCGCAGCAGGCGCTCGTCATCGGTGCAATGCACGCCGAGGTGATAGACGATGCGCATGAAGGCCCTGCCAGCGGCGCCGGGCTGCGCCGGCCGGGGCGGAGCATAGCGGGGTTTCTGGACAGCGAAAGCCCGATCGTGCTAGGCGCCGGAAATGCCCGACGAAATCGCTCGGATAGTTGCGCCGCGGATCCGCCGCCTGATGCCCGACCCCTGGTCGCTGGCCGCGCTGCTGATCGCCGGGGTGGTGGCGGCGCCGATCCTGTCGGTCGCCTGGATCGCCGCCTCGGGCGGAACGGAGCATTGGCCGCACATGCTTCGCCACGCGCTGCCGCGCTATGCCGGCAACACGCTGGCGCTGATGGCGGGGGTGGCGGTGCTGGCGGCAGCGGCGGGCACGGTCACGGCCTGGCTGGTCGTGATGTACCGGTTTCCCGGGCGCGGCTGGCTGACCCATGCGCTGCTGTTCCCGCTGGCGATCCCGGCCTATGTGGGCGCCTATGCGGTGGTCGACCTGCTGGACTATTCCGGGGCGGTGCAGACCGGCCTGCGCGGGATGATGGGCTGGACTTCGGCGCGCGACTACTGGTTTCCGGCCGTGCGCAGCCGCGGCAAGGCTGTCGTGATCCTGTCTGCGGCGCTGTATCCCTACGTCTATCTGCTGGCCCGCGCCGCGTTCCGCGAGGCGTCGGGCGCGACCTACGAGGTGGCGCGCGCACTCGGCGCCGGGCCCTGGGGACTGTTCTGGCGCGTCGGCCTGCCGATGGCGCGGCCGGCCATCGCCATGGGCGTCGCGCTGGCGCTGATGGAGGTGGTGGCCGATTACGGGACGGTCGCGCATTTCGGGGTGCCGACGCTCACGACCGGCATCTTCTCGACCTGGCTGACGGCTGGAAATGTGGGCGGAGCAGCGCAGATCGCGCTGGTGGTGCTGGCCTTCGTGGGCCTTCTGCTGGGGCTGGAGCGGGCAGGGCGCCGCGGCGCGCGGTTCCACCGCGTGGCGCGGTCGGACCGGCCGGTGGTGGCGCAGGCGCTCCGGGGCTGGCGGGGCTGGGCGGCGACGCTGGCCTGTCTTGTGCCCTTCGCCGTCGGCTGCCTTCTGCCGGTGGGGGTGATGCTGTCCCACGGGCTGCGCCGGCCCGGCGCCTGGGTCGCGCCGGGGCTGGCCGAGGCGCTGGTGAACACCGTGGTCGTGGGCGCTGCGGCGGCGGCGCTGACAGTGGGCGCGGCGGTGGTTCTGGTCTATGCGGTTCGGATGCGGGGCGGCGCGGTCTCCCGCGCGGCGCTGCCGGTCACGACGCTGGGCTATGCCGCCCCCGGGGCGGTGCTGGCGCTGGGGCTTCTGGTGCCGCTGGCCGCGCTGGACCACCGGCTGGCCGATGCGGTTCTGGCGGTGACGGGGCACGACCCCGGATTGCTGCTGACCGGCACGGCCGCGGCGCTGGTCCTGGCCTATGCGGTGCGCTTCTTCGCCATCGCGCAGGGCGCGGTCGACGGTGCCATGGGCCGGATCGCGCCGTCGCTGCCGATGGCCGCGCGGTCTCTGGGCCGCGGGCCGGGGGGGGCGCTGCGGGCCGTCCACCTGCCCTTGATGCGCGGATCGGTGGGGGTGGCGGCGCTCATCGTCTTTGTCGATTGCGTCAAGGAATTGCCGGCGACGCTGCTGCTGCGCCCGTTCAACTGGAACACGCTGGCCACCCGGGTCTACGAGCTTGCCTCGCTCGAACGGCTGGGCGAGGCGGCGCCGGCGGCCCTGATCGTGATGGCTGTGGGACTGGCGGCGGTGGCGGTTCTGGCCCGCAGCACCTCCGGCCCTGCGACCGGCCGGCAGGGTTGACCGGGCAGGGGCCGGCCGGCACACTCGGCGCCATTCATTCGGACCTTTCGGGGGCGTCATGGCCAGCGAGTTTCCCATCGACGACGACAAGCTGCGCAAGCTGATCAAGGCATCGCGCCGCATTCCGGTCGCCTTCGGCTACAACCCCGGCACTACCGACGACGACGACGAATTCCTGGCGGCCCACCTGCGCAAGTCGCCCGACGTGCTGGGCCGCATCGCGCTGCATGACGGGGCGGGCACGCGGTCGGCCTTCGGGACGTTCCAGGTCTCGGGGACCGAACTGGACCTGACCTGCGAACGCACGATCAAGCAGCTGGCCAAGAAGTTCAAACGCTACCTGAGGTCGCACAAGATCTACCTCAACGTCGTGGTGATGGACCCCGAGGGCAACGTCATCGACAGCGATGTCGAGGTTCTGGCAGAGGCCTTCGACCTGGGTGACGACGACGAGGCGATCGACGCGCTGGCCGACGCGCCCGAACCCGAGCCCGAGGCCGACGTGCCCGACGCGGAGGAGCCGCCCGCCGTCAGCCCGGCCGAGATCGCGCAGCGGTTGCGCGCGCTTCGGCCCGACCTGGCGGCGGTGCCGCCGTCCTTTGCCGACCGCACCGCGGCCGGGTTTGCCGGGGTGGCCGCCCTGCTTCGCGACGGTCGGCCGGAGGAGGCCGAGCGCGCGCTGTCCAAGCTCGAGATGGTGGTGGCGCGGCTGTCGCGCGAGGCGCCGGCGGCGGCCGCCCCCGGGCCCGCGGGGCCGTCGGCAGCCGCCCGCGCGCCCGAACCCGCCGACGCCCGCCGGGGCGACCCGGTGGACGCCCGCCTGATCCGCGCGATGGACGAGGCCGACGAGCGGATCGGCGATTTCGACGGCCCGCCGGCCGCGGCGCTGCGCGACCTTCTGGACGAGGCGCGCAGGCTCTTGAAGGCGGGCGATCCGCGCGGCGCGCTGGCCGGGCTGCGCAAGGTGCAGGCGGGGATCCGGCGTGCCGGGCGGGCACGCGACACCTGGGACCGCGCCGCCCGAACCATCGCCGCGCCGTTGCAGGCGGCGCTGTCGGCCGGCGCAGCGGAGGACCTGCGCGCAGCCTGGGACCGCGCGGCCGACCTGGCCGGGTCGGGCGCCCACGAACGCGCATTGCGGGCCCTTCCGGCCGTGGCCGAGGGGCTGCGCGCCGCGCGCGCCCCGCATTGATTCTTCCGAAGCGCTGGCGGCGTTAGCGCCACCACCGCTGCGCGATGCCGCATCCTGCGCGGCCGGCAGCGAAAAATCGTCCCGCGGGGCGGTTTTTCGCGGTCAATGGGTTGAAATCCCCGAATTGGTGAGTATTCCTTACCAAATCCGGCCGGCATCGCTGACACGGATCATCATAACATGTCTCGGGAGGACACTATGACGCAGACGCAATCCAAGGCGCTGTCGCGCCGTTCGTTCCTGCGCACGGGCGCAGCCCTGGGTGGCGCCACGGCGGGGGGGGTCCGGGCCGGCCCCGCGCGCTCGGCGGGGCGCCCCCCGGGCCCGTGGGCGGGGACCCCCCGCGCCCGGTCCGGCCCCTCGGTGGGGT
>DAOLBY010000068.1:0-2286 GCA_035324325.1 Paracoccaceae bacterium | reverse complement strand
GGGTGGCGCCACGGCGGGTGCGGCACTGGCGGCCCCGGCCGTGCTGGCGCAGGCGCCGCTGGTCGTGAAGATGCAGACCTCGTGGCCCGCGTCGGACATCTGGATGGATTTCGCGCGCGAATATGTGGCGCGCGTGCAGGAAATGGCGGGCGGCCGGCTGTCGATCGACCTGCTGCCGGCCGGCGCGGTCGTGGGTGCCTTCCAGGTGATGGACGGCGTGAATGACGGCGTGATCGACATGGCCCACACCGTGCCCGTCTACTGGTACGGCAAGTCCAAGGCGGCGTCGTTCTTCGGGACCGGCCCGGTCTTCGGCGGCTCGGCCACCACCATGCTCGGCTGGTTCTACCAGGGCGGCGGGGCGGACCTGTACCGCGAACTGACGCAGGACATCCTGGGGCTGAACGTCGTGGGGATGATGGGCATGCCGATGCCCGCGCAGCCCTTCGGCTGGTTCAAGGGCGAGGTGAACACCCTGGCCGACATCCAGGGCTTCAAGTACCGCACCGTGGGCCTTGCCGCCGACCTGCTGCAGGCCATGGGCATGTCGGTCGCCCAGTTGCCGGGCGGCGAGATCGTGCCGGCGATGGAGCGCGGCGTCATCGACGCCTTCGAGTTCAACAACCCCTCCTCCGACCGCCGCTTCGGCGCGCAGGACGTGGCCAAGAACTACTACCTGTCGTCCTACCACCAGGCGTCGGAAGCCTTCGAGTTCCTGTTCAACAAGGATTTCCTCGAGGATCTCGACCCCGACCTGCAGGCGATCCTGAAATACGCGGTCGAGGCCTCGGCCACGTCGAACCTCGCGCTGGCCATGCGCGAATATTCGAAGGACCTCGAGGAACTGCAGACCCAGAACGGCGTCACCGTACACCGCACCTCGAAGGAAATCCTCGCCGGCCAGCTCGAGGCCTGGGACAAGCTGATCGTCGAACTGGAGGCCGACGCCTTCAGCAAGAAGGTCATGGACAGCCAGCGCGAGTGGGTCGAGAAGGTCGCCTATTACGAGCTGATGAACGCCCCCGACCTCGGCCTGGCCTACGAGCACTACTTCCCGGGCAAGCTGAAGCTCTGACCGGCCCGCGGGGCCGGGTGACGATGGCCGGGGGCGACGCGAGCGCCCCCGGCCCTTTCGCAGCGTGAAGCGGGGGACGGGATGCGCGCCTACATCGCCTTCGCCGACAATCTGTCGGCCTGGTTCGGCAAGACCTTCGGCTGGCTGATCCTCCTGATGACCTTCGGGGTCAGCTACGAGGTGCTGGTGCGCTATGTCTTCAACAGCCCCACGCCCTGGTCGCTCGACGTGTCCTTCATCATGTACGGCACGCTGTTCATGATGGGCGGCGCCTACACGCTGTCGCGCGGCGGGCATGTGCGGGGCGATTTCCTGTACCGCACCTGGCAGCCGCGCACGCAGGCGCTGGTGGATCTGATCCTGTACATCTTCTTCTTCTTCCCCGGGATCCTCGCCCTGATCTTCGCCGGCTGGAAATACGCCGCGCGGTCCTGGAGCTATACCGAGGTCTCGATCAACTCGCCGGCCGGCATCCCGATCTACCAGTTCAAGACGGTGATCGTGGCGGCCGGCATCCTGCTGTTCATCCAGGGCATCGCCCAGGTCTTCCGCTGCATCCTTTGCATGCGCGAGAACCGCTGGCTCGTGGCCGAGGACGACGTGGAGGAGACCGAGACCGTCCTGATGAAGCAGGCGCAGGCTGCCGGCAAGGCCGACTGACCCCGCCCGTACCGCCCGCAGACGTCCCGAAGCCGAACTGACCGGAGTATCGCACCGTGACCGATCCGCAAGTCGCCCTGATGATGCTGGCCATCTTCATCGGCTTCGTGTTCCTGGGCTTTCCCATCGCCTTCACGCTGATGGCGCTGGGGATCGGCTTTGGCTACTACGCCTATTTCGACCCCGGCCGGATGTGGCGCGGCTACAACCGGCTGACCGAGGACGCGGGCTGGTGGGAATCGACCCGGCTGTGGCTGGAGGGGTTCTACAACAACCGCATCTTCGACCTGTTCGTGAACCAGACCTACACGGTCATCTCGAACGAGGTGCTGACGGCGATCCCGCTGTTCCTGTTCATGGGCTACATCGTCGAACGCGCCAACATCGTGGACAAGCTGTTCACCACGCTGGCGGTCGCCACCCGCAACGTGCCGGGGTCGATGGGGGTGGCGGCGCTGATCACCTGCGCGCTGTTCGCCACCGCCACCGGCATCGTCGGCGCGGTCGTCACGCTGATGGGCCTGCTGGCGCTGCCGGTGATGCTGAAGGCG
>DAOLBY010000269.1:0-2514 GCA_035324325.1 Paracoccaceae bacterium | reverse complement strand
ATCGTCAGCGACAGCGTGTCGCCTGCGGCGATCACGTCAGACCCCATCACGCCCGCGTTGCGGAAGTTCGACGCGAAGCCGAGCGCGGGCACCACGGCGGTCGCGCGGGTCACCCGGGGGTTCACGGCGACGATGAAGGCATCGCCCTCCTTCAGCACCGAACCCTTGAAAATCTCGGCCTTGTTCGGTCCCGAGCGCGGCAATCCGCAGGCACCGACCGCCAGCAAGACTGCACAAAGGATCGCCCCGCGGGCGATCCGAACCGACTTTGCCTGCACTGCTCGAACTCCTGTTTGCGGGAGCGTTTTCTTGTCGTTGTTTAAGTTTTGCCTGCAACCCTACAGAAAGACGGGTAATTGTGCCAGCACCCAAAACAATCCTCAGGTCACGAGGCGCAACTGTTGCCGTGGCGCCGCGATCCCGGCGATCAGCGCGTCATAGGGATCCTGCGGCATCAGCATCATGTCCACTACCTGTCGTAGCAACTCGCGCCGCCCCCGCGAGGAGTAGAAGCCGCCGGCCACCTGGCTGGTTTCCAGAAGATAGTGGCGGAAGGTGCGGTAGGCGCGGGCGTCGGGCCGGGCGGGGTTGGCGAAGAACTCGGGCAGCGGCTGCGACGACACGAACTCGGGCTTGCCGTAGATCGCGGCGCCGAAGATGCGCAGCGGCAGCCCGCGCCACAGGACCTGCTGGCCGGCGGTGGAATTGACCGTGACGGCCGACCGCGCGCGGTTCAGAAGGCCAGCCAGCTTGCCGCCCCGCACGAAATGCACCCGATGCGCGATGCCCTTCGCGCGGGCCAGGCGGCGGATGTCGGCGCGGATGGGGGTGCGCCCGTCCTCGAGCGGGTGCGCCTTGAACACCAGCCGGTGATGCGGCGGGGCGCCGCGGGTGAAGCCGTCGATCACCAGGTCGAGGAACTCGGCCATGGTCGAGAAGGGCGAATGCTTCTGGAAGCTCGTGTCGTGTTCGAGTTGCAGCAGGACGAGGTGATAGGGAAACCCGCCCAAGCGGATGCGCAGGGTCTCGACCATGCGTTCCCAGCGGTGGAAGGGCATCATCAGGAAGCGGCGCAGATACAGCAGGAACTCCTGCCGCACGGTCAGCGCGCGGTGCGGGCGGAAGTTCCGGTAGTCGCGGAACCCCGTCAGCACGAACCAGTGGTAGAGCGCGCCCCAGAACATGTGCTGGCGCATGTCGCCCCAGCGGGCGGGGGCGTCGGGCAGGCCGTCGGCATCCGATCGCGCAAGCGCCGCGGCCATCTGGTCCACCGTCAGGTCCATCAGCCGCGAGTGCCCGTTCGATCCGCCGCGTTCGTAGGTGACCCAGTAGGGCCTCAGGTAGCCTTCCTCGCACACATGCAGCGTCAGGCCCAGGGCGCGGGCGGTCTCGGCCGCGGCGGCATGCACGGGGCGCGTGTCGCCGTAAAGCACGATGTCGGTGATGCCCTTGTCGGCGATGATGGCGCGGAGGCCCTCGGGCCAGTCCTCGACCGTGCCGCGCCAGGGGATGTAGGCGGCGCGGTCGAACCAGAAGGCGCGGTCGCCCCGGTTGAAGCCTGCGCGCCAGACCTCGGCCCCCGCCGCCCGCAGCATCCGCGCCAGACGGCCGAAGAAGGGCCCGTGCGGACCCTGGAGGAGCAGGAAGCGACGGCCCTCGCCGGTGGCGCGCGTTGCGGGGTCCATGCAGGTTCCATGTTCGGACGCGGCCCAGCATGACGCGGGACCGCGCAAAGGGGAAGCTGCCCCTCGGGCATCCTGCGCGGCGAAGCGGGCGGAATTGGGGCGGGGCTTGCGGGGGACCGCGGGCGCGGCTACGTCCCGAAGGGCAGGCGGCGATGGGGGCGGGCGATGTTCACCGGCATAATCACCGATATGGGCGAGGTTCTGGACGCGGAGCGCGCGGGCGACACGCGGTTCCGCATCGGCACGGCCTACGACCCCGCGGGCATCGACATCGGCGCGTCGATCGCCTGCGACGGGGTCTGCCTGACGGTGGTGGCGCTGGGGTCCGCTCCGCGCAACTGGTTCGATGTGCAGGTGTCGGCCGAGACCATCAGCAAGACGACCGCCGGCGCATGGGCGCCCGGGCGGCGGCTGAACCTGGAACGCGCGCTGAAGGTGGGTGACGAGTTGGGCGGGCACATCGTCAGCGGCCATGTGGACGGGCTGGCGCGGGTCGTGGGCCTGCGGTCCGAGGGCGACAGCCTGCGCGTCACCTTCCGCGCGCCCGACCATCTGGCCGGGTTCGTGGCGCCCAAGGGGTCGGTCTGCCTGAACGGCACCTCGCTGACGGTGAACGAGGTGGCGGGGGCCGAGTTCGGGGTGAACCTGATCCCGCACACACAGACCGTGACGACCTGGGGCGCGGTGGCCGAGGGCGACGACGTGAACCTCGAGATCGACACGCTGGCGCGCTATGTTGCCCGGCTGCGGGAGTGGGGGATGTGAGCGGCGGCACCGGTATCGGCCACAACCGCGGCCCGTCGATGGAGGGCGGTCAGACCTGGCGGCG
>DAOLBY010000067.1:11673-15842 GCA_035324325.1 Paracoccaceae bacterium | reverse complement strand
CAGGGAATTCACCACACTCTACGCCCGCACGGACGAAACCCACGACCCCGCCCTGTTCGAGGCGATCCCCGAAGACCGCCGCCGCGTCGGTCGCGGCATCGAGGTGGGGCAGATCTTCTACTTCGGCACCAAGTATTCGGCGGCCATGGGCGCGACGGTGGTGACGGCCGACGGCAGCCGCGTGCCGGTCGAGATGGGCAGCCACGGCATCGGCGTGTCCCGCCTGCTCGGCGCGATCATCGAGGCCAGCCACGACGACCGCGGGATCATCTGGCCCGAGGGGGTGACGCCCTATCCGGCGGGCCTCGTGAACCTCAAGCAGGGCGACGCCGGCACCGATGCCGCCTGCGCCGAGATCTACCAGTTGTTGTGCGCCCGCGGGCTCGAACCCCTTTATGATGACCGAGACGAACGCGCAGGGGCCAAGTTCGCCACGATGGACCTGATCGGCCTGCCCTGGCGCATCACGGTCGGCCCGCGCGGCCTCGCCGCAGGCAAGGTGGAACTGACCTCGCGCCGCACCGGCGAGAGCGAAGAGATGACCGCCGCGACCGCCGTGGACCGCATCGCCGCGATCTACGCCGGACGCTGAAGCACACCACCTGTTGCGGACCGGCACCAGCCAGCCCCAATAGCCAGCCGAAACGTTCCCCGGGCGGCCAAAAACGCTTGCCCGGAGCAGCCGGACTTCGACAGGCTTGCGCGACGGGCAGGCGACGCCGGACGAACCGGCGCGGGACGGAGGCGGACATGCGGTTGTCACACGCGGCGCTGATCAGGCACGAGGAGCGCTATCCCACGGGCCATCGGGACGGATACGCCGGATTCTCTGAGGAAATCAGGGCATTGCGGGAATCCTTCTACGCCGAGTTTCTGGAAAGCAAGACGGGTCGCCAGCCGGCGGTCAATGAGGTGCTTGCCGCTTTCGACGACCTTCCGCCCGAAGAGTTCGCGCGCCCCTATGCGATCGACCCCGACGACCTGGCCCAGATCGGCCGCCGGCTTCAGCGCAAGTACGTGGTGCGGTTCAAGAACATTCGGCGGTCATGGGCCATCCTGCTGCAGCACATGCCCGAACTGATGTCTCCGGCCGCGCCGCGCCGTGCAGTGCTGGAGATGTCCACCGCCCATGGCGCCACGCTGGAGATCCTGCGCCACAAGGGGCACCGTGTGCGCGGCAACGACTTTCCGAATTTCCTCGGCCAGGGCGATCTGGATGATACCCGCTATCGCGCCGTCAACGAATACGACCTTCCCGCCAACGGCTCGGTCGAGGGAAAGGTCGAGACTGCGGTCTGGCCCTACGAGCCGATCATTGCCTCGCTCAACCTCCAGGTGGATCTCTTCGATGGCGGCGCGCTGCCCTATCCCTACGACGACCTGAGCTTTGACTGCGTCATCTGTCTGGACGCGCTCGAACACTACTGCCATCCGGCCGACTGGATGGCCGTGATCGACGAGTTCGGCCGGCTGGCGCGCGAAAGCGTCCTGGTCATCACCAATCCGGTACAGGCCCACAACCTCGAGCGACGCGACTACATGGAGGCCTTCGATGACTTCCAGCGGCAGATGCGCAGCTATGACCGCGGCGGGATGCGCTGCGTCCATGCCGGCATCAACCGCCATCAACTGACCGTGTTCAAGCTGATGCGCGTGTCGCCAGGGCGCATGGGGCGGCCGGACTGCGGCGGCCACCCGGCTTGACCCCGGGCGCCCCGCCCCCCTAAGTGGCGCCCGCACCGCTGCCCCGAAGGACGCGCATTGTCGAGCCCCGCCCCCCGCCCCCCTGCCCCGTTCGCGGCGCATGAGCGCATGATCGCCTGGCGCTACCTGCGGGCGAAGCGGGTCGAGGGCGGGGTCAGCACGATGACCTGGATCAGCCTGATCGGCATCACGCTGGCCGTCTTCGCGCTGATCGCCACGCTTGCAGTGCGGGCCGGGTTCCGGGCCGAGTTCGTCGACACGATCCTCGGCGCCAATGCCCATGTGACCGTCTATGCCGCGACCACGGTGGACGCGACCGGCGCCACTCGGCGGGGCTTTGCGGACTTCGATGCCGTGGCCGACGCCGTCCGCGGCCTTCCCGGCGTCACCCGGGCCGCGCCCATGGTGCGGGCACAGGTCATGGCCTCGGCCGGCGGGAGCAACGCGGGGGTCGAGGTCTACGGCATGCGGCCCGACGACATCGCCGGCATCCCCCGCGTGGCGAAGGGCGAGGCACAGGAGGGCGAACTGTCGCGCCTACCCGAAGGCATCTCCATCGGGTCGGGCGTTGCGCGGGAACTCGGGCTGCGGGTGGGCGACCGGCTGCGCCTGATCTCGCCCGACGGGGCGCGCACGGCCTTCGGCACGACGCCCCGTGTCAAGGCCTACGAGGTCGTCCATATCTTCACCGCCGGACGGTGGGACATCGACAGGACGCGCGCCTACCTGCCCCTCGAGGAAGCGCAGGCCTTCCTGAACCGCGAGGGGCTGGCCGACGAGATCGAGGTGATGCTCGCCCACCCCGAGGCGGCCGACGCCATGGCCGGCCCGATCGGCATCGCGGCCGGCGAGGGCGCCCTCATCTGGACCTGGCGCGACAGCGCCGGCGCCTTCCTGCGCGCGCTCGACATCGAGGACAACGTGATGTTCGTCATCCTGTCGGTGCTGGTGCTGATCGCGGCGATGAACATCGTTTCGGGCCTGATCATGCTGGTCAAGAACAAGGGCCGCGACATCGGAATCCTGCGCACGATGGGACTGACCGAGGGCGCCATCCTGCGCATCTTCTTCCTGTGCGGGGCCACGACCGGCATCCTGGGGACCGTCGCGGGGGTGATCCTGGGATGCCTGTTCGCGCTGAACATCGAGACGGTCTTCGGCGCGATCAACTGGGTGGCCGGCGGCGGGGTCTGGGACCCTTCGGTTCGCGGCATCTATGCGCTGCCCGCGAAACTGCTGCGCGGCGACGTGGCCTCGGCGGTGGCGCTGGCGCTCGGGCTGTCGTTCGTCGACACCATCTTCCCGGCCCGCCGCGCGGCGCGGATGAACCCGGTGGAGGCGCTGCGCTATGAATGACGCGGCGCTGGTTCTGGACGGCATCGACAAGGGCTACAACCGCGGCCGGCCGGGCGAGGTTCTGGTGTTGCGCGGCGCATCCCTGAGCGTGGCGCGGGGCGAGGTCGTGGCGCTGGTCGCGCCGTCCGGCGCGGGCAAGTCCACGCTGCTGCACATCGCGGGGCTGCTGGACCTGCCGGACGCTGGCGTGGTGCGGCTGGGGGGGCGGGCGATGACCGGCCTGCCCGACCGCGCGCGCACGCTGGCGCGGCGGGCCGAGGTGGGGTTCGTCTACCAGTTCCACCACCTCTTGCCCGAGTTCTCGGCGCTGGAGAACGTGGTGCTGCCGCAGCTGGCCCATGGTGTGCCGGCCGCACAGGCGCAGGCCCGCGCGCAGGGGCTTCTGGATCGAGTGGGGGTGGGGCCGCGGGCCGGGCCCCGGCCGGCGGCGCTGTCGGGGGGCGAACAGCAGCGCGTGGCCTTCTGCCGGGCGCTGGCCAATGCGCCGCGCCTGCTGCTCGCGGACGAACCCACCGGCAACCTCGACCCCGGCACCTCGGACCAGGTATTCGGCGTTCTGATGGAGATGGTGCGCGAAACCGGGCTGTCCGCGCTGATTGCCACGCACAACCTCGACCTTGCCGCGCGGATGGACCGGGTGGTGCGGCTCGACGCGGGCCGGGTGGCCTGACGCCGGAGGGGCGTTGCGCCGCCCGCGCGCCCGTGCCACGCTGCGGAAAAACGAGACCAGGAGGCCCCGATGCAGCACCCCGCCCTGCCCTTGGCGGCGGCCCTTGCCCTGTCGCTGGCCCTTGCCGCCTGCCTGCCCGCGACCCGCCCGCCCGTGCCGTCGGGAGAGGATGACTATGCGACCTACTGCGCCGCCTGCCATGGCGCTTCGGGTCGCGGCGACGGGGCCGGGGCGCAGGGGATGCGGCCGCGCCCGACGGACCTGACGCGGCTTTCCGCGTCGAACGGAGGCGCGTTCCCCGGAACCCGCGTCATGGCCAAGATCTGGGGCTACACCGGCGGGGGCGACGGGCGCGCCCCGCCGGCCGGCCTCGGCCCGGCCCTCGGCGGGGTGGCGGGCCTCTCCATCGGGGGGGCCGCGGCCCCCAGCCCCCACCCCC
>DAOLBY010000067.1:2308-11663 GCA_035324325.1 Paracoccaceae bacterium | reverse complement strand
GCTCCCCGATGCCGGCCTTTGGTCCGCTGCTGGACGGCGAGGCGGTCCTCTATGACGGTGGCGACGGCATCCTGACACCGACTCCCCTGCGGCTGGTGCAGATTGCCGAGCATCTGCGGGGGGTGCAGCGGTAGGGCGTGCGCCTAGTCCACCGCCGCCATCACCGGCACACCGCCGGCGCCCGCGATTTCCAGGATCAGCTTGCGGCGCACGGCGTCCACGAACTCGTCGCCCGTTGCCGCGCCGAGGACGAAGGCGCCCGGCCCCCCGATGATCTCGCGCCGGAAGCTCTCGACCAGCGTCTCGGGGCTGGTCGCGGCCGAGCACATCAGGCAGACGACCGCCAGCCCGTTGATCGTGATGCCTGCGGCCAGCACCTCGGCCCGCGCGGCGGGCAGCGAGGGGCCGGTGCGGTTGAAGGTGCTGTCGGCCGAGAAGTCGATGACCTTGCGCAGCGGCGTGACCGGCGCCGTCTCGATCAGCGCCTTGCCGAACAGGAGCGCCCCGCCGAAGCCGTTGCGCCCGAAGGCCAGCCGCGGATGCGGCAGGACATCCCGCGCGAAGAGTCGGGCGGAGGATTCGTCCCCGATCACCGTCCAGGGCACGATCACCGCCTGGCTGTCGGCCGACCCGAACTCCACATAGGTCACCGCGATGCGCCCCGTGAGCGTGCTGCGGATCGCCGTGATCACCCGCGGGTCGGTGATGGCGCGGGCATAGCCTTCGCGCTGGAACATGAGTTCCGACTGGTCGATGGATCCCGTGGTATCGGCCAGAAGCACCAGTGCCACATCGACCTCGGTCGCCCGGGCGGGCGCGGCGAGAAGGGCAAGAAGGGCAAGCACGCGCAGCATCGGCCACCTGTTCCAAGGGCGGCCGCCGGGGGCTTTGCGCCCCCGGACCCCCGCAGGATATTTGTCCAAGGTGAAGCAGGCTGGCACGGACCGGCGGAGACCGCCGGTCACGATCCCGTCAGGGCGGCGTCAGGCGGACCGGGCGGCGCGGATCAGGTCGAGGATCTCGCGCGCGGCGGCCGGGATGTTGGTGCCGGGGCCGAAGATCGCGCGCACCCCGGCGGCCTTCAGAAAATCGTAGTCCTGCTGCGGGATCACGCCGCCGCAGATGACGAGGATCTCTCCCGCGCCCGCGTCGCGCAGCGCCTGCACCAGCTTCGGCGCCAGCGTCTTGTGGCCCGCCGCCTGCGACGAAATGCCGACCACATGCACGTCGTTGTCGATCGCGTCCTGCGCGGCCTCCTCGGGGGTCTGGAACAGGGGGCCCACATCCACGTCGAAGCCGATGTCGGCAAAGGCCGTGGCGATGACCTTGGCGCCGCGGTCGTGGCCGTCCTGGCCCATCTTGACGACGAGCATGCGGGGGCGGCGGCCTTCCTCGGCCGCGAAGGCCTCGACATCCGCCTGGATGGCGGCAAAACCCGCGTCGCCCTCGTAGGCCGCGCCATAGACGCCGGCGAGCGTCCTGACCTCGGCCCGGTGGCGCCCGAACACCTTTTCCATCGCCATGCTGATTTCCCCCACGGTCGCCCGGGCGCGCGCGGCCGTGACCGCCGCCTCGAGCAGGTTGCCGCCCTCGCGCGCGCGCCGTTCCACTTCGGCCAGCGCCGCCTCGCAGGCCGCAGCATTGCGGGCCGCCCGCACCTCGGCCAGCCGCGCCACCTGCGCCTCGCGCACCGCCATGTTGTCGATGTCGAGGATGTCGATCGGGTCTTCCTTGGCCAGCCGGTACTTGTTGACGCCCACGATCACCTCGTCGCCGCGGTCGATCATCGCCTGGCGGCGGGCGGCCGATTCCTCGATGCGCAGCTTGGGCATGCCCGACATCACCGCCTTCGTCATGCCGCCCATGGACTCGACCTCCTCGATCAGGGCCCAGGCCTGGTCGGCGAGTTCGGCGGTCAGGCTCTCGACGTAGTAGCTGCCCGCCAGCGGGTCGACGACGCGGGTGACGCCGGTTTCCTCCTGCAGGATCAGCTGCGTGTTGCGCGCGATCCGGGCCGAGAATTCGGTCGGCAGGGCAATGGCTTCGTCGAAGGAGTTCGTGTGCAGCGACTGGGTGCCGCCAAGGGCCGCGGCCAGCGCCTCGTAGGCGGTGCGCACGATGTTGTTGTAGGGGTCCTGTTCCTGCAGGCTGACGCCGCTCGTCTGGCAATGGGTGCGCAGCATCAGGCTTTCGGGTTTCTTCGCGCCGAAACCCTCCATGATGCGGTGCCACAGAAGCCGTGCGGCGCGCAGCTTCGCCGCCTCCATGAACAGGTTCATGCCGATGGCGAAGAAGAACGACAGCCGGCCCGCGAAGGCGTCCACGTCCATCCCGCGCGCCAGCGCTGCGCGGACGTATTCGCGCCCGTCGGCCAGCGTGAAGGCCAGTTCCTGCACGAGGTTCGCGCCGGCCTCCTGCATGTGGTAGCCCGAGATCGAGATCGAGTTGAACTTCGGCATCTCGGCGGCGGTGTATTCGATGATGTCGGCGACGATCCGCATCGAGGGTTCGGGCGGATAGACATAGGTGTTGCGGACCATGAACTCCTTCAGGATGTCGTTCTGGATGGTCCCCGACAGGGCGGCGCGCGGCACGCCCTGTTCCTCGCCCGCGACGATGAAACTGGCCAGAACGGGGATCACCGCGCCGTTCATCGTCATGGAAACGCTGACCCTGTCCAGCGGGATGCCGTCGAACAGCACCTTCATGTCCTCGACCGAGTCGATGGCGACACCCGCCTTGCCCACGTCGCCGACCACGCGGGGGTGGTCACTGTCATAGCCGCGGTGGGTGGCAAGGTCGAAGGCCACGCTGACCCCCTGCTGCCCGGCGGCAAGCGCCTTGCGGTAGAAGGCGTTCGAGGCGGCGGCGGTCGAGAAGCCGGCGTATTGCCGGATCGTCCAGGGCCGTCCGGCATACATCGTGGCCCGCACGCCGCGGGCAAAGGGCGCAACGCCCGGCAGTGTCCCCATGTGCGCCAGCCCCGCGGTATCGGCCGCGGTGTAGAGCGGGCGCACGCGGATCCCCTCCAGAGTGTCCCAGGCCAGCGTCTCGGGGTCGCGACCGCGCAACTCCTTCGCGGCTAGCGCCCGCCAAGCAGCCAGATCGTCGTTCATCGCATCCATCCCATCATCGCTTGGGTTTCGGGCCGGGGCGTCCTATATCCGGGGCAACCGGAGGCCGCATGAAACCGCTTCACGTCCTTGTGCTGTCTGTCTTTCTGCCCGTCGCGGCCGTGGCCGCGCAGGAGGCAGCCGTGCCCGCCGCGGCCGCGCCCGAGGCGCTGGCCGAGCCGTCCATGGTCATCGACGCAAAGGGCGTCACGCTGGCCGAGTTCCAGTGGCTGAAGCGCCCGGTGCTGGTGTTTGCCGACAGCCCCCAGGACCCCAACTTCATCCGCCAGATGGAGCTGATCGCGCGCGACCTGCCCGCGCTGATCGAGCGCGACGTGATCGTGATCACCGACACCGACCCCGCCGGGATGAGCGCCGCGCGCACCCGCTTCCGCCCGCGCGGCTTCGGCATCGTGCTCATGGACAAGGACGGGGTCACGACCCTGCGCAAGCCCCTGCCCTGGGACGTGCGCGAAATCGGGCGGGCCATCGACAAATGGCCCCTGCGCCGGCAGGAGGTGCTGGACCGTTTCCCCTCGGGCCGCTAGGGCCGGGTGCGGCGCGGGCGTCATTCGAACTCCATGATCACGTCGTCCACCCGCAGGCTGGCGCCAGGGGCGGTGGCGATGCGGCGGACGGTGGCGCGGCGTTCGGCGCGCAGGATGTTCTCCATCTTCATCGCCTCGACCGTGGCCAGCGCCTGGCCCTCCTGCACCTCCTCGCCCTCGGCCACGCTGATCTTCACCACGAGCCCCGGCATCGGGCAGAGCAGGAAGCGCGAGGTGTCGGGCGGCGCCTTGGCAGGCATCAGCGCGGCAAGGTCGGCCTGCCGCGGGGTCTGCACCAGTACGCGCAGGTCGGCCCCCCTCAGGCGGATGCGGAAACCCATGGGCACCTTGCCGACCTTCAGGACCAGGGGCACGCCGTCGACCAACAGCCGCGCCAGCGGCTGGCCGGGCGTCCAGTCGCTTTCCACCCGGTGCGTCCCGCCGTCGGCGAAGGTGACGGTGGACCCCGCGCGGTCGGCGGCGATGGTCAGCGCCATCCGCCCGCCCTGCAGGCTGACGACCCAGTCGTCGCCGACGCGGCGCTGGTGATTGTCCATCGTGCCCGAGATGCGGGTGCGGCGGATTTCGGCGACGCGGTGCATGGCGGCGGCAGCGGCGGCCACGCGGCGCAGGGTCGGCCCGTCCAATGTCGTGCCCTTGAAACCCTCGGGGTATTCCTCGGCGATGAAGCCTGTGGAAATGTCGCCTTTCTGAAAGCGCGGATGCTCCATCACGGCCGAGCAGAAGGGCAGGTTGTGGCCGATCCCCTCGACCTCGAAGGTGTCGAGCGCCAGCCGCATCTCCTCGATGGCCTTCTCGCGCGTTTCGCCCCAGCTGCACAGCTTGGCGATCATCGGGTCGTAGAACATGCTGATCTCGCCGCCCTCGTAGACGCCGGTATCGTTGCGCAGGATGCCGCCGCGGTCGGTGGGGCCTTCTACCGGCGGGCGGTAGCGGGTCAGCCGGCCGATCGAGGGCAGGAAGTTGCGATAGGGATCCTCGGCATAGAGCCGGCTTTCCATCGCCCAGCCGTTGATCTTCAGGTCCTCCTGCCGGAACGGCAGCGTCTCGCCGTTCGCCACGCGGATCATCTGTTCCACCAGATCGACGCCGGTGATCAGCTCGGTAACAGGGTGTTCCACCTGCAGCCGGGTGTTCATCTCCAGAAAGTAGAAGTTGCGCGCCCCGTCCACGATGAACTCGACCGTGCCGGCGCTGGTATAGCCGACCGCGCGGGCCAGCGCGCAGGCCTGTTCGCCCATGGCCTTGCGCGTGGCCGGATCTAGGAAGGGCGAGGGCGCCTCTTCGATGACCTTCTGGTTGCGCCGCTGGATCGAGCATTCGCGCTCGTGCAGATAGACGCAGTTGCCGTGGCTGTCGGCCAGCACCTGGATCTCGATGTGGCGGGGCTGCGTCACGAACTTCTCGATGAAGATGCGGTCGTCGCCGAAGCTGGCCGCCGCCTCGTTCTTGGACGACTGGAAACCCTCGGCTGCCTCGGCGTCGTTCCAGGCGATGCGCATGCCCTTGCCGCCGCCCCCGGCGCTGGCCTTGATCATGACCGGATAGCCGATCTGCCGGCTGATCCGCACCGCCTCGTCCGCATCCGCAATCAGGCCCATCCAGCCCGGCACGGTGCTGACACCCGCCTCCGACGCCAGTTTCTTCGAGGTGATCTTGTCCCCCATCGCCTCGATGGCCGGGGACGGCGGGCCGATGAACACCACTCCCTCGGCTTCCAGTGTCGCGGCAAAGTCGCGCCGTTCGGACAGGAAGCCATAGCCCGGGTGCACCGCCTGGGCCCCGGCGGCGCGGATCGCCTCCATGATCCGGTCGATCACGATGTAGGACTGCGCCGCGGGCGGCGGGCCGATATGCACCGCCTCGTCGGCCATGCGCACATGCAGCGCCTCGCGATCCGCATCGGAAAACACGGCGACGGTGCGGATACCCATGCGGCGGGCGGTCTTGATGACGCGGCAGGCGATCTCGCCGCGGTTGGCGATCAGGATCTTGTCGAACATGGGAATCCCTCGGGCGGCAAAACGAAAGGGACCACCCGGGCCGACGGCCCGGATGGTCCCTGAAGGCAGGAAGATGCCCGACGCGCGGCGCGGGCGGTCAGATCAGCGGCAGCGCGGCAGCCCGGGGATCCCGCAGGACACGGCGCCCGCAGCTCCGCCGATAAGCGCGCCGGTGACGACATCGCCCTTGGTCGCATCGGCGATGACAGCGCCGGCGACCGCACCGCCCAGGGCGCGCTCGGTCGGAGTGGACATGCAGCCCGCCAGCGCAAGGGACGCGGCGAAAGCCAGGATGACAGAAGATGTGCGCATGATGCTCGGCCTCTTTTCGGGTGGTTGGTTTTTTTCAAGTATAGCCGACGGGCGCCAGGGTTAAAGGAAAAATCCCGTTCGGCGTGCCCATCGGCAAGGGCTTGCCGGCGCGGGCGAAAGTCCGGCCCGGCACTGGACGTACCGGGCCGGGAGTCTGGGGAAGGGGTACTCGTCCGGCGGCGCGGCGCGATGGCTTCCGTGCCGGCCGCCTGCAGATGCTGGGGCCGGTCGTCGCGGGGCGCAACCGCAACGCAAACCGGCCGGCCTGACTGCGCCGTTTCCCGCCGCCCGACACCATGGTCCATCGGCGCCCCGGCGCCGAGCCCTGCCGCCCGCGGTGTCATGCGTCGTCCCCGTCGTCGTCGGCATCGCCCGCGGCAATGGCACCCGCGTCCGAAAAGACGCGCGGAAAGGACGCCATGGCGCGGGCCGCGTCGATGCGCAGCAGTGCGTCATAGCTGGCGGGGTCGAAGGGATCCTCGGCCGGCAGTACCTCGCGGCCGAACAGCCACGACAGCCGCCCTGCATCCAGGTTGCCGCGCTCGAAGGGTTCCTCGCCGAAGTGGGTCCAGAGCGCAGCCATGAAGGCCTCGTCCGCGGCGCGGTCGATGGCCTTGCGGTCGCGGAACCGCTCGCGCCGGATGATCGGCGAGACGCCATCGCGGTGATTGGCGCGGCGGATGGTGAACTGGAGGTCCGTGCCGGGAAAGCGGCCGGGAAAGCCGCGGTGCTTGATCATGCCGCGCCCTCCGGCCGGGGGCGGGCGCCGGGGTGACGGGCGGGCCGCGGCGCGTGCTGCGCGGCCCGCCCGTTCAGTTCACTTGTACTTGCCGGTGTAGCTCGGCTCGGACGAAACCGGGGCTTCGACGTAGACGGGTTCCGACTTCTGGGCGCAGGCGGCCACGAAGCCGACAAGGGCGAGCGCGAGGATCGCGCGGGTGCTGTTCGACATGTCTCTCTTCTCCTGTGTTCTTGGAGGGTCCGCACGGCATTGTCCACCGCGCGCCCCCATTCCGAGGCTGGGACCGCTTGGGTTCGGTCGCCGGAAACAATAGCCTGCCGCAGCGCCAAAGGACAGGTGCCGGGGCCCGCCCCGCGGCAATGTGGCGCCCCTACATCAGAGGGGTGGCAGATGACCGCCGATCCTACCAGATCTAGCGTCGGCATCAGAATGCCTCCCAGATGCAGGCGCCGTCCTCGATCCTGAAGGCCTCGAAGAACTGCGTCGCCTCGGGCGCGGCCTCGCCGAAGGGCAGTCGGCGGTCGGACAGCGACACGACGACCTGCGACGCCTGGCTGCCGATGCCCGCCAGCCGTGGCAGGACATAGCTGTCGCACAGGGCCTGCATGTCGATCACGGCGGTGTCGAAACCGACGCTGCCCGTGCCTTCCGCGATCTCGGGCGCGAGGAAGCGGAAGCGCATCGTCAGTCCTTCGGGGCCGGGTTCGTTCCAGATCACCTCGATCAGCGTGACGGGCTGGCCCGAGGGCACCGGGATCAGCGCATCGCCACCCGGCAGCGCCCCGCCCTGCCCCGCCTGCACCCGGAGGACCGCAGGCCCGGTCATGCCTTGACCAGCATGACACGGCGCGCCTTGGGAGGCGCAGGAAGGTCGGTCAGCGCGCCGAGCGCGGCCAGTTTCGCGGCCTGCTCCGCGGCCGTCGAGGCGCGGAGGTCGAAGATCGCCGCACCTCCGGGCTCCAGCGCCCGATGCAGGAACGGCAGATACAGGTCGACCGGATAATGGAACCCGCAGGACAGGTAGGACACGGCAAGATCGACCGGGCCGGCGGTTTCGGGCGCGCGGTCGCGGGGGTTCAGCGTCGCGATGCGGCCGGCGGCGACCCCGTTCGCCTCCAAGAGCGCGCGGGCGACCGCCAGCGACGCATAGGCCGCGCCTTCCGCCTGAAAGCCGAAGTGGCGCCGATCGTTCGACTCGAGGTCGATCAGGAGAAGGTCCGTGCCCAGGTCGCGGGCCAGGAACAGGTCGAAGAAGGCATAGCCGCAGCCGATGTCCGCAACGCGGCGAGGCTGGCGCGCGTGAAGGACCGGGGCCAGCGCGCGGTATTCGGCGTGGATCACGCCGGCTGCGCGGCGCGCCACCTCGATCCCCAGGCGCGCGACCTCGGCCTGCATCGGGCCTTCGTCGCCCGCTTCCCAGGCGCGGATCACCTGGCCCGATCGGGGCCGGTCGAACAGCACCTCGGACCGCTGCAGGATCAGGTTCACCAGATCGCCCGTCGACAGCGGCGACAGGTCGAGCGCCGCCACCTCAGGCCGGGCTGCCTCGGCCGCGATATCTGGGGAAAGCGTGTCCATGGCTGACCTTACAGCGGGATGTTGTCGTGCTTCTTCCACGGATTCGACAGGCTCTTTCCGCGCAGGCCGGCGAAGGCGCGGGCCACGCGGCGGCGGGTGGAATGGGGCATGATGACCTCGTCGATGAAGCCGCGCTCGGCCGCGACGAAGGGGTTGGCGAAACGGTCCTGATAGTCACTGACCCGCGCCGCGACCTTTTCGGCATCGCCCAGTTCCGAGCGATACAGGATCTCCACCGCCCCCTTGGCACCCATCACCGCCACTTCGGCCGTGGGCCAGGCATAGTTGAAGTCGCCCCGCAGGTGTTTCGACGCCATCACGTCATAGGCCCCGCCATAGGCCTTGCGGGTGATCACCGTCACCTTGGGCACCGTCGCCTCGCCATAGGCGAACAGAAGCTTGGCGCCGTGCTTGATGATGCCGCCGAATTCCTGTGCCGTCCCGGGCAGGAAGCCGGGCACGTCCACCAGTGTCAGGATCGGAATCTCGAAGGCATCGCAGAACCGCACGAAGCGCGCGGCCTTGCGGCTGGCGTCGATGTCGAGGCAGCCGGCCAGAACCATCGGCTGGTTGGCCACCACCCCCACGGTCTGCCCCTCGATGCGGACGAAGCCGGTGACGATGTTGCCGGCGAAATCGCGCTGGATTTCGAAGAAGTCGCCCTCGTCGGCGACCTTCAGGATCAGCTCCTTCATGTCGTAGGGCTGGTTGGGGTTCGCCGGCACCAGGCTGTCGAGGCTGGGTTCCACCCGCGCGGGGTCGTCGAAGAAGGGCCGCACGGGGGCCTTCTGGCGGTTGTTGAGCGGAAGGAAGTCGAACAGCCGCCGCGTCTCGGCCAGAAGCTCCACATCGTTCTCGCAGGCGCCGTCGGCGACGCTGGATTTCTTGGTGTGGGTGCCCGCGCCGCCCAGTTCCTCGGCCGTCACCACCTCGTTGGTCACCGTCTTGACCACATCGGGGCCGGTGACGAACATGTAGGAGGTGTCCTTCACCATGAAGATGAAGTCGGTCATGGCGGGGGAGAAGACACCCCCCCCC
>DAOLBY010000067.1:0-2298 GCA_035324325.1 Paracoccaceae bacterium | reverse complement strand
GGCGTCTCAGGAACGGTTCGGGGGTGTCTTCTTCGATAAGATTAAACCGGCCCAGGGGGGGGGAATAGACGTCCCCGCCGGCGCAGGGGCCCATGACGAGACTGATCTGCGGCACCACGCCGCTGGCGAGGATGTTGCGCTGGAACACCTCGGCATATCCCGCGAGCGAGGCCACGCCCTCCTGGATGCGCGCGCCGCCGCTGTCGTTCATGCCGATCACGGGGGCACCGTTCTGGATCGCCATGTCCATGATCTTGCAGATCTTCTGCGCATGCGTTTCGGACAGCGAGCCGCCGAACACCGTGAAGTCCTGGGAAAACACATAGACCATCCGGCCATTGATCGTGCCCCAGCCCGTCACCACCCCGTCGCCCGCAGGTCGGTCCGACGGCATCCCGAAATCGGTGCAGCGGTGGCGCACGAACATGTCGAACTCCTCGAAGGACCCTTCGTCCAGCAGAAGTTCGATCCGTTCGCGCGCGGTCAGCTTGCCCTTGGCATGCTGGGCGGCGACGCGGCGTTCGCCCCCGCCCGCCCGCGCCGCCGCGCGCCGCGCCTCAAGCTCGTCCAGGATGTCCTTCATGCGCCCCTCCCGCCTTCGTGCGCGACCTTAGCGGGGCACCGGGCGGCGGGAAAGCGGAAGCTGGAATATTTGCAAATACATTGCAACAGGCCCATTGCGAATTGGAAATATGCTAAGGGGGCGACAGGTCCCCGGGCCTGTGGCAGCAATCGCGAATCCTCTCCCGCGCAGGTTCGCCATGCCCTCGTTTCCCGTGCCCGCCGTCACCATCGGACTTCTCGTCGCCTCCAACATCTTCATGACCTTCGCCTGGTACGGGCACCTCAAGTACAAGTCGGCCCCCCTGATCACGGTCATCCTGGTCAGCTGGGGCATCGCCTTCTTCGAATACGTCCTGCAGGTGCCCGCCAACCGCATCGGCCACGGACATTTCAGCGCCGCCGAGCTCAAGACGATCCAGGAGGTGATCACCCTGACCGTCTTTGCCGGCTTCTCGGTCTGGTTCCTGAAGGAGCCGCTGCACTGGAACCATCTTGTGGGCTTCGGCTTCATCGCAGCGGGGGCCTTCTTCATCTTCCACAAATGGGCCTGACGGCCTGTGCGCCGCCGCGCATGGACAGTCCCGCACACGAGGCTTAAGGCCGGGGCATGTCCGACCTGCCCGCCTCCCGTTTTCTCGACCGCACGACGCCGCCGCACATCGGCACCCTTGTCCTGATCGCGGGCGGGGCGGCGCTGTCGCTCAACGTGTTCCTGCCGTCCTTGCCGGCGATGGCGGACCACTTCGGGGTGGACTACGCGGTGATGCAACTGTCGGTATCGCTCTACCTCGGCATGACGGCAGTGCTTCAGGTCTTTGTCGGACCCATCTCGGACCGCTTCGGACGGCGGCCGGTGATGCTGACCACAACGGCGGTCTTTGTCCTGGCCTCGCTCGGTGCGATGCTGGCGCCCAGCTTCGGCGTCTTCCTTGCCTGCCGGCTGGTCCAGGCAATCATCGCCACGGGCTTCGTGCTCAGCCGCGCGGTGGTGCGCGACATGGTCCCGCAGGACCAGGCCGCCAGCATGATCGGCTGGGTCACGATGGGCATGTCGCTGGTGCCGATGGTGGGCCCCATGATCGGCGGCGCGCTGGAAGCCGCCTTCGGCTGGCAGGCGAGCTTTGCCATCCTCGCGCTGTTCGGCACCGGGCTGTTTGCTCTGATCTGGGCCGATCTGGGCGAGACCGCACGGGGACGCGCCACCAGTTTCGCCGAACAGGCGCGGCAGTATCCGGCGCTGCTGCGGTCGCAGCGGTTCTGGGGCTATGCGCTGGCCGCCGGCTTCGCCTCGGGCGCCTTCTTTGCGTTCCTCGGCGGCGCGCCCTTCGTCGGAACCGAGGTGTTCGGGATGGATGCCGTGACGCTCGGGATGTGGTTCGGGGCGCCCGCCTTCGGATACATGGCGGGCAACGGGGTGTCGGGGCGGTATTCGGTGCGCTTCGGCGTCAACAGGATGGTGCTGGCGGGCAGCCTGGTCGCCACCTGCGGGCTGGCGCTGCTGTGCCTGCTGACACTGGCGGGGTTCGGCGGGCCGCCCGCCTTCTTCGGGCTGATGGTGGCGGTGGGTCTGGGCAACGGCATCCTCTTGCCTTCGGCCAATGCCGGGATGCTGTCGGTGCGCCCGGCCCTGGCCGGGTCGGCGGCCGGAATCGGCGGCGCGGTGATCATCGGCTTCGGCGCCGCGCTGTCGGCCCTGGCGGGGGTGATGCTGACCGCCTTCGGGGGGTCGCTGCC
>DAOLBY010000066.1:12575-15979 GCA_035324325.1 Paracoccaceae bacterium | reverse complement strand
CTTGCGGTGACGCTGGTGCGCAATCCGTGGGACCGGGCGGTCAGCTACTACCACTGGTTGCGTGTGCAGGGCTTTGCCCATCCGGCCGTGGGGCTGGCGAAAGCGCAGGATTTCCGGGGGTTCGTCTCCCATCCACAGACCCGCACCGCGGCGCGTGCCTGGCCCTATGGGGCCTGGATGCGCGACGGGGCAGGGGCCGAGCGGACGCAACTCTTTGTCCGGCTGGACCATTTCGCGCAGGATGTGGCGCCGTTCGAGGCGCATCTGGGGTTCCGGCTGACCCTCCCGCGCGCGAACGAGAGCGAGCGGGGGCGCGACTGGCGCCCCTATTTCGACGACCGCACCGCCGCGATCGTGGCAGAGGATTGCGCCGAGGACATCGCGCGGTTCGGCTATGGGTTCGACCCCGCCGCCGGGTGGTAAGCGGCTGGTCAGCGCGGGAAATCCCGGTATCGCCGGTACACCTTCCATCCACCCCCTCTGCACCCCCCGTGCGGACGTTCCGGAGCGGCCGGGGCGCCTCGGGGAAGGGCGCCCCCTCTCCCACTGTGGGGGGAGGGATGCGCCGAGGGGGAGAGGATGGCGTTGCGGGCCCTGGGGTCAGGCTGCGCGGGTGGCCGGACTTCCGCCGAAACGGCCGTAAAAGGTTTCACCCTTGGCCGCCATCTCCCGCAGCAGCGCCGGGGTCTCGAACCGGGGGCCGAAGCGCGCTGTCAGGTCGTCGCAGATCGCTGCGGCGCGGGGCGCGCCGATGATGTCGAGCCACGAGAACGGGCCGCCAGACCAGGGTGCGAAGCCCCAGCCGAGGATCGCTCCCACGTCGCCCTCGCGGATGTCGGTCAGCACGCCATCCTGCAGCGCGCGCACCGCCTCCAGCACCTGCGCCATCAGCAGACGATGCTGCACCTCGGTCAGCGCGGGCTGGGTATCGGCCACGGGCCATGCAGATTCCAGACCTTTCCACAGGCTCTCACGGTCTCCCTTCTCGGAATAGCTGTAGAAACCTGCGTTCGACTTGCGCCCGAGGCGTCCCTTGTCGGCCATTGCGAACAGCACCGCATCGACCGCGCCATCGGGATAGGCATCGCCCATGGCAGCGCGGGTCGCCTTGGCGATCTTCACGCCGAGGTCGATCGAGGTCTCGTCCACCAGCTGCAGCGGCCCGAGCGGCATCCCCACGAGCTTGGCCGCGTTCTCGACCAGCACGGGTTCCACCCCCTCGGCCACCATGCGGATGCCTTCGTTGATGTAGGGGATGATGCAGCGGTTGGCGTAGAAGAAGCGGGCGTCGTTCACGACGATCGGCGTCTTGCGGATCTGGCGGACATAATCCAGCGCCTTGGCCACCGCGCGATCGCCGGTCGCCTTGCCGCGGATGATCTCGACCAGCAGCATCTTGTCGACGGGGCTGAAGAAGTGGATGCCGATGAACTGCTCGGGCCGAGACGAGGCGCGGGCGAGGTCCGAGATCGGCAGGGTCGAGGTGTTGGTGGCAAAGATCGCGTCGGCGGGCAGCACGGCCTCGGCCCGGGCCGTCACCTCGGCCTTGACCCTCGGATCCTCGAACACGGCCTCGACCAGCAGGTCGCAGCCGGCAAGGGCCGCATAGTCGGTGGTGGCGGTGATGCGCGAAAGCAGCGCCTCCTTCGCCTCGGGCGTCGCCTTGCGCCGGGCGATGGCCTTGTCCATCAGCCCCTCGGAATAGGCGCGGCCGCGGTCGGCGGCCTCCTGGCTCGCGTCGATCAGCACGACCTCGATGCCGGCCTGAGCGCTGACATAGGCGATGCCCGCCCCCATCATGCCGGCGCCGAGGATGCCGACCTTCGTGACCTTCTGGTCGGGCACGGCGGGGCGGTTCGCGCCCTTCTCCAGCGCCTCCTTGTTGATGAACAGGGAACGGATCATCGCGCCGGACGAGGGGTTCATCAGCACATGGGTGAACCAGCGCGCCTCGATCTTCAGCGCGGTGTCGAAGGGCACGAGCGCGCCCTCGTAGACCGCCGACAGCAGCGCCTTGGCGGCCGGATAGACGCCCATGGTCTTGCCATGCACCATCGCGCCGGCGCCCACGAAGGTCATGAAGCCCGCCGGGTGGTAGGGGGCGCCGCCGGGCATCTTGTAGCCCTTGGCGTCCCAGGGTTTCACGAGGTCGGCGTCCCTGGCGGCCAGCACCCATTCCTTCGCGCGCGACAGCAGGTCCTCGGGGGCCACGACCTCGTCGATCAGGCCTGCGGCCCTGGCCGCCTTGGGGTCCGAGAGCTTGCCTTCCAGCAGGAAGGGCGCCGCGGCCATCGCGCCCATCTTGCGCACCAGCCGCGTGGTGCCGCCCGCGCCGGGGAAGATGCCGACCATGATCTCGGGCAGGCCGATCTTGGCCTTGGCGTTGTCGGCCGCGATGATGCGGTGGCAGGCCAGCGGCACCTCGAGCCCGATGCCGAGCGCGGTGCCGGGCAGGGCCGCGACGATGGGCTTGGCCCCCTTCAGCGTCTTGGGGTCCATGCCCGCACGCTCGATCTTGCGCAGGATGGCGTGCATCTGCATGACGCCGTCGAAGATGCCCTTCGCGCCGCCCTCGTCCTTCATCCGGGCGATCACGTTCAGGTCCATGCCGCCGGCGAAGTCCTTCTTGCCGGAGGTTATGATGATGCCCTTCACGGCCGGATCGGCCAGCGCCGCATCGACATGGGCGCTGAGCGCGGCGAAACCCGCCAGCGACATGACGTTCATCGACTTGCCCGCCACGTCCCAGGTGATGGTGGCGACGCCGTCGGCATCCGTGGTCATGGTGAAATCGGTCATGGTGCTGTCCTTTCGGGATGAGGGGTGCCGTCGCGGCGCAGGTGGCGACGCGCGGGGCCGTCCTTTTCGGTGATCAGGTCGTGGGCGGAATAGGGGACGCGGTCGCGGGTGTTGCGCGTGCCGATGACGAGGTGGCGGGCGGGGCGGTCGGGGCGGTTGTCGAGCCGGTGGCCGGCGGGGGCGCCCGCCGGCCAGGCGGCGGCATCGCCTTGGCGCAGGGTCGTCTCGGTCTCCTCGACCAGGACGACCTCGCCTTCCAGCACCAGCACCATCTCGTCCTCGGTCTCGTGCCAGTGGCGGTGGCCGGACCGGCTGCCGGGGGGCAGTTCCTCGATGAAGGCGCCGAACTGGGTCAGCCCGCCGGGGTCGGACAGCAGCCGAAAGCGGTAGGGGCCGCAGCCGCGCCCGATGACCGGGTGGACGGGGTCGGGGTCGTCGGCCCAGGGGGAACGGGTGACCTTGGGCATCAGCGTGGTTCCTCGTGGGGTGTGCCGTCCTTGCGGGTGAAGGCCGCCTGTGCGCCCTCGATCGTCACCATCAGGTCGTGATCGGAATAGGTGGCGACCTCGTGCGGGGCCTTTGTTCCGACCACGAGGAACCGGGCA
>DAOLBY010000066.1:0-12565 GCA_035324325.1 Paracoccaceae bacterium | reverse complement strand
TCGTCGGGGCTGTCGGCGGTCACGTTGTGCGCGGGGGCGCCGGTCCGGTTGACGAAGTGGTGGCCGTTCGCGTCGCCCGCCGGAAAGGCCGCGCAGTCGCCGGGGCGCATGACGTGTTCGCCGTCGTCGTCGATCAGGGTGCATTCGCCGTCGGTCACCATCACGAACTCGTCCTCGTGCAGGTGCCAGTGGCGCAAGGAGGACAGCGCGCCGGGTTCGAGCGTGACGAGGTTGACGCCGAACTGCGTCAGGCCCGCCGCATCGCCCAGCCGCAGGCTGGACCGCCCCGCCATCATCGCGGCATAGGGGGCAGGGTAGATCGAGCCGGTCCTGACCGGGACCTTCGCGGGGTCGATCACGGGCATCGCTCAGCCCTCCCTTCCGGGGCCGCGCCCCAGCCGGTCGAACAGCCGCTGCAACTCGCGCCGCTGGCCGGCGGCGAGGTCGGGACTGATGATCCGGGCCTCGGCATTGCTGGCGGCGGATTCGACCCGCAGCGCGCGCCAGTCCCCGGCATCGGTGCGGATCAGCGTCATCCGGCTGCGATAGGGGGGGCGGAGGTCGCGGCCGTTCCGGAGGATGAAGGTATCGTGGCGGCCGGAGATCATGTCGGGACGGCCCGGCACATAGGCCGCGTCGCGGCACAGCCGCAGGTAGCGGTCGGCTCCCAGCCCTTCCATTGCGTCGCGGAAATCGGTCATGACGATGAACATCTCGTCGGGCGAGGCGATGACGATCTCCGCGTCCTCGGTGACGACCTGGTTGGGAATGGCGATGTGGCGCAGCATCGCGGGCAGGTCACGCGCCCAGAGCGCGTGGCTGACGGCATCGAGGTTGCGCTGGTAGATCGATGCGGCAGTGGGGGCCATCTCGGGAATGCTCGTCTCGGGCAAGGGAAGGGACGGCGCGGTGCCTGCCGTCCGGCCGGCGGTCAGGCGGCAGCCAGCACCGGCAGGTCGAGCCGTGTGAATTCCAGCATCTCGGTGCGGCAGCGGCCGCCCGTGCTGCGGCTGTAGCAGACCGTCTGCGCGACCAGTGCCGGTGCGCGCGACCGTCCCGCCCCGATCCAGTCGGTCCAGAGCCGCCGGCGCCCGCCGAAGGGCAGCGCCTCTGCCGTGACGCGGGCTGTCAGGCGGTCGAAGCCGCCCGACGCCAGCGCCACATGGAATGACTGGAAGAATTCCCGGACGAGCCGCGGCGTGGCCCGCAGCGGCGGCTGTCCCGGCAGGTAGACGGCCAGCGGAAAGGCATATTCGGCCACGAGCAGGTCGTAGCGCCCCGCATTGAGGCACTCTGCCCGCCAGTCCGCCATGGCCTGTCCGCTCGGCACGGCCCGATTCCTCCAGATAAGTCAACAATGCTGCCACATATGCAATCGGGGCGCCGCCGCAAGCCCCGAAACGGACCCTTGGCAGACGGGAAACGACATCCCCTGTCCCGCAGGCCCGCCGCCCTGTCGCATCGTGGCGCAAGGTCACACCCGCTCGATGATTGTGGCCGCACCCATGCCCGAGGCGATGCAGAGCGTCGCCAGGCCCACGCCCTTGCCCGTGCGCTCGAGTTCGTCCAGCAGGGTGCCGATGATGATGGCGCCGGTCGCGCCCAGCGGATGGCCCATGGCGATCGATCCGCCGTTGACGTTCACCAGTGCCGGATCCACGTCGAAGGCCTGCTGGAAGCGCAGCACGACCGAGGCGAAGGCCTCGTTCACCTCGAACAGGTCGATGTCCGAAATCGCCATGCCGCTGTCGCGCAGGATCTTCTCGGTCGCGGGCACGGGGCCGGTCAGCATGATCGTGGGATCGGTGCCGATCTTGGCGGTTGCGCGAATGCGGGCGCGGGGTTGCAGGCCGTGCTTCACGCCGAACTCGCGGTTGCCGACCAGAACGGCGGCAGCACCATCGACGATGCCGCTGGAATTGCCGGCATGGTGGATATGTTCGATCCGCTCCAGGTGCGGGTATTTCAGCATCGCCACCCTGTCGAAGCCCGGCATCACCTCGCCGATGTCCTTGAAGGCGGGCTTGAGCGCGCCGAGGCTCTGCATGTCGGTCTGGGGGCGCATGTATTCGTCGCGGTCGAGGATGGTCAGGCCGTTCTGGTCCCTGACCTCGATGACCGATTTCGCGAAACGCCCTTCGGCCCAGGCCTGCGCGGCACGGCGCTGGCTTTCGACGGCCAGCGCGTCGGCCTGGTCGCGGGTGAAGCCGAATTCGGTCGCGATGATGTCTGCGGAAATCCCCTGCGGCACGAAGTATGTGCGCATGGCAAGGCCCGGGTCTGCCGCGATGGCCGCCCCGTCCGACCCCATGGCGACGCGCCCCATCATTTCGACCCCGCCGGCGATATAGGCTTCGCCCGCGCCGCCCTTCACCTGGTTGGCCGCCAGGTTCACCGCCTCCATCCCGCTGGCGCAGAATCGGTTGATCGCGAGGCCCGGGATGCGCTCGTCGAGATCCGAGGCCAGGACGGCGGTGCGCGCCAGGCAGCCGCCCTGCTCGCCCACCTGGGTCACGTTGCCCCAGATCACGTCCTCGACCGCATGACCCGAGAGGTTGCTGCGCGCCTTGATCGCGTTCAGGACCTTGGCGGAAAGGGCAACCGAGGTCACCTCGTGCAGGCTGCCGTCGGGGCGGCCCTTGCCGCGGGGGGTGCGGACGGCGTCGTAGATGTAGGCATCGGTCATGTCTGTCCTCCTTGCGCGGCAAAGGCGCGCGGCATCAGGTCGTAGGGGTGTTTCCAGCCGGGCAGGGCGGCGATGCGGTCCAGCCACGCGTCGATGTGCGGCCAAGCGGCCCGGTCGAATCCGAATGGCTCGGGGTAGTAGAGATAGCCGCAGCACGACAGGTCGGCGATCGAAGGCGCGTCGCCCTCGATCCAGTCGCGGCCGGCGAGGTGGGTATCGAGGATCCGGTAGGCCGTGGCGAGCCGCCCATCGAGGTACTCCACCGCACCGGGCGGGCGCTTGTCCTCGGGCAGGAAGTTCGCGATGAACCGCCGAGGGCCGATCATGCCCGAGAGGCGGTGGTTGTCCCACAGGAGCCAGCGCAACACCTCTTCCCCGTCGGTGCCAGCGAAACGGCCCGCAAGGCGGGCGAGGTGGCGCAGGATCACCGCCGATTGCGTCAGCACGCGTCCGTCGTGTTCCAGCACGGGAACCTCGCCCATCGGGTTCAGCGCGCGGAACGCCGGCGTGCGGGTGCCGCCGGCAAAGAACGGCACGAAGACGCAGTTCCAGGGCAGTCCCATCAGGTCCAGCGCCAGCGCCGCCTTGTAGGCATTGCCGCTCTCGCCGAATCCGTGAAGTCGCGTGGCCATCGTCGTGCCCGTCCTCTCCGTTGCCGCGGGGGCCTCGCGCCCTGCCGTCCATCGGCCGTTGAACCGATGGCGCACGCGCTGCTCGACCCCCGCAGGGGAATCCGCCTGGATGAAAAGGCTTCGTTAACCTTCATCCGGCAGGCTGGCAGGGCGGTACAGGCTGGGGAGCCGATGACCGCCCAAGGTGAAACTGCCCCGGTCCGCGATAGCGACAGCGCGATTCGGCCAAGGCCGCCGGACCGGGGTGGCGCCCCTGTGGTTCATCTTGGCCCAAGTACCCATGCAACGCCGCCTCCCCGCGGCCGGTTCAGTCCTTGCGTGCGTCCAGTTCCGCGTTGAACAGCCGCAGGCGGTGGGTCAGGTTGTCCCTGTCCGTCACACTGTCGAAGTGCTCGAACAGGAAGGACAGCGCCTCGCCTTCGTCGAGCCCGGCCTCGGCGGCAAAGCGGCGCAGGCGGCGATAGCCGTCTTCGGTCATCGCCACCGGAAAGCGGCGCGTCAGCCGGAAACGCTTGGGCATGGCCACCTCCCCTCGCCACGGGCGGCCAAACCCTTTCCGCAAGGATTTGGCCTGCCGCCGGTCCGACCCTAGAACGCAGCCGCGTCCAGCGCCATCACCGGCTCGGCGCCGCTTTCGATACGGGCGAGGTGCATGGCACAGGCGGGGAGCTGCCGGGCCATGTAGAAGCGCCCGGTGGCGATCTTGGCCTCGTAGAAGTCGCGGTCAGCCGCGCCCGCGTCGAGCGCCACATAGGCGGCCTTTGCCATCCGCGTCCACATCAGCCCCAGGCACACGTGCCCCATCATGTGCATGAAGTCGTAGCTGCCCGAAAGTGCGGCATTGGGGTTCTTCATGCCGTTCTGCATGAAATACATCCCCGCCTGCTGCATCTGTTTCGAAGCCAGCTTCAGCGGCTCGGCGAAGCCCTTCATCCGGTCGTCGCCGTCATGCGCCCTGACCTCGGCCTTGACCATTTCGAAGAAGGCCATCACATGCTTGCCGCCATCCTGCGCCAGCTTGCGGCCCACCAGGTCCAGCGCCTGCACGCCATTGGCGCCCTCGTAGATCATCGCGATGCGGGCGTCGCGGGCGAACTGCGACATGCCCCATTCCTCGATGTAGCCGTGCCCGCCGAAGATCTGCTGGGCGGCCACCGCCATCTCGAAGCCCTTGTCGGTCTGGAAGCCCTTGATGACCGGGATCATCAGCGACGCGAGGCCATCGGCCGCGCCATCGCCCATGCGCACATGCCGGTCGATCAGCGAAGCCGCCCAGAAGGTCAGCGCGCGGGCGCCTTCGACAAAGCTCTTCTGCTCCATCAGGTTGCGGCGGATGTCGGGGTGCACGATCAGCGGGTCGGCGGGGCCGGACGGATTCTCGATACCTGTCACGGCGCGGCCCTGCAGGCGGTCCTTGGCATAGGCCAGCGCGTTCTCGTAGGCCACCGCGGCCTGGGCATAGCCCTGCAGGCCAACGCCCAGGCGCGCCTCGTTCATCATCGTGAACATGGCGCGCATGCCCTTGTGCAGATCGCCCAGCAGCCAGCCGGTTGCGCCGTCGTAGTTCATGACGCAGGTGGCGTTGCCGTGGATGCCCATCTTCTCCTCGATCTTGCCGCAGGAGAGGGCGTTGCGGGCGCCGAGGCTGCCGTCGTCGTTCACCAGGAACTTGGGCACGATGAACAGGCTGATGCCCTTGGTCCCCTCGCCGCCGCCCGGGGCCTTGGCGAGCACGAGGTGGATGATGTTCTCGGCCATGTCGTGTTCGCCGGCGGAGATGAAGATCTTCTGGCCGGTGATGCGGTAGCTGCCGTCCGCCTGCGGTTCGGCCTTGGTGCGCATCAGGCCGAGGTCGGTGCCGCAATGGGGTTCGGTCAGGTTCATCGTGCCGGTCCAGTCGCAGGACACCATCTTCGGCAGGTATTTCGCCTTCTGCTCGGGCGAGCCGTGGACATGGATCGCCGAATAGGCGCCGTGGGTCAGGCCCTGGTACATGTTGAAGGCCATGTTGGCCGAGACGAACATCTCGCCCACGGCCGTGCCCATCAGGTAGGGCAGGCCCTGGCCGCCGTACTCGGGGTCGCAGTCGAGCGCGGTCCAGCCGCCCTCCTTCATCGCGGCGAAGGCGCGGTCAAAGCCCGTGGGCGTGCGCACCACGCCGTTTTCCAGCCGGCAGCCCTCGCGGTCGCCCACGGGGTTCAGCGGCGCCAGCACCTCGGAGGCGACCTTGCCGGCCTCTTCCAGAACCGCGGCCGTGAAGCCTTCGTCGAGGTCCTCGTAGCCGGGGATGCCGGCCTCGGTCACCTTGAGCACATCGTGCAGCAGGAACTGCATGTCCTTCACGGGGGCGGTGTAGGTCGGCATCGGTCTCTCCCTTGGCGGTCGTTTCGGCGGGCGCCTTGGCCCGGTTATTCGGCGGCGCGGGCGCGGGCGCCCGCGATCATCTCGGCACCCCAGGCGATCTGGGCGCGCAGGTCGGCGATGGCGGCGTCGAGCTCGGCGCGCTGGCGTTCCATGTCGGCCAGACGTTCCTGCGCCAGTTCGTAGGTGCGCTGCATCTGCGCCTCGGCCCCGCCTTCGCCTTCATACATGTCGAGAAGCTGGCGGATGTCCTCGAGGGAAAAGCCGAAGCGCTTGCCGCGCAGGATCAGCGTCAGACGCGCGCGGTCGCGGCGGGAATAGAGCCGGCGCGCGCCCTGGCGAAGCGGGGCAAGCAGTTCCTTCTGCTCGTAGAAGCGCAGCGTCCGCGGCGTCACCTCGAAGGCGTCGCACATCTGCCGGATGGTCATCTGATCGATTGTCATGGTCCTGTCCGAAGGTTGCCGTTGCGGGCCACGCAGGGGGGCGTGGCGCCTTCCGCAGCGGCACCTGTGTGCTTGCGTTGCACATTACCAGACCGGATGCGGTTGACGTGACTGTAACGTCACGTCAGATGCGGCCATGCCGCGGCGTCGCGGATCAGAGCGCGTCCAGCTCGCGCCGCGCGGTCTCGCGCAGGGCGCGCAGGTCCTCGATTGTCGTGTCCAGTTCGGCGCGCTGGCGGCCGAGGTCCCCAAGCTGCCGGTCCGCCAGCGCGATCCATTCGCGCAGCTGGTCGGCCTCGCCCTTCCTGCCGTAGACGAGAAGCCACTGGCGGATTTCCTCGAGGCTGAAGCCGAAGCGCCGGCCGCGCAGGATCAGCGTCATGCGCGCCACCTCGCGCGGTCCGTAGAATCGTGCGCGACCGTCCTTTTCCGGCGCCAGAAGCTCGATGTATTCGTAATAGCGCAGGGTCCGCGGCGTCACGTCGAACTTCGCGCACATCTCCTTGAAGGTCAGTCGCGGTGCGGTTGTCATGGCAGCGTCCTCTTCCCTTGCGGAAAGGCTAGGGCGAGACGGTCCGGCATTCAACCGGGGGGTTGCGGGCGGCGGCGGTTTGGCGAACATGCGGTAGAGCGGTAAACGGGGGTGCCATGACCGACATCGACCGCATCGCGCGCCAGTTCATCGAGGCGATCCCGCATTCCCGGGCCCTGGGGATGCAGGTGGACGAGATCGCCGCGGGGGTCGCCGTGATCTCGATGCCCTGGGATGCGCGGTTCGTGGGCGACCCCGCGACGGGGGTGATCCACGGAGGCGCGGTTTCGGCGCTGATGGATACCGCAAGCGGCGCGGCGGTGATGTGCCACCCCGCGGCGCCGGCGGGCACCGCGACGCTCGATCTGCGGAGCGACTACATGCGCCCTGCCACGCCGGGGCAACGGATCACGGCGCGGGCCGAATGCTACCATGTCACGCGGTCGGTGGCCTTCGTGCGGGTGACCGCGACGGATGACGACGCCGCGCGCCCTGTGGCAGGGGCGACCGGCGCCTTCACCGTGGAACGGGTGCAGGCATGAAGCGGCCGCGCCCCGAACCCGTGCAGGTGGTGAAGCAGCGGCGCGACGGGGCGCTGCGCGCGCTGGTCGAGGGCGTGCCCTACATCCAGTATCTGGGCATCCAGTTCGACCGGCGCGGGGACGAGCTGACAGCCGTGCTGCCCTACCGCGACGAACTGATCGGAAACCCCCTTCTGCCGGCGCTGCATGGCGGTGTGACCGCGGCCTTCCTTGAGGTCGCGGCGATCATCGAACTCAGCTGGTCGATCCTGTGGGAGGAGATGGAGCAGGGGCGGCTGGACCCGTCGTCGATGGACGCAGCGCATCTGCCGAGGCTGCCCAAGACCATCGACTTCACGGTGGACTACCTGCGTTCGGGCCTGCCGCGCGATGCCTATGCGCGGGCACGCGTCAACCGTTCGGGCCGGCGCTACGCGTCCGTGCATGTCGAGGCGTGGCAGGACAACCGCGCGCGGCTGTTCGCGCAGGGGACGGGGCATTTCGTGATGCCCGGGCTGCCCGGCCGCGGGGAATGACCACGGCGCCTGCGCTGGCGGGGGCCGCCGAGGTCACCCACGGTCGCGTCCTGCGCATCGCGCTGCCGATCGTGCTGTCGAACGCCACCGTGCCGCTTCTGGGGGCAGTCGATACCGCTGTCGTCGGCCAGATGGGAATGGCCGCGCCCATCGGGGCGGTGGGGGTGGGGGCGATCATCCTGGCCTCGGTCTACTGGATTTTCGGCTTCCTGCGGATGGGCACCTCCGGCCTCGCCGCGCAGGCGCATGGCGCGGGCGACTGGCCCGAGCGCGACGCGGTGCTGCACCGGGCCCTCATGATCGGGGCGGCGGCGGGGCTGGTCTTCGTGCTGGTGCAGGGGCCGCTGGTCTGGGCGGCCTTCCGGGTGGCGCCGGCCAGCGCCGAGGTCGAGGGTCTTGCGCGGCAGTATCTGTCGATCCGCATCTGGGGCGCGCCCGCCACCATCGCGCTTTACGCCGTGACCGGCTGGCTGATCGCGCTGGAACGCACGCGGGCGGTGTTCGCGCTGCAGATCTGGCAGAACGGCGTGAACATCGGGCTTGACCTGTGGTTCGTGCTTGGCCTCGGCTGGGGCGTGCCGGGGGTGGCCGTCGCCACGCTGATCGCCGAATGGTCGGGCTTGGCGCTGGGGCTGTGGTTCTGCCGGGCGGCCTTTGCCGGGCAGGTTGCAGGAGCCTGGGCGCGGGTCTGGGATGCGGCGCGGCTGCGGCGCATGGCGGGCGTCAACACCGACATCATGATCCGGTCGGTGCTGCTGCAGGGGTCCTTCACGGCCTTCGTCTTCCTCGGGGCCGGCCTCGGCGACGTGACCCTGGCCGCCAATCAGGTCCTGTTGCAGTTCATCGAAGTCGCCGCCTATGCGCTGGACGGCTTTGCCTTTGCCGCCGAGGCGCTGGTGGGGCAGGCGGTCGGCGCGCGGTCGGTCGCGGGGCTGCGGCGGGGGGGGGGGGGGCCTGGCGGTCGGGCCTCTGGGCGCTGGCCGGCACGGTCCTGATGTGCGGGGCCTTCGCCCTGTTCGGACCAGCAATCATCGACGTGATGACCACATCGGCCGAGGTGCGCAGCGAGGCGCGCATCTATCTGCCCTGGCTGGTCGCGGCGCCGTTGGTGGGGCTTGCGGCATGGATGCTTGACGGTGTCTTCATCGGTGCCACACGGACGGCCGAGATGCGCCGGGCCATGCTGGTGTCGGTGGCCGTCTATGCCCTTGCGCTCGCCTGGCTTCTGCCGACCTATGGCAGCCACGGGCTCTGGGCGGCTCTGATGGTGCTGAACACCATGCGGGCGCTGACGCTCGGGGCCATGTGGCCGACGGTGATCCGGGCGGCCGAGCGCGGTCACTGACGCCCGGGCCCCTGCCGCTTTCCATTCCGTCAGGCCGCCGCATCGTGTATGCCGGAGCCGTCGGCGCCCTGCCCGCCGTCCGTCTGGGACGACAGGCCGCGCCGCCGAACCAACCGATCAGGGGAGGCCGCCATGGCCCTGCGCATCAACGACATCGCGCCCGATTTCGAGGCCGACACGACCGAAGGCCCGATCCGCTTCCACGACTGGATCGGCGACGGCTATGCCGTGCTGTTCAGCCATCCGAAGAACTTCACCCCCGTCTGCACCACCGAACTGGGGACGATGGCCGGGCTGGCGCCGGACTTCGCGAAACGGGGCGCGAAGATCATCGGCATCTCGGTCGATCCGGTCGAAAGCCACCACAAGTGGAAGGGCGACATCAAGCTCGCCACGGGGTTCGAGCCGGCCTATCCGCTGATCGGCGACCCCGATCTGAAGGTCGCAAAGCTCTACGACATGCTGCCGGCATCGGTCGAAGGCACGTCGGAGGGGCGGACACCGGCCGACAACGCCACGGTGCGCACCGTCTTCATCATCGGCCCCGACAAGCGCATCAAGCTGAGCCTGACCTATCCCATGACCACCGGCCGCAACTTCGACGAGATCCTGCGCGCGCTGGATTCGATCCAGCTGACCGCGAAACACCAGGTCGCGACGCCCGCGAACTGGAAGCAGGGCGAGGACGTGATCGTGACGGCAGCGGTGTCGGACGAGGACGCGAAGGCCCGCTTCGGCGCGTTCGATCGGGTGCTGCCCTACCTGCGCAAGACGAAACAGCCGCGCTGACGACAGGCCCTGCCACGGTGCGGGGCGCGTGTTTGCCCCCTCGCGCCGTGGCGTTCCGCGCGCTAGTCAGGGCAGTGGGGTGACGATTCCGGGCCCCGCAGCAGCAGGGGGCATGTGCGCGACATGGCATTCGGCAAGACGATCCGTACCTTCTGGCAGGGCGCCTGGCACGACGGCGACGTGGCCGTAATGCGCGCAGCAGACCACGGGTCATGGCAGGGGTCGAGCGTGTTCGACGGCGCCCGGGCCTTCGAGGGGGTGACGCCCGACCTCGACCGCCACTGCGTCCGCGTCAACCGGTCTGCGGAGGCGCTGATGATCACCCCCTCGGTGGACCCCGGCGAGATGGCGCAGATCGTGCACGAGGGCCTGAAGGGGTTTCCGACCGATGCCGCGGTCTACATCCGCCCGATGTACTGGGCCATCGACGGCACCGAACTGGGGGTCGAGCCGAAGCGCGGCGTGACCGGGTTCTGCATCTGCCTCGAGGATGTCGCGATGCCGCCCGAAGGGTTCACAACGACGCTCTGTCGCACCCGCTTCCGCCGCCCGGTGCTGGAGGATGCGGTCTGCAACGCCAAGGCCGGGTGCCTCTACCCCAACAACGCGCGGATGCTGGTCGAGGCGAAGTCCAGGGGTTTCGGCAATGCGCTGGTGGCCGATGCCATGGGCAACGTGGCCGAGACGGCGACGGCCAACATCTTCATCGTCCGGGACGGCGTGGCGATGACCCCGGTGCCGAACGGCACGTTTCTTGCGGGCATCACGCGGGCGCGCCACATCGACAACCTGCGCGCCGCCGGGGTGGATGTGGTCGAGACGGTGCTGACCTTCGACGACGTGCGCGCCGCCGACGAGGTCTTTGCCACCGGCAACCTGTCCAAGATCGTGCCGGTGACGGCCTTCGAGGATGTCGGCTACCAGGTCGGCCCCATCACCCGGAAGGCCCGCGCGCTCTACTGGGACTGGGCGCATTCGGGGGAGTGAGGGAGGCGCCGTCCGCGGCGCTGGACAGCCGGGCCGCGCCCGGCCATGATCGGCGCCGCCTTGGGGGGGCCGTCATGCGCAAGTTTCTGGTCGTGCTGGACGACAGCCGCGAATGCCTGAACGCGATGCGCTATGCTGCGCTGCGCGCCGCGCACACGGGGGGCGGCGTGGTCATCCTGTCGGTCATCCCGCCCGAGGAGTTCCAGCACTGGATGGGCGTCGCCGACCTGATGCGGGCCGAGGCGCGCGAGCGCATCGAGGCGCATTTCGAGGTCTTCGCCAAGTGGATGCGCGACAAGCAGGGGGTCCACCCCGAGCTTGTGATCCGCGAGGGCGACCCGGCATCCGAGATCCTGTCCCAGGTGCGCGCCGACCCCGAGATCGGGGTGCTTGTCCTCGGCGCCTCGACGGAAAAGAGCGGCCCCGGGCCCCTCGTCACCTCGATGTCGCGCAGTTCGGGCAGCCTGCCCATCCCCCTGACCATCGTTCCCGGCGACATGTCGAAGGAGCGGCTGGAGGCGATCACATGATCGCGCCCTCGGCGTACCGGCGGCGCTGGCTCTGGTCGCTGGTGGTGTCGGCGGCCCTGCTGGCCGGTCTGACCCTTCCGTCTTCCGCACAGGACGAGGTGGCGCAGCTGTCGCGCGACGAACGGCGTGCGGTGCAGGCGGCCCTGGCGCGCGCCGGCTTCTACGACGGGCTGATCGACGGGGCCTTCGGGGCGCGCAGCGCTGCCGCACTCGCCGCCTGGGCGGCGGATGCGGACGACGGAAGCCTTGCGCGGCTGGCGCGGGACTTCGATGCGCGCTGGCGGGCGGAAGGCTGGGACACGGTGCCCGTTCGGGGCCTTGCGCAGCATTTCGTGGCACCGTTCGGGCTGATGCAGCCGATGCGCGATCCCACGGCGGACCATGCCTGGCTGGATCCGGCGTCCGGCACCGCAGTCTCGGTTCATCGTGAATCGCCCTCGGCGATGGGGGCGCGGCACGATACGGTGGCCTACCTCGCCCGCCCGGGCAGCGAGGTCTACCGCCTGCGGCGCGACTCGCTGTGGATCACCGCGGTCGACAGCGGCACCGGGCCAGAGGCGCGGCGGCACTATCTGCGCAGTCAGCGCGTCGGCGGCAGTTTCGAGACCGTGGCGCTCCGGGCATCGTCCGACGATCCGGGCGTGATGATGCTGATGGCGGGGAGCATCACGTCGGGGCCGGTACCGCTGCCGGTGGTGCCGGCGGGCAGCGCGCTGGCGGCGGCAATGGCGGAAATGCCGGCCGCGGCGCCGGTGCAGCGGTCGCGGCTGGTGACCGCCGTGGCTGTCAATGCCAGCGATGCGGTGACGGCGGCTGCTGCGGTCGAGGGCTGCGGGGCGCTGCGCGGCCCGGACGGCACGGCGCTGCGCGCGGTCACTACGGACACCGTGCCGGACCTCGTGCTGCTGCGCGGGGATGCGGCAGGGACGGGCCGGGTGATCGCCCTGTCGACGAACGGGGTGCCGCCGCCGGGGCTGGCGCTGCGGCTGGGCGGGCTGGAACCCGGCGGCATGGCGCTGGACCTTTCGGCACGTGTCGTGGCGGCGCGGGCGGGGGTCTTCGTCGCGGGCGACCCCGGTGTGCTGGACACGGCGCAACTGACGCCCGAACGCTTTGCGGTCAATGCGGCGGCATCGGCGGTGCAGCCCGGCGGGATCGTGACGGGGCCGGTGGCGCCCGCTGCGCGCAGCTGTTCGACCAGCC
>DAOLBY010000065.1:12521-16100 GCA_035324325.1 Paracoccaceae bacterium | reverse complement strand
AACCCCGTACCCCCGCAGCAACCCCTTCGCCTGATACTCGTGGATGTTCATGGGCCCCTCGCGCCTGTCGATCTTTCGGCCGAGGTGCCACAGAAACGGGCGGCTTCAAAACGGCTTCGGCGGTGGGAGCCGGTTTCGGGCCGAAAACCCGACATTTGTGATCACACGATTTCAGCGTGTGATCACATGCATGAGGGCTAGGCGTCCGCGAGGTGATTCGAGACCGGATTCAGTTCAGCAGGACGGCAAAGAGCACCGCGTCGCCGCGCACCAGCGCCTCGAAATCCTGCCAGCTTTCGGCCGTCACGCGCGGGCCCTTGCGGGCATAGGGGAGAAGCCCCTCGCCCTGCACCATGGCCACGATGTCCCACCGCGGCTGGTTCTCAAACATCAGCCGAAGGTCGATCCCGGCCTCGGCCCCCATCCTCCAGTGTGGCATCAGGAGGCGCCCCTCGAGCAGCGCCTCGGCATCGGCCAGAACCGCCTGCCAGCGCGCGCCGGTGCCTTCCGGCATGCGGATGCCGAGCGCCGAGGTCTGGCGGTCGTTCGGCACCCATTCGCGGTCGTTGTCCGTTTCCGCCTCGACCAGCGCCCAGAAGCGGCGGTTGTGGGCGATCATGTCCATCAGGTGGCCGTGCGCGGCCTTGGTCAGCGCGGGCTTCGGGTCCTGCGCGAGCGCCATGAGGATGATCGCGGCGCGGTCCACCTGGCGGCCGAACATCATGTCGAGCGCATTGGGCGGCGGCGTGTCGCCCATCAGGTCCCTCAGGGTCGCGGCCGAGGCCTGCACCCGCGCCACCGCCGGGGCGGGGTCGTAGGCAAGGGCCACATGCACGAAGGCCGACAGGAAATGCGTGTAGGCGTGCAGCCAGGCGGCATCGGCGGTGTCGAAGCGGATCACGGGATCGGGCGGCGGGGTCAGGAAGCCGCGCGCGGCCCCGGCCATGGTCAGCCCCGCCACCTGCGCCACGTCCTCGCCCGCGTCGCGCATCCGATTGCCGTTGATGTCGAACCAGAGGTCGGCGAGCGCGATCTCGAGTCCGAAATCGCGCTCGCCCAGACGGGTCAGGGCCGTGCGGGCAGCGTCCATCCGGCCCTCGACCCCGGTCAGGAGATCGTTCAGGTCCTGTGGCGCGAAGGGCCGGGCCGCGGGGTTCTCGGGGATCGGCAGGCGCATGATCGGCAGTTCGGACCAGTCGGAGCGCACGCCGGTCTGCCAGCGCAGCTGCAGCGCGCCCTCCACCCCGCGCAGGAAGCGCAGCCCGGCGAGCGCAAACAATTCCTCGGCCGTGGGGTCGGGCAGCGCGGCGAGCCGCGCTTCGGTCGGCGCGAGGCCGTTCGCCCCGATCTCGCGCGACAGCGTCAGGTCGGCGGCGGCGGGGGAGGCGAGGACGAGCGTCAGGGCAAGGGCGAGGGTGCGCATGGCGGTCTCCGGTCCGCTGGGGTGGGAACAGGATGGCCCGAAGCGGGACGTGGCGCAACGTGGGGGATTCCTGCCGCGCCGCGCCGGTCAGACAGGTCGCGCGACCCAGAGGCGCTGGCCGCGGGGCAGGCGGTCGGGCCGCTGCGCGGCCTGCCAGCCGGCGGAGGCGAAGTCGGCGGCGATGGTGTCCGGGGCGCGATGCCAGGGCGGGCGGTCGGGGTGCGTCACCACGCCGTCGGGCTGGCGCAGGGGGCCGCAGTGCCCGACAGGCGCATGGAAGGCGGTCAGCAGCAGTGCCACGAGGCCGGGGCAGCGGGCGCGCAGGCGGGCCAGCGCGGGGCGCAGGCGGTCGGCGGGCAGGTGGGTGAAGACGGCGAAGGCGATGGCGTAGTCGATGGTTTCGGGGATCCCCGGGAAGGCGAAATCGGCATCCTCGAGCAGGTGGTCGGCGGGCAGGCGGGCGGGGTCGGGCAGTTCCGCGGCCCGGCCCCGCAGCATCAGCGCATGGCTGGCATCCGTCGCCCAGTACTGTCCGGGATCGAGGAAGGGCACGGCCTTGCACCCCAGACGCAGCGACCCGGCGCCGATGTCGAGCAGGCGGTGGCCCGGCCCCATCCCCTCGGCCCTGAGCAGGTCCAGTTGCAGCCGCCCGGTCTCGTCCCAGCGGCCGCCCACGATGGCGCGGTGGCGGCCCTGCGCCAGGGCAAGGTCGTAGAAGCCGGGGGCGAGGTAGGGCGAGGGGGGGCGCATCGGCGTGCCCGGGGGGCCTTGTGGGACGGGCGGAGCGGGGGTTTCACACCCCCGCACCCCCGTGGGACATTTGGGCCATCGGGAAAGGGCGAGGCCTGGCGGCGGCGCCCGGGTCAGGCCAGCGACGCGTCGATGCCCTTGCAGGCGGCGACAAGGCCCTTCACCGCATCCACCGACTTCTGGAACATCGCCGCCTCGGCGTCGTTCATCGCGATGTCGACGATGCGTTCGATGCCACCCGCGCCGATGATGGTGGGGACGCCCACATACATCCCGTCGAGACCATAGGCGCCCCTGACGAAGGCCGCGCAGGGCAGCAGGCGCTTCTGGTCCTTGAGGAAGGCCTCGGCCATCTCGATGGCGCTGGTCGCGGGGGCGTAGAAGGCGCTGCCGGTCTTCAGGAGGCCCACGATCTCGGCCCCGCCGTCACGGGTGCGCTGCACGATGGCGTCGAGCCGTTCCTGCGTCGTCCAGCCCATCGCCACGAGGTCGGGCAGCGGGATGCCCGCAACGGTGGAATAGCGCACCAGCGGCACCATCGTGTCGCCGTGCCCGCCCAGCACGAAGGCGGTGACATCGCGCATCGACACGCCGAATTCGAGGCTGAGGAAGTGGCGGAAGCGGGCCGAGTCGAGCACGCCGGCCATGCCCACGACCATGTGGTGCGGCAGGCCCGAGAATTCGCGCAGGGCCCAGACCATCGCATCGAGCGGGTTGGTGATGCAGATGACGAAGGCACCGGGGGCATGGGCCCTGATCCCCTCGCCCACCGACTTCATGACCTTGAGGTTGATGCCCAGAAGGTCGTCGCGGCTCATCCCCGGCTTGCGGGGGACACCGGCGGTAACGATGCAGACATCGGCGCCGGCGATGTCCTGGTAGCTGCTGGAGCCCTTGAGCGCGGCGTCGAAGCCTTCGGAGGGGCCGGACTGCGCGATGTCGAGCGCCTTGCCCTGCGGCGTGCCCTCGGCGATGTCGAAAAGCACGATGTCGCCCAGTTCCTTGATGGCGGCGAGATGCGCGAGCGTGCCGCCGATCTGCCCCGCGCCGATGAGCGCGATCTTGGGTCTGGCCATGGGTTCCCCCTTCCGGTTGCCGTGTGGTCGGTCGGGCGCCTGCCTAAGCCCTGCCGGCCCTCCACGCAAGGATGCTGCGCTGCGGCATGATCGCACCCCCTGTTTGTTGCGGCAGCGGCGGGCTATGGGGCGGCATGGACGGCTGGATCTTCTGGACGCTGGCGGTGACGTCGGCCGTGCTCGTGGGCATGGGCAAGGGGGGGCTGCCCATCGTGGGCATGCTGGGGGTGCCGGTGCTGTCGCTGGCGATCTCGCCGGTCACGGCGGCGGGGCTCTTGCTGCCGATCTATGTCCTGTCGGATCTGTTCGGCATCTGGGCCTACCGGCGGG
>DAOLBY010000065.1:0-12482 GCA_035324325.1 Paracoccaceae bacterium | reverse complement strand
AATCGTCGGGGCGATCGGGCTGGTCTTCGCGCTGTCGCTGATCCTGCGGCGGGGCGAGGTGCCGCCGCGGCCGGCGCGGGTGGCGCCCGGGCTGTTCTGGGGGGCGCTGACGGGGTTCACGAGTTTCGTCAGCCATTCGGGCGCGCCGCCCTACCAGGTCTATACCCTGCCGCTGGGGATGACGAAGGCGGTGTTCGCGGGCACCAGCACGCTCGCCTTCGCCTATGTCAACGCGATCAAGCTGGTGCCTTACTGGGCACTCGGCCAGCTGTCGCCCGCGAACCTTTCGGTCGCGGTCTGGCTGGCAGTGCCGGCGGCGCTGGCCGTGTTTGCCGGCGTGCGGATGGTGCGCTGGCTGCCCGAGGCCACGTTCTTCCGCATCGTGACCTGGGCGCTGCTGGCGATTTCACTCCGCCTCATGTGGCAGGCAGCGGCGGGTTAGGCGGGCCGGTCAGGCCGGAGCGCCCTTGGCGGGCAGGTCCTCGGTCACGGCCTCGAACCCCTGGCCACTGGCGACAAGGCAGGTCACGCCCTGCGGCGAGGTGACGGTGATCGTCCAGCTGCCGCTGTCACGGCTGGCGAAGACCTCCATCACCATGCTGTTCGCGGCGAGGCCGACCGACTGCCGCGTCTCGCGGTATTTCTCGGCCAGATGCGCCAGAACGGCGGCGCGCGGTCCGCATTGGGGTGATGCCGCGGCGGGGGGCGCCGAAAGGGTCAGCCCGGCGAGGCCGAGCGCGCAGGCAATCAGGATGCGGGTCATGGGCAGGGCCTTTCGGTTGCGGCGCCGGCGAACAGGGGGCGCGAGGGGAAAGGCTGCGCCGGGAGTCCCACGGAAAGGTTAATGCACGGCGCGCGCCAGACCTGTTTCTGCGCTGCGGCAAGAAACGGCTTGCCGAATGTGCCGTTTTCGTGGACCTAGGCGCACGAAAATTGCACGCGGAAGAATCATGCGCGCCGAGGTTCCCTTCCCCGCCCCCGTCCTGACCCGCCCCTGCCGGTCGGTCCTCTACATTCCCGGATCGAAGGCGCGAGCGCTGGAAAAGGCGCGCAGCCTGCCGGCAGATGCCATCATCTTCGATCTGGAGGATGCGGTTGCGCCGGACGAAAAGGACTCGGCCCGCGCCCTTCTGGCGCAGGTGCTGGCAGAGGCCGACTACGGCCCGCGGTTGCGGATCGTGCGCGTGAACGGGCTGGACACGCCATGGGGGGCCGACGACCTGGCGGCCTTTGCTGCCGGCCCGGCGGATGCGATCCTCGTACCCAAGGTCGGGGCGCCGGCCGACCTGGACGCACCGGCGGCCGCGGTGCCGCAGCCCCTCTGGGCGATGCTGGAGACGGCGGGGGGCATGCTGAACGCCGCCGCCATCGCGGCCCATCCGCGGCTGCAGGGCATGGTCATGGGCACCAACGACCTCGGCCGCGAACTCGGGGCGCGGTTCCGGGCCGACCGGCTGCCGATGCTGGCAGGTCTTGGGCTATGCCTGCTGGCGGCGCGGGCGCACGGCAAGGTGATCGTGGATGGGGTCTACAACGCCTTCCGCGACGCCGATGGGCTGGCCGCCGAATGCGAACAGGGGCGCGACATGGGCTTCGACGGCAAGACGCTGATCCACCCGGACCAGCTGGCCGTCGCCAACGCGGCCTTCGCCCCGTCCGAGGCCGAGATCGCACTTGCCCGTCGCCAGATCGAGGCCTTCGAGGCCGCGCAGGCCCGGGGCGAGGGAGTCGCCGTGGTGGATGGAAAGATCGTCGAGAACCTGCATATCGTGACGGCGCGGGCGATGCTGGCCCGGGCGTCGGCGATTGCCGCGCTGGAGGCGATGCAGGGGGCGACATGACTGGCGTTCTGATCCTGGGCGTGGCGCTGTGGACGGCCGCGCATCTCTGGAAGCGGCTGGCGCCCGGCCACAGGGCAGGGTTCGGCGACAAGGGCAAGGGACTGGCGACGTTCGGCATCCTCGCCGGGGTCGTCCTGATGGTGGTGGGCTACCGCGGGGCGGAGTTCGTGCCGCTCTGGTCGCCGCCGGCGTTCCTGACGCATGTGAACAACCTTCTGATGCTGCTGGCGGTCTATCTGTTCGCGGCCTCGGGGATGAAGACGCTGGTCACCCGGACGATCCGCCACCCTCAGCTGACCGGGTTCAAGACCTGGGCGGCGGCGCACCTTCTGGTCAACGGCGACCTGGCCAGCATCGTCCTGTTCGGTGGGCTTCTGGCCTGGGCGGTCGTGTCGGTCATCCTGATCAACCGCGCGCAGCCGGTCTGGACGAGACCCGAACGCTCCACCCCCGGTCGCGAGATCGGCGCCATCGTCGGAGCCCTGGTGGCGACCGGCGTGATCGGCTGGATCCACAGCCTTCTGGGCTACTGGCCCTACGGGTGAGGCGATGAAACTCTACCGTTTCCTGACCGAGGATGACACGTCGGCCTTCTGCCACAAGGTCACGGCCGCACTGAACAAGGGCTGGTCGCTGCACGGGCCGCCGACCTATGCCTTCGACGCGGCCCATGGCGTGATGCGCTGCGGGCAGGCCGTGGTCAAGGAGGTGCCGGGCGAATACGACCCGGGCCTGAAACTGGGCGAGCAATAGGACCAGCGATGACCAAGACCAGCGCGGGCCGGTTCTTCGAGGATTACCGGCTGGGCCAGACCATCGCCCATGCCGTGCCGCGCACCGTTTCGGGCGGGGAAAGGGCGCTTTACCATGCGCTCTACCCGGCCCGGCACGCGCTGCATTCCTCGGACGCCTTCGCCCGATCCTGCGGTCTGGCGGCAAGCCCGCTGGACGATCTGATCCTCTTCCACATCGTCTTCGGCAAGACGGTGCCCGACATCAGCCTGAACGCGGTGGCCAACCTCGGCTATGCCGAAGGCCGCTGGCTGGCGCCGCTCTGGCCCGGCGATACCCTGCGGGCAGAGTCAACGGTGATCGGGCTGCGCGAGACCTCGAACGGCGCCTCGGGCGTGGTCTGGGTTCGCACGCGGGGACTGAACCAGCGCGGAGAGGCGGTGCTGGAATACGTCCGCTGGGTGATGGTGCGCAAGCGGCACCGGGCGGCGCCGGCCCCCGACGCGGTGGTGGCGGAACTGCAGCCGGCGGTGGCGGCGGGCGATCTGGTCGTCCCCTCGGGTCTCGACTTCTCGCGCTACGACTTCGCGCTGGCGGGCGAACCGCATCGGCTGGCCGACTATGCCGTCGGCGAGCGGATCGACCATGTGGACGGTGTGACGGTGGAAGAGGCCGACCACCTGCTGGCCACAAGGCTGTGGCAGAACACCTCCAAGGTGCATTTCGACGTGACGATGCGGGACGACGGGCGCCGCCTGATCTATGGCGGGCATGTCATCAGCCTGGCGCGGGCGCTGTCCTTCAACGGGCTGGCCAACGCACAGATGATCGCAGGGCTGAATGCGGGCGCCCATGCCAACCCCTGTTTCGCGGGCGACACGCTGCGGGCATGGTCCGAAGTGCTGGACAAGGCGCCGACCGCGGCGCCGGGTGTGGGCGCGATCCGGCTGCGCACGGTGGCGGTCAAGGACGGGGCCGCGCCCTTTGCCCTGCGCGATGCAGACGGCAGGTATCTGCCGGAGGTGCTGCTCGACCTCGACTACTGGGCGCTGATGCCTGCCTGACCGGCCGCACGGGCGGTTGAGCGGACTGCACGGCCGTGCCATCAAGACGGACATGGCCCGGATCCTGATCGTTGCCGCGCTGATCGCCGCCGCCCTGCCCGGCGCCGCGCCGGCGCAGAGCAACGTGGTCGAAGCCGCCCGCCCGGGCGAAGCAGCGGCAACAGCCGATGGCGCCCGCCTGCCCGCTGATCGGACCGCAGCCGGTTTCGTCGCCTCGAACCTCGTGTTCGTGTTCTACCACGAGGTCGCGCATGCGCTGATCCACATCCTGAACCTGCCGGTGCTGGGGCGCGAGGAGGATGCAGCCGACACCTTGTCTGCCCTGCTGATCGACGCGCTATGGGAAGAGGATGCGGCGGTCGCCCTGACCTACGACTCGGCACTCGGTTTCCTGCTGTTTGCCGAAGAGGCCGAGAAGTCCGACAGCAACCTCGCCTATTGGGGCCAGCATTCGCTGGACCTTCAGCGCTATTACAACCTTGTCTGCCTGTTCTATGGCGCCAACCCCGACCTGCGCCTCGACGTGGCGGACGAACTGGACCTGCCCGAGGAACGGCGCGAGAGCTGCCCCGAGGAATTCGAGATGGCCGCGGGCAGTTGGGGCGCGATGCTGGAAGGGATGCCGCCGCAGGACCATGGCCCGGGGTTCCGGCTGGTCGTGCCGGCGGAGCGCGACGCCCTGACGCGGATCATCGCCGAGGAGGTGCGCACACTGAATGCCGAATACGGCCTGCCGGTCTGGGTGGACGTGACGGTGGAACCCTGCGGCGAGGCCAACGCCTTCTACGACCCGCGCGCGCGCCGCATCGTGATATGCACCGAATACGCTGCGGAACTGGCCCGTCTGTTCGCCGCGCAGGACAGGTGAGTCGGCCGAAATCGTGATCACACGCCGAAAATCCGTGATCACAGACGTCATTTTTCTGCGGGTGCATCCTGCCCCGCGACGCCGGTGGGGCGTTCCGCCGCGTGACTTGCCGCAAAAATCCGCTATGGAGGAACGGCAAAGGCACCCCACCCGGACGCATGGGCGGCAGCAAGACCGACGAAGGGAACCGACGATGGCCGAGACGAGACGGGTCGCGCGACCCCTGTCGCCGCATCTGCAGATCTACCGCTGGCACATCCCGATGCTGACCTCGATCCTCACTCGGGTCACGGGTCATGCGCTGGTCGCGGGCGTCGTGCTGGCGGTCTGGTGGCTGCTGGCGGCGGCCACCTCGGACGCGGCCTTCGCCACCGCGGACGCGGTGGCGACCTCGTGGTTCGGGGACCTGGTGTTCACCGGCTCGCTCTGGGCGGTATGGTACCACTACCTCGCGGGGCTGCGGCATCTGTACTACGACGCGGGCCACGGGCTCGACATTCCCACGGCCGAGAAGCTGGGCTGGGGCTGCATCATCGGGTCGGTCGTCCTGACGGCGATCACCCTTCTTCTGGTCATGTGAGGGGGACACGATGCGCTATCTCACCGCCCGCAAACGCGCCGAAGGCCCGGGCGCCGCCCGCTCCGGCACCGAACACCACTGGTCGATGCAGGTGTCGGCCGTCGCGCTGGCGCTGATGGTGCCGACCTGGCTCTATGTCTTCGGCAGCGCGCTCGGCGGCACGCGGGACGAGGTGCTGGCCACCTTCGGGCGGCCCTTTCCGGCCATCCTGACGGCGCTGGTGCTGGTGGTGGGGATGCGTCACTTCGCCAAGGGTGCGCAGACCATGCTCGAGGACTATACCCACGGCACCGCACGCAAGGCCCTCGTGATCACGGTGATCTGCCTGTCCGGGGCGATCGCGGCAACCGGCCTGTTCGCGCTGGCCCGGATCGCGCTCTGAGGAACCAAGATGACGGCTTATCCTTACGAAACGCATGACTACGATGTTGTGGTGGTGGGCGCCGGCGGGGCCGGTCTGCGTGCCACTCTGGGCATGGCCGAACAGGGCCTGCGCACCGCCTGCATCACCAAGGTCTTTCCGACCCGCAGCCACACGGTCGCAGCGCAGGGCGGCATTGCCGCCTCGCTCGGAAACATGGGGCCCGACAGCTGGCAGTGGCACATGTACGACACCGTGAAAGGGTCGGACTGGCTGGGCGACACCGACGCCATGGAGTACCTTGCACGCGAGGCGCCCAAGGCCGTCTACGAACTGGAGCATTACGGCGTGCCCTTCAGCCGGACCGAGGAGGGCCGCATCTACCAGCGCCCCTTCGGCGGCCACACGACCGAATTCGGCGAAGGCCCGCCGGTGCAGCGCACCTGTGCCGCCGCCGACCGAACCGGCCATGCCATCCTGCACACGCTTTATGGCCAGAGCCTGAAGCAGCGGGCCGAGTTCTACATCGAGTACTTCGCGCTCGACCTCATCATCACCGACGGGGCCTGCACCGGCGTCGTGGCCTGGAAGCTCGACGACGGCTCGATCCATGTCTTCAACGCCAAGATGACGGTGCTGGCGACCGGCGGCTACGGGCGGGCGTATTTCAGCGCGACCTCTGCCCATACCTGCACCGGCGACGGCAACGGCATGGTCGCCCGCGCGGGCCTGCCCCTGCAGGACATGGAGTTCGTGCAGTTCCACCCGACCGGCATCTATGGCGCCGGCTGCCTGATCACCGAAGGCGCCCGCGGCGAAGGCGGCTACCTGACCAACAGCGCGGGCGAGCGGTTCATGGAACGCTATGCCCCCACCTACAAGGATCTCGCCAGCCGCGACGTCGTCAGCCGCTGCATGACCATCGAGATCCGCGAGGGGCGCGGGGTGGGGCCGCAGAAGGACCACATCCACCTGCACCTCAACCACCTGCCGAAAGAGGCGCTGGAACTGCGCCTGCCCGGAATCTCCGAAAGCGCGCGCATCTTCGCCGGTGTGGACGTGACGCGCGAGCCGATCCCGGTGCTGCCCACGGTGCATTACAACATGGGCGGCATTCCCACGAACTACTGGGGCGAGGTGCTGAACCCCACGGCCGATGCCCCCGACGCCGTGTTCCCCGGCCTGATGGCCGTGGGCGAGGCCGGCTGCGCCTCGGTCCACGGGGCGAACCGGCTGGGGTCGAACAGCCTGATCGACCTCGTGGTATTCGGCCGCGCCGCGGCGATCCGCGCCGGAAAGGTGGTGAACCCCGACAGCGCGGTGCCCGCGACCAACCGGGGAGCGGTGGAAGGGGTGCTGGCCCGGTTCGACGCCCGGCGGCATGCCAACGGCGCCGTGCCCACGGCCGAGCTTCGGCTCGAGATGCAGAAGACCATGCAGGCCGATGCCGCCGTGTTCCGCACCGACCGGACGCTGGCGGAAGGCGTGCAGAAGATGACCCAGGTGGCCGGCAGGATGGCCGACCTGAAGGTGACCGACCGCAGCCTCGTCTGGAACTCGGACCTGATGGAGACGCTGGAGCTCGACAATCTGATGCCGAACGCGATGGCGACCATCGTCGCGGCCGAGGCGCGCAAGGAAAGCCGCGGCGCGCATGCGTCCGAGGACCACCCCAAGCGCGACGATGCCAACTGGCGCAAGCATTCGCTCGCCTGGGTGGACGGCCCGCAGGTGCGCCTGGCCTACCGGCCCGTGCATCTGGAGCCGCTGACCAGGGAAGCGGACGGCGGCATCGCGCTGAAGAAGATCGCGCCCAAGGCGCGGGTATACTGAGACGGACAGCCCTCGGAGATACTCGGGCAGAGGAATGAAGGGGAACCGGATGCGGACCTGGACGGCTCTTGTGCTGCTGGCGCTGCCGGCCTGCGACCCGCAGGTGGCGGCAGACGGCGTCGCGCGGGCGGCGGCGCGGTCGGTGCTGACCTCGGTGGCCGAAACGGTGGTGCCGGCCTCGCAAGCCGAGACGGCAGCCTTCTGCCTTGTCCAGGCCGCGACGCCGGACGAGATCAACGCACTGGCCCGCGACGTGGGCACGCGGCCGGGCACCACGACCATGGCCACCGCCCGCACCATCGCCGCCCGGCCCGCGGCGCAGGCCTGCCTGCGAGAGCGGGGCGTCGCCCCGATCACGCTGTGAAGCGGGCGCTGGCGCTCCTCCTCCTGCTGGCGGCCTGCGGGCCGATCCCGGTGGAACAGGCCGAGCGCATCTGCATCGACGATGCCCGCCGCGCAGCCGGCCCCACCGGAGAGATCGGGGTGGGCATGACGACCGACGGCGCCAGGGCGCGGGCGAGGGTCGAGGTCTCGTCGGACTGGCTTCTGGGGCGCGATCCCTCGGCCATCTTCGACCGCTGCGTGGTGCAAAGGTCCGGCCAGATGCCCACGCGGCCGCTGGCAGCGCAACCGGGCTGGAGGCGCTGATGCCAGGCGCCATGGCCGCGGCCGAACGCGACGACCTGCGCCGCAGGCTGCGCCGTCAGGGGCTGGTCGCGGTACCCGACAAGGCGGGGGCGGCGCATCTGGCGGCCTTCGGTCTGGCACCGGACGTGGTCTTCGACGTGGGCGTCGACCGCGGCACGCCCGCGCTCTACCGCGCATTTCCGCAGGCGCTGTTCGTGCTGGTCGATCCACGGCCCGAGGCGCGCGACGCGATGCAGGGCCAGGCCGCCCCGGCGCAATCCGTTTTCCACGAGGTGGCTCTTGGCGCGGTCGAAGGCGCGGCCGAGCTGTCCATTCCCGTCACATCCCGTGGGGCGGAGGGTGCACGCGCCTCGTTGCTCCGGCCGGTAGGACCCATGGCCCGTGCGGTCACGGGCTACCAGACGCGAAAGGTGCCCGTCACCACGCTCGACGCGCTGGCAGATGCCTACCCGGGCCGGGTCGGCCTGAAGATCGACGTGGAGGGGCAGGAAGTTGCCGTGCTGGAAGGCGGCCGCGCCACCCTGTCACGCAGCGACTTCGCCATACTTGAAATCTCCCTGACCGAGCGCTTCGATGCCACCCCGCGCCCCAGCCGCATCTTTGCCCTTCTGGCCGAGGCGGGGCTCGAGTTCCGCGACGTGCTGCGCACCACCGGCGACGGGGCGGGCGGCCCGGCGCCGCGGCTGATCGACGCCCTTTTCACCCGCTGGCCCGCCGCGCCAGAAGCAGGAGCCTGACCCATGGTGCAGTTCACCCTTCCCAAGAATTCGGTCGTCCGCACGGGCAAGACCTGGCCGAAGCCCGAGGGGTCGACCAATCTGCGCACCTTCCGCATCTACCGCTGGAACCCCGACGACGGGCAGAACCCGCGGGTGGACACCTATTTCGTCGACCTGGACAGCTGCGGCCCGATGGTCCTCGATGCGCTGATCAAGATCAAGAACGAGATCGACCCGACGCTGACCTTCCGCAGGTCCTGCCGCGAGGGGATCTGCGGGTCTTGTTCCATGAACATCGACGGCGCGAACACGCTCGCCTGCATCAAGGGCATGGACGAGATCAAGGGCGACGTGAAGATCTATCCCCTGCCGCACATGCCGGTCGTGAAGGACCTGATCCCTGACCTGACGCATTTCTACGCCCAGCACGCCAGCATCATGCCCTGGCTGGAGACGAAGTCGAACACGCCACAGAAGGAATGGCGCCAGTCGATCGAGGACCGCGAAAAGCTCGACGGCCTTTACGAATGCGTGATGTGCGCCAGTTGCTCGACCGCCTGCCCGTCCTACTGGTGGAACGGCGACCGCTACCTCGGCCCTGCAGCGCTGCTGCACGCTTACCGCTGGATCATCGACAGCCGCGACGAGGCTACGGGCGAGCGGCTGGACGGGCTGGAGGACCCGTTCAAGCTGTATCGCTGCCACACGATCATGAACTGCACCAAGACCTGCCCAAAGGGCCTGAACCCGGCCAAGGCCATTGCCGAGATCAAGAAGATGATGGTCGAGCGGGTGGTGTGATCACGCACCGCCGGGCGGGCCGGTCCGGTCGCGTTGCAAGGCAATGCCCCCGCACCTGACCGGCACGGGGGCATTTCCATTCGAACAGGTCCGGGGCGCGCGCCGCAGGGGGTCGCCCCGGACTGGAAATCAGAACTCGCGGCTTTCCACCGTGTCGACGAGGCCCGAGTCGGCTTCCACGTCGATCACCTCGTCCATCGGGGCCGCCAGCGCCGCCGCGGCCTCGGCCTCGGCGCGGCGCAGCGCGATCACCTCCTGGTCGCGGTCGGAGGCGATCTTCTTCAGCCGCGTGGTGGCCCCGCCGGTGCCCGCCGGGATCAGCCGGCCGACGATGACGTTTTCCTTGAGCCCCACCAGCTTGTCGCGCTTGCCCTGCACCGCGGCCTCGGTCAGCACGCGGGTGGTTTCCTGGAACGACGCCGCCGAGATGAAGCTGCGGGTCTGCAGCGACGCCTTGGTGATGCCCAGAAGGATCGGCTCGGCCCTAGCGGCGCGCAGGCCCCGGTTCTCGGCCTTGCCGTTCTCTTCGTCCAGTTCGGCCTTGTCCACATGCTCGCCCTTGAGAAGCGTGGTGTCGCCGGACTCGAGGATCTCGAACTTCTGCAGCATCTGGCGGACGATCACCTCGATGTGCTTGTCGTTGATCTTCACGCCCTGCAGGCGATAGACGTCCTGCACCTCGTCGATCATGTAGTTGGCCAGCGCCTCGACCCCGAGGATCCGCAGGATGTCGTGCGGGGCGGGGTTGCCGTCCATGATGTAGTCGCCCTTCTGGACGAAGTCGCCTTCGGCCACCGGGATGTGCTTGCCCTTGGGGATCATGTATTCCTGCGGGGGCAGCGTCTCGTCCACCGGCTCGACGGTGATGCGGCGCTTGTTCTTGTAGTCCTTGCCGAAGCGCACATAGCCATCGGTTTCGGCGATGATCGCGTGATCCTTCGGACGACGGGCCTCGAACAGTTCGGCCACCCGCGGCAGACCGCCGGTGATGTCCTTGGTCTTGGCGCCTTCGCGCGGGATGCGCGCGACCACGTCGCCCGGCCGGATGTCCTGCCCGTCCTCGACCGAGAGGATGGCGTCGACCGACATCTGGTAGCTGATCGGCGTGCCGTTCTCCGCGCGCACGGGCTCGCCGGTCACGGGGTCCATGATGATCACCTCGGGCTTGAGGTCGTTGCCGCGCGGGGCGGACCGCCAGTCGGACACGATCTTCTGCGTCATCCCGGTGGCTTCGTCGGTGTCCTCGCGCACCGAGATGCCCGAGATCAGGTCGACGAACCGCGCCACACCGCCTTTCTCGGCGATGATCGGCAGGGTGTAGGGGTCCCATTCGAACAGCTTGGTGCCGCGCTTGACGCCCTGGCCCTCGGTCACGAAGACCTTGGCGCCGTAGGTGATCTTGTGGCTTGCGCGTTCCTGCCCGTTGTCATCGATGATGGCGATCTGCATGTTGCGGCCCATCACGATCTGTTCGCCCGCGGCATTGGCCAGAAGGTTGCCGTTGCGGAACTCGATCCGGCCCTCCTGGCTCGCCTCGAGGAACGACTGGCTGGCGCCCTGCGCGATGCCCCCGATGTGGAAGGTGCGCATGGTCAGCTGCGTGCCCGGCTCGCCGATCGACTGGGCGGCGATGATCCCCACAGCCTCGCCGATGTTCACCAGCGTGCCGCGCGCAAGGTCGCGGCCGTAGCACATGGCGCAGACGCCTTCCTCGGCCTCACAGGTCAGCGGCGAGCGGATGCGCGCCGACTGCACGTTGGCGGCGTGGATCAGGTCCGCCCGGCGTTCGTCGATCAGCTCGCCTTGCGCCACGATGACCTCGTCGGTGCCCGGCACCACGATGTCGTCGGCCGCCACCCGCCCGAGCACGCGCTCGGCCAGGCTCGACACCACGTCGCCGTCGTTCACCGCGGCCTCGGCCGTGATGGCACGGTCGGTTCCGCAGTCATGCGTGCGCACGATGCAGTCCTGCGCCACGTCCACCAGTCGCCGCGTCAGGTAGCCCGAGTTCGCGGTCTTGAGCGCGGTATCCGCGAGGCCCTTGCGGGCGCCGTGGGTGGAGTTGAAGTACTCCAGCACGGTCAGGCCTTCCTTGAAGTTCGAGATGATCGGCGTCTCGATGATCTCGCCCGAGGGCTTGGCCATCAGGCCGCGCATCCCGCCAAGCTGCTTCATCTGCGCCGGCGAGCCCCGGGCGCCCGAGTGGCTCATCATGTAGACCGAGTTCGGCTCCAGCTGTTCATTCGTCTCGGGGTCGAAACGGTCGCGCGAGATTTCGGCCATCATCTCGGCCGCCACCTTGTCCGAACACTTGGACCAGGCATCGACCACCTTGTTGTACTTCTCGCCCTGGGTGATCAGGCCTTCCATGTACTGCTGCTCGAACTCCTTCACCTGGTCGCGGACCTCGTTCACGATGGTCCACTTGGTGTCGGGGATCAGCATGTCGTCCTTGCCGAACGAGATGCCGGCACGGAACGCCTCGCGGAAGCCGAGCGACATGATCTGGTCGCAGAAGATCACCGATTCCTTCTGGCCGCAGTAGCGGTAGACGGTGTCGATGACGGTCTGCACATCCTTCTTGCGCAGAAGGCGGTTCACAATGTCAAAAGGCGCCTTGGCGTTCAGGGGCAACAGGTTGCCCAGCCGCAGGCGACCCGGCGTGGTCTTGAAACGCCGCATCACCTCGTTGCCTTCCTCGTCGATCTGCTTCAGCCGCGCGGTGATCGAGGCGTGCAGGTGCACGACCCCCGCGGCCAGCGCATGTTCAACCTCGTCGATGTCGGCAAAGGACATCCCCTCGCCCGCCATGCCCTGGCGTTCCATCGTGACATAGTAGAGGCCCAGGACCATGTCCTGCGACGGCACGATGATCGGCGCGCCGTTTGCAGGCGACAGCACGTTGTTGGTAGACATCATCAGGACGCGCGCCTCGAGCTGGGCTTCCAGCGAGAGGGGGACGTGCACCGCCATCTGGTCGCCGTCGAAGTCGGCGTTGAAGGCCGCGCAGACCAGCGGGTGCAGCTGGATCGCCT
>DAOLBY010000064.1:10082-16163 GCA_035324325.1 Paracoccaceae bacterium | reverse complement strand
CCTGGTAGCGCATCTGCTTTGGGAGCAGAGGGTCGGGGGTTCGAATCCCTCCACTCCGACCACCTCAGCAGGGCGGCGCCGGGCCTGCCCGCGGGGCTGGAGGTGCCGTCCATGAATCGCCCCGAAACACCGCCGCTGCCGCCGCTCGGCCTGACCCACAGCTATGCCGAGGCGCTGCCCGGCGCCTATGCCGAGATCGCGCCCGAGGTGGCGCCGGATCCTGCGCCGGTCTGGTGGAATGCGCGGCTGGCTCAGGCGCTCGGCCTTCCCGACCTCTCGCCCCTTCAGGCCGCCCGGCTGGTGGCGGGTGCGGCGCTGCCGCCCGATGCCCGACCCATCGCGCAGGCCTATGCCGGCCATCAGTTCGGCGGCTTTTCGCCCCAGCTCGGCGACGGGCGGGCGCATCTCTTGGGCGAGGTTGTGGCGCCCGGGGGGGCGCGCTTCGACATCGCGCTGAAGGGGTCGGGGCGCACGCCGTTTTCGCGCGGGGGCGACGGCAAGGCCGTGCTGGGGCCGATGCTGCGCGAGGCGGTGGTCTCCGAGGCGATGGCGGCGCTCGGCGTGCCCACGACGCGTACGCTGGGCGTGGCGCTGACGGGCGAGCGGGTCTGGCGCGAGGGGTTCCGCCCCGGGGCCTCCATGGCGCGGGTGGCGTCCAGCCACATCCGGGTCGGCACCTTCCAGTTCTTCGCCGCCCGGCGGATGGACGACCATCTGGCCCGCCTTCTGGCCCATGCCATCGCCCGTCACGACCCCGATCTGGCGCCGGCGGATGCGCTCGGGTTCCTGGCGCGTGTGGCGGCGCGGCAGGCGCGGCTGGTGGCGCAGTGGATGGGGCTGGGGTTCATCCACGGAGTGATGAACACCGACAACATGGCGGTGTCGGGCGAGACGATCGACTATGGCCCCTGTGCCTTCATGGACGCCTATGCGCCCGGCACGGTGTTCTCGTCCATCGACCACGGCGGGCGCTATGCCTGGGCCAACCAGCCGCTGGTCCTGGGCTGGAACCTGGCGCGGCTGGCCGAGGCGCTGCTGCCGCTGATCGACGCCGACGCGGACCGGGCCGTGGACCGCGCGACGGGGGTGATCGAGGGCGTTGCGGGGCTTTACGCGGCGGCATGGGCCGATGTGATGCGCGCCAAGCTGGGCCTGACCGGGGCCGAGGAGGGCGACGGGGCGCTGGCCGAGAGCTTCCTGTCGCTGCTCGAGGGGGCCGGGGCGGACTGGACGCTGTGTTTCCGGGCGCTTGCGGCGGCGTCCTCGGGCGATGCGGCGGCCCTGCGCGCGGCGGGGGTGGACCCTGCGGGGCTGGCGGACTGGCAGGCCCGCTGGCAGGCGCGGCTCGCGCGGTCCGGGCCCGGTGCCGCGGCGCGCGTGAGGGCGGCGAACCCGGCCGTTGTCCCGCGCAACCATATGGTCGAAGCGGCGCTGGCGGCGGCAGAGGGCGGCGACCTCGCGCCCTTCACTCGGCTGATGGAAGCCCTGTCGCGCCCCTTCGAGGACCGTCCGGGCTTCGAGGCCTACACCCTGCCGCCCCCCGCAGGCTTCGCCGAAGGGTTCCGCACCTTCTGCGGGACCTAGCGTTCGTCACCTGACACAAGATACCCCATGACGGCCCGGAGCCCGAAGCCGACCTGGATACGCTCTGGCCGATGCGAGCAAAGTGCGTGACCTGGTCCCTCCGGACCACGAGGCATTCATCCGGCCAAGAAGGTGGCTCGATGTGATCACCCTTCTGCCGGGGACACCGCCCGCCGGTAGAGATGCCACGTGGTGTGGCCCAGGATCGGAAGGGTAAAGACCAGACCCAGGAATGCCGGAACCAGCGACAACAGCATGGTGACGGTGATGATCGCTGCCCAGCCGAGCATGACCACGGGGTTCTCCCGCACCACGCGAATGGAGGTCAACGTTGCCGTAATGAAGTCGATGTCCCGGTCGAGGAGCATCGGCATGGCGACGACGGTCACCGAGAACAGGGCAGCCGAAAGGATTGCGCCGACGCAGGTGCCAATCGCAAGGAACGTCCAGCCTTCCGTCGTGAAGAACACGACGTTCAGGAATCCCTGCAAGTCCGAAAAAGATGAACCCTGCAGGATGATCACGAGGAGGGTCCGGAACTGGTAGAACCAGATCCACAGGACGAACAGGGTGACAAAGGCCATCCAGCCCATTTCGCGCCGACGCTGATCGGCCATGACGCCGAGGATGTCCGACCAGCCGAAGCTCTCTCCCCTTTGCAGGCGCCGGGACATCTCGTAGAGCCCGGCGCAGGCGAAAGGTGCTACAAGCGGAAAGGCTATCGCGGCGGGAAGGACCATCCAGATCTTGCCAAGCCAGAACAGGCCCCAGACGAACAGAATGCCAAACACCGCATAGAACAGTCCGAAGAAGCCGCTCATGAGGGGGCGCGCAAGGAAATCGGAGAATCCGGCCTTCAGCGACGCAACAATATCATCCGCAGTCACCCTGTTGACCTCGGGCATGACCCCCGGTTGCGGCGTCACGCCCCGCGGCGGTGTGGGGCCGGTCGTCTTGGATGCCATGACGCTCGCCTCCCCCAACATGTCGCTGTGACTGTCGGTCCTGCAGGGGAACCTGCAGCGCGACAGTTGCTGTTCCTCCACTCCGAAGCTTGCATCAGCGGAGCCACAGAGGCAAGGGCAGGCCGCTGGTCCGAACCCGACGGGTGGGGAGAGTGCCTGGCAAGTCGAGTTGGTCCGCAGTGCTGCCTGTCGCGACCGCATCGCCGGTGGCGAACACTCGGCAGCCGGGTCGAACGGCGCGGGCGCGATGGTGACGGTGCGGCCCCCCCCTCCCCACCCCTCTCCCACGGGGAGGGAGGCGCCTTCGGCGGCCGGGTCGCCCCCGCGCGGCTGTCGCGTCTGGGTGCGGCCCTCTATCCCCCGATCGGCAGAGCCCGTTCGGCGAGGCGCGCGAAGAACGACGCCCCCACCGGCGTGATCGCGTCGTTGAAGTCATAGGCGGCGTGGTGCAGCCCCGGCCCGGGGCCGGTGCCGAGAAACAGGTAGGACCCGGGCCGGGCCTCGAGCATGTAGGCGAAATCCTCCGACCCCATCTCGCGCCGCGCGCGGGCGTCCACCGAGCCTTCGCCCACGACCTCGGCCGCGGCCGCGGCGGCGAAATCGGTCTCGGCGGCGTGGTTGACGGTGGCCGGATAGCCCCAGTCGTAATCCACCGCGGCCGTCACCCCGAAGGCCGCCGCCGTGCCCGCCACGATCTCGTGGAAGCGCTTGCGCAGCAACTCGCGCACCGCCGGGTCGAAGGCGCGGATCGTGGCGCAGAACCAGCCGCTTTCGGGGATGATGTTCGAGGCCGTTCCGGTGTGGATCTGGGTGACCGAGATCACCGCTTCGTCCAGCGCATGGACATTGCGCGGGATGATCGTCTGCACCGCCTGCACCATGGCGACGATGGCCACCACCGGATCGGTGCATTCGTGCGGCGTGGCCCCGTGCCCGCCGCGCCCCGTCACCGTGACGGTGGCGGTGTCGACCGAGGCCATGAAGGGCCCCGGCGCGGTCTGGAATGTGCCGAAGGGCACGTTCGGGGCGTTGTGGATGCCGTAGACGCTGGCGATGCCGAACCGGTCCATGATGCCCTCGCGCACCATGACCTCGCCGCCGCCGCCGTCCTCCTCGGCCGGCTGGAAGATCAGCGCGACGGTGCCGGCGAAGTTGCGCGTGTCGGCCAGATAGGCCGCTGCGCCCAGAAGCATCGTCACATGCCCGTCGTGTCCGCAGGCGTGCATTGTCCCCGGCACGGTCGAGGCATGGGGCGCGCCCGAGACCTCGTGGATGGGCAGCGCGTCCATGTCGGCGCGCAGCCCGACGACCGGCCCCCCGGCCCGGCCGCGGATCAGGGCGACGATGCCGGTTTCGGCGATGCCCTCGTGCAGTTCGTCCACGCCGATCTCGCGCAGGCGCTCGGCGATGAAGGCGGCGGTGCCGTGGCAGGCGAAGCGCAGTTCGGGATGCGCATGGAGGTGGCGCCGCCAGCCGGCCAGGGTGTCGGCCATGGCATTGATCGAGTTGATGACGGGCATGGGGCCTCCGCTGCGCAACGCCCGCTAGATGGCACGGCGGCGGCAGGGGCCGCAATCCCGCTGGCGCGGTGGCAGTAGCGTGATAGGCTGCGGCCATTGTCGCAATCTTCCGGGGAGATTCCCATGGCCGGCGCCGTCACCGCGGCTAAGCCCGCGATCACCAACAAGACCTACACCGTTTCCGGCGACACGCTGGAGGAGATCTACAACGACCTGATCGCCAAGCAGCCGGGCGGCACCGACGGCGTGGGCGACTGCTCGACCCCCGTCACCGTCCCCTCGGTCAGCAAGTTCGACGAGGAGAGGAACGAGAAGTTCAAGGGCAAGGGCCAGGAGGAATGGACGGTCACCGCCAAGAAGGGGCTCGAGGTCGAGACCAAGGTGACGATCACGCTGCCGACGCTGAAATCGGACGGGAAGCTGTCGAAGGGCGCCAAGAAGGAATGGGCGCGCTGGCTGAAGGAACTGACCGCGCATGAGGACAAGCACGTCGAGGCCGCGATGAAGGTGGCCGAGGAATGCGCCAAGGAACTGTCCGACATGAAGGGCACCGGCCAGGGAAAGGACAAGGATGCCGCGGTCAAGGCCGCCGTGAAGGACTATGTGAAGAAATACGACGCGGCCTTCGGCGGCAACAAGGTCACCAAGCGCGTCGATGCGGCGCACAAGGCACTCGACGCCAAGGGCAACACCTTCGACATGGACCTCGATGCGGGAGAGGACGACTGACGCGAATGGCCCTTTTCGCGCCGCCCGCCCCCGGCTAGGACCGGGCCGCGGCGAAGGGGGCGGGGATGGACCGGGCAGAAAGCGACAGGCTGGTGCGGGATCCCGCGGGCGGTATACCGCGGCTTCTGGAAGTCATGGCCCGGCTGCGCGCACCGGACGGCTGCCCCTGGGACCGCGAGCAGGATTTCGCCTCCATCGCGCCCTACACGATCGAGGAGGCGCACGAGGTCGCCGACGCCATCGCGCGCGGCGCCTGGGACGAGTTGCAGGGCGAACTGGGCGACCTTCTGCTCCAGGTCGTCTATCACGCCCGGATGGCCGAAGAGGCGGGACTGTTCGGCTGGGACGGCATCTGCGCCCGGATCTGCGACAAGATGGTGGCCCGTCATCCCCATGTCTTCGGCGAGGCCCGGATCGAGGGCGCCGCCGAACAGACCGCCGCCTGGGAGGCGATGAAGGCGGCCGAGCGTGGGGCGGCGCGCACGCTCGACGGCATCGCGCTCGGCCTGCCGGCGCTGACGCGAGCGGTCAAGCTGCAGGCGCGGGCGGCGCGGGTCGGGTTCGACTGGCCCTCGACCGCGGAGGTCGTTGACAAGATCGCCGAGGAGGCGCGCGAGCTTGTCGAGGCGCGCGACAACCTGGACCCCGCGGCGCTGGAGGAGGAGTTCGGCGACCTGATGTTCGTCATGGCCAACCTTGCCCGCCACCTGAAGGTCGACCCCGAGGCCGCCTTGCGCGCCGCCAACGCCAAGTTCGCCCGCCGCTTTGCCCGTATCGAGGACTGGCTGGCCGAGCAGGGCCGCCGCCCCGCCGACAGCGACCTGGCCGAGATGGACCGGCTCTGGAACCGCGCCAAGGCCGAGGAGCGCGGCTGAGGCGCCGCCGTCACCTGCCTTCCATCCCGGGCCCGATGTCCCGGCGAGGTGCGGCCGTGGGGCAGGGTCCCCTTGCCACGCCTATCCCGCGGGCAGCAGAAGGGTGAAGGTGCTGCCTTCCCCGGGCGCGCTGTCGATCCGCATCCGGCCGCGGTGGCGCGCGATGATGTGCTTGACGATGGCGAGGCCCAGTCCCGTCCCCCCCTTCTCGCGCGAGCGGTGGCTGTCCACCCGGTAGAAGCGTTCGGTCAGGCGGGGGATGTGGATCGGGTCGATCCCGTCGCCCCAGTCCTGCACCTCAAGGCAGAGGGCGGGGCCGCGCAGCGCTGGGTCGCGGTCGAGGTGCGAAAGCCGCACGGCGACCCGCCCGCCGCCGCCGCCGTATTTTATCGCATTCTCGATCAGGTT
>DAOLBY010000064.1:0-10072 GCA_035324325.1 Paracoccaceae bacterium | reverse complement strand
TCGGCCATGGGGCGAAGGGCCGCCACCGCGGCGGTGGCCAGCGCCGCGAGGTCCACCTTGTCGGTCGGACGCACCCGTTCCTCGGCCTCGACCCGGCTCAGCGACAGCAGGTCGCGCACCAGCCGGTTCATCCGCCCGGCCTCGCGCTCCATGATGCCGAGGAAGCGCTCGCGTGCCGCCGCGTCGTCGCGCGCTGCCCCGCGCAGCGTCTCGATGAAGCCCAGAAGCGCGGTCAGGGGCGTGCGCAGTTCGTGGCTGACATTGGCCACGAAGTCGCGCCGCATCTGGCCGACCGCCTGTTCGGCGGTGATGTCGCGGAAGGCGCACAGGGCGCCCGCCTGCCCGTCGCCCTCCACCGGCGTGACGGCAACCTGCCAGTGCGCCTCGGCCGCCGGGCCGGTCAGGACGATCTCGACCTCGGCGGCGCGGCGGTCCTGCAATGCGGCGGCGATGGCGGCCAGAAGGACGGGGTTGCGCACCGCCAGCGCGTGGTGCCGGCCGGGGACGGCCGGCGCGAACAGCGCCCGCAGCCCGGCATTCGCGCCCAGGATCCGCTCATCGCGGCCGACGAGCAGGAGCGGCATCGGCACGCCCTCGAGCAGCGAGGCGGTGAGCGGGCCTTCCATGGATCCCCGTGCGACCTTTCCCGGGCGCCGGACAGCAGCGCGCGTCCCGGCCCGTCTTGCATAGCCCGACCCGGGGCCGACTTGCCAGCACCCCCCGGCAGTTCTACCCTGCAAGGCGAAGGGCATTGCGTCCGTTCGCCCCATGGTTGGGGCGGGGCCAGCGGTTGCCGGGGTGCGCGCGGGGATAGCATGGCGCAATCGGGGGAGGGGGCGGAAGAGGCCGCGCGGCCGGCAGCGGCCCTGCGCGCGGCCCAGCGGCCGGCACGGCCCGTGGTCTTTGTCGAATCGCCCGCGATGCCGACCGGGGTTCTGGCCTGCCCGCGCCACGGCGTGCCGATCCTGCTGCCGTTTGCGGCAATCACCGCGGGCGTGTTCGAGCGCATCCTGCCGATGGCCGTGGGCCTGGCGCTGTTCTGCCCAAGGCATGATGCGACCGTGGTGCTCGACCGGCTGCTGCGCATCGGGTTCCGCGGCCGCATCCTGGTTCTGGCCCCGCCACTGCCCGATGCGCGGCTGGTCCAGCGCGAGCTCGACTCGCTCTATCCGACGCTGCGGCTGCGGGTGCTGGCAGGCTGAGCCGGGCTATTCGGCCTTGTCGGCGGGCAGGGCGTTCAGCTGGCCATAGCGTTCCTCGCCCAGCCGTTCCAGCAGGCCGATCTGGGTTTCCAGGAAGTCGATGTGGCCTTCCTCGTCGGCGATCAGTTCGTCGAACAGCGCGCGGCTGACGAAATCGCCCACGGCATCGCAATGCTTGCGCGCCTCGATGTAGAGCGTGCGCGCATCGTGTTCGCCGGCCAGGTCGCAATCCAGCGTCTCGCGCAGGGTCTGGCCGATGCGCAGCGGGTCAAGCCGTTGCAGGTTCGGGTGGCCTTCGAGGAAGATGATCCGCGCGATCAGGCGATCGGCGTGGTGCATCTCCTCGATCGATTCGGCCCGGCTCTTGGCGGCCAGGCGGCCATAGCCCCAGTCCTCCTGCAGGCGGAAGTGCAGCCAGTACTGGCTGACGGCGGTCAGTTCAGACCGCAGCGCCGCGTTCAGATATTCGATGACCTTGGTGTCGCCCTTCATGATCGTCCCTCGCGTTGGCTGGGTCAGGTGCGGCCGCGCGCAGCCGTGGCACGGCAAAGCCATCGGCCGTGCGGAGCGTATCGAGGAACAGGGGCAAGCAACCGCCACAGTCCGCCCGGCGGCCGAGCGCGCGATAGACCTTGCCGGGCGTGATGATGGTCGCGGCGTCGGCCGCGCGCATCCAGGCCACGGCGGCACGGATGTCGTGGTCTGTGACGGACATGCAATGGCAGACGATCATCGGGTTCCCCGGGAGCTGGCAGAACCTTACTCATTCTGTCGGAAAACGAAAGCCCGATTCTTTTGCTAGGGAAAAGATGTCACAGCCGCGCGAGGCGCTCGGTCAGCAGGGCGAAGAACCCCTCCGCGTCGATGCCGCCCATGAACATGGCATTCCTCGGCCGGTCGGTGATGCCCCACCAGTCGGCGACCGTCATGCCGCGGGTCAGGTCGGACAGCGTCTCGATCTCGACGTTGATCTGGCGTCCGGTGAACAGGTCGGGACGGATCAGGTAGGCCGTCACCGTGGGGTCGTGCAGCGGCGCACCCTGGCTGCCGTATTTCGCCACGTCGAAGCGTTCGAAGAAGTCGGTCCATTCCGCGACCATCCGCCCCACGGGCGTCCCGAGCGCCCGGATCCCCTCGACCCAGGGGCGCGAGGTCAGCGCCTTGTGCGTCACGTCGAGCGGCATGACCGTGATGCGCGCGCCCGAAGCGAAAACCGCCGCCGCCGCCTCGGGGTCGACATAGATGTTGAACTCGGCCGCCGGCGTGATGTTGCCCACCTCGAAATAGGCCCCGCCCATCAGCACCACCTCCGCCACCCGGGCCACGATGTCGGGGGCGCGGGCGAAGGCCGTGGCGATGTTGGTCAGGGGTCCGAGCGGGCAGAGCGTGACCGTGCCGGGCGGCTGTTCGCGCAGCGTGCGGATGATGAAATCGACGCCGTGTTCCGGTCGGAGCGGCATCACCGGGTCGGGCAACTGCGGCCCGTCCAGCCCTGTCTTGCCGTGAACATGCTCGGCCGTCACGAGCGGGCGCAGGAGCGGCCGGTCGCAGCCCGCGAAGACCGGCAGGTCCGGCCGCCCGGCAAGTTCGCAGACGATGCGCGCGTTGCGTTCGGTCAACGGCAGCGGCACGTTGCCCGCCACCGCGACGACGCCCAGGACCTCGACCTCCTCGGGGCTGGCCAGCGCCAGAAGGATAGCCACGGCGTCGTCCTGTCCGGGGTCGGTGTCGATGATGATCCTGCGCGGCGCCATGCTGCCCTCCGTTGCCGGGGCGCAGGAAAGCGGAAGGGCCGGGCGTTGTCCACCCGCGGCGCACCTGCCGCTCCGGGCACAGTTCCGCCCCCCATTGTGCGCCGGCGGTCAGGACCTGGGTGCGGGCGCGGAATGGATCTGCGCTGCACTGCGGCACAGGCTGTTGCGGCCGGTCCCCGTCACGGAGTTCCGTGGATGACCCGCCCTTCCATCCCTGCCGCCGCGCTGGTCGCGCTGCTTGCGGCCCCGGCCGCCGCCGCGCCGCAGGCCTATGTGCTTGACCCCAGCCACAGCCAGATCGTCCTTTCCTGCGACAACTTGGGCCAATCCACGTCTTGGGGCATGTTCTCGGGGTCCGAGGGGCACATCGCCTTCGATGCCGAGAACCCGTCCGCATCCTCGGTCGAGGTGGCGTTTCCGGTCCGCAGCATGCTGACCGGCTGGGAAGCGCGGTTCCGGCACTGCATGTCGCCGGACTTCCTCGATGCCGCCGATGACGTGACCGTGCGCCTCGTTTCGACCGGGATCGAGGTGACGGGCGAGGCGATGGCGCTGATCACCGGTGACCTGACGCTGAACGGCGTGACGAAGGCGGTGGTGCTGGACGCCCGGCTGAACAAGGCCGGTACCCACCCGATGGAGGGCAAGCCCCGGGCGGGCTTTTCGGCCACCGCTCCGGTCCTGCGGTCCGAGTTCGGGCTGGGCGCCTTTGCACCCTTCATCGGCGACGAGGTCGCGATCCGGATTTCCGTCGGGGCAATGGCCGAATAGCGCCTCGGGGGGGCGCCACGCGGCGCCCCCTGCTCCACCCGCTGTGCCGTCAGTTCCACCCGGACGACCACGCCGAAGCCGAGGCTCGCCTCGTCGTCGCTGCCCATGCCGAAGGCACGGCGGTCTAGCGTGACCTCGCCGCTCATGCGCGCCGGACGGTCGCCGGTGACAAGGTCGAAGGGCAGGGCGACAGGCACCGTCGCCCCCCGCAGCATCCGGGCCAGCGTCGCGTCACGGTCCACCAGCGCGGGTTTCAGCGCGCCTGCCAGATGCAGCCCGACCGCCCCTGCCAGCACCCAGACGAAGGGCAAATGCAGCGCGCCGGGCGACAGCGCCACCGCCTCGGACTTGGGAACCAGCGGCAGGCCCTGGCCGAGGGGCCAGAGGATCGGCGCGAATCCGTCCGTCGCGGCATGGTGGACCCAGCCGGTCAGCGGCACGGCCGGCAGCGCCACATAGAGCACCGCATGGACGCCCTCGGCCGCGCGCGTCTCCTGTGTCCGGCCGGGGTGCAGGGGAGCGGGGCGCACCTGCGTCAGCGCCCAGAGGATGCGCAGGACGCCGGTGGCCAGCGCCGCGATGCCGGCCGTCTTGTGCAGCGAGAAGGCGGCGGCCTTGCGTGCGATCCCGGCCTCGGTCGCCATCGACAGGGCATCGGCCACCAGCCCGAGCGCGAAGCCCGCCACGATCATTCCCGCGGTGGCCCAGTGCAGCGCGCGGGCGACGGCGCCGGAGCGGTCGGCGGAATTGGCAAGCGTCATCGCGTCTCTTGCAGGGTCATGGCGCGGGCAGGCCGGACACGGGGTCGCGCCGGCGCCAAGCGGCCCGCCCGCACAGGGCTTGTGCGGTCCGCGGCCCCCGGGCTAGGACGGGACAGGGTGATCAGGGGGGCATGGGCATGAAGGCATTCGTCTTTCCGGGGCAGGGGGCGCAGACCATCGGCATGGGCCGCGCCCTCGCCGAAGCCTGGCCCGAGGCGCGCGCTGTCTTCGACGCGGTCGACGAGGCGCTGGGCGAGAAGCTGTCCGCCCTGATCTGGGAAGGCGAGGCCGAGGCGCTGACCCTGACCCAGAACGCCCAGCCCGCGCTGATGGCGACCTCGCTCGCCGCCGTCGCCGCGCTGCGGGCCGAAGGGGTGGCGCTGGACGGCACGGCCGCCTTCGTCGCCGGCCATTCCCTGGGGGAATATTCCGCGCTCTGCGCCGCCGGGGCGCTGAGCCTGCCCGACACCGCGCGGCTTCTGCGGCAGCGGGGGCTGGCGATGCAGCAGGCCGTGCCCGTGGGCGTGGGGGCTATGGCGGCGCTTCTGGGCCTCGATTTCGCGCAGGCGACCGAGGTTGCGGCCGAGGCCGCGCAAGGCGAGGTCTGCCAGGCCGCGAACGACAACGACCCGGCGCAGGTGGTGGTCAGCGGTCACCGCGGCGCGGTGGAGCGGGCGGTGGACCTGGCGAAGGCCCGGGGTGCCAAGCGGGCGATCCTGCTGCCGGTCTCGGCCCCCTTCCACTGCGCGCTGATGCAGCCCGCCGCGGCGCGGATGGCCGAGGCGCTGGCGGCGGTGCCGATCGCCGCGCCGGCGGTGCCCGTGGTGGTGAACGTGCGCGCCGAGGCGGTGACCGAGCCCGACCGCTTTCGCGACCTCCTGGTCGCGCAGGTGACGGGATCGGTCCGCTGGCGGGAAAGCGTCGAATGGATGGCCCGGGCCGGCGTGACCGACTACTGGGAGATCGGCGCCGGCAAGGCGCTGTCCGGCATGATCCGCCGCATCGCGAAAGATGCGGCCACACGCGCCGTCGGCACCCCCGACGAGGTGCGCGCGGCCGTGGCCGGCGCCTGAGGCGCGCGGGGACCAGGGGGAGGCAGCCCAACGGGGCTGCGGCCTTCCCGCCCCCCCGGATACCTGGGGACACAAGAAGCCGGGTGACGGCACCTGTCGCCCCGGAGAGGTGCCGGCCGGCGCGGATCCTTTCGGCGCCACCCTGTCCCAAACGCCAACTTCCGCGCATGGATTTGTGTTGATAGGCCCTCGGGTGGAAACAATGACGCCCTTCTGCTAGGGGGCGCGCCAGGAAGGGTATCGGGGGACCACATGTTCGATCTGACGGGGAAATGCGCCTTGGTGACGGGCGCATCGGGCGGCATCGGCGGTGCCATCGCGCGCGTCCTCTGCGGGGCCGGGGCGGCGGTCGCACTGTCCGGCACGCGCGAGGCGCCACTGGCGGCGCTGGCGGCCGAGCTTGGCGACCGCGCCCATGTGCTGCCCTCCGACCTGTCGGATTTGGCGGCCGTCGACGGCCTCGTGAAACGCGCGACGGATGCCATGGGCGGTTTCGACATCCTGGTCAACAACGCCGGCATCACCCGCGACGGACTGATGATGCGGATGTCGGATGCCGACTGGGATGCGGTGATCGCGGTCAACCTGACCGCATCCTTCCGCCTGACGCGGGCCGCGCTGCGCCCGATGATGAAGGCCCGCTGGGGCCGCATCGTCACCATCGGCTCGATCGTCGGCACCGGCGGCAACCCCGGGCAGGCCAACTATGCCGCGGCCAAGGCGGGCCTCGTGGGGATGGCGAAGTCGCTGGCGGCCGAGGTCGCCACCCGCAACATCACCGTCACCCCCGTGGCCCGGGGCTTCACCCCCACCGCCATGACCGAAGCCCTGACCGAGGACCAGAAGTCGCGCCTGCTGGCCGATATTCCGGCCGGCCGCATGGGCACGGCGGAGGAGGTGGCGGCGGCCGTCCTGTACCTCGCCAGTCCCGAGGCGGCCTATGTGACGGGGGCCACGCTGCACGTCAACGGTGGCATGGCGATGGTCTGAACCGCCCCGGCACGGCTGCCGGGAAAGGGTTTGCCATGCGCACGGGGCCTTGCTATAGGCGCGCTGGACTCGGGGCAGGGGACGGTTCCTGCCGGGCAGGGCCCTGCGACACGGCCCCCGGGACAGGGACAGGCAGACGCGGGGTCGCACCCCGCCAGACAGAGGAACGGACATGAGCGACATCGCCGACCGCGTGAAGAAGATCGTCGTCGAGCATCTGGGCGTCGAGGAGGACAAGGTGACCGAGAGCGCCTCGTTCATCGACGACCTCGGCGCCGACAGCCTCGACACGGTCGAGCTGGTGATGGCCTTCGAGGAAGAGTTCGGGATCGAAATCCCGGACGATGCCGCCGAAACCATCCAGACCTTCGGCGACGCGGTGAAGTTCATCAGCGAAGCCCAGGCCTGATCGGGGTCCTGAAGTCGGTATCGCAGGGGGCGCCTTCGGGCGCCCCTTCGCGTTTGTGGCGTCTTTCCCCCGGTGCCCGGCCCGGCTAGCCTGCCCCGGCACGACAAGGAGGAGGGCGGCGCATGGAACCGGTTCGGTGGGGCATTCTGGGGGCGGCCAAGTTCGCCCGCGAACATATGGCGCCGGCGATCCACGCCGCCCGGGGGGCGGTGCTGGCGGCGCTGGCCACATCGGATGCCGCGCGCGCGGCGCCCTTTGCCGCCATCGCCCCGGGGCTGCGCATCCTGCCCGACTATGACGCGCTGCTGGCCGATCCCGGGGTGGACGCCGTCTACATCCCGCTGCCGAACCACCTGCATGTGGAATGGACGCTGAAGGCGCTGGCGGCCGGCAAGCATGTGCTGACCGAGAAGCCGCTGGCGATGCGGGACGAGGAGTTCGACGCCGTGATCGCGGCCCGTGACCGCAGCGGGCGGCTGGCCTCCGAAGCCTACATGATCGTCCACCACCCCCAGTGGCAGCGCGTGCGGGCGCTGATCGCCGAGGGTGCCATCGGCCGGCTGCGGCATGTCGACGGCGCCTTCAGCTACGACAACCGCACCGAGCCCGGCAACATCCGCAACCGGCCCGAGACCGGCGGCGGCGGCATCCGCGACATCGGCGTCTACACCTACGGTTCGGCCCGTTTCGTCACCGGCGCGGAACCGGTCGCGCTTCAGGCCCGCATGATCCGCGAGAACGGGGTGGACACCTGGGCGCAGGTGACGGGCACCTTCGCCGGCGGTGGCCACGCCTTCACCTATTCCGCCATGACCTCGATGCGCCTCTTCCCCCGGCAGGAGATGGTGTTCCAGGGCGAGGCCGGGCTGATCCGCGTGACCTGCCCCTTCAACGCCAATGTCTTCGGCGAGGCGCGGGTGGAACTGCACCGCCCCGGCCTGTCGGTGACCACCGAACGCTTCCCGGGTGTCAACCACTATGTCCTCCAGGTCGAAGCCTTCGGGCGCGCGATCCGCGAGGGCGCCCCCTGGGCCTGCCCGCTCGAGTTCAGCCGCGGCACCCAGACGATGATCGACCGCATCTTTGCCGAAGCGCAGGATGTGGCGCTGCCGTGACCGCCGCCGGTGGCATGCTGCTCTGACAGGTGGCTGCACGGATTGTAAACATGGCCTGACACTTTGCCCCCAAGTATTTCAGGGAAATGCACAATTCCTGCACGATCTGTCGTGCTTGCCTGACAGGTTCAAGTTGCTAGGATTGGACCAGAATGACCGGGGGAATCGGTGCGTTCCATCAGGGGGCGCCCGACCCGGCACTGACCGGCATGACGGGGGGCACGGCCATGGACGGGGTGATCGACGCGGGCGCTTTCCTGCGCGCAAAGGGATTGTTCGTGGCCCCCTCGGCGCGCCTGCCCGGTCCGGCGGTCGAGGCGCTGGCCTCCGAGGTCATCGCACGGCTCTCGGGGCGCGGGGCGCCGCTGGCCGAAAGCGCCGCCGAACGTTTCGACCGGAAGGTGGACGACCTTGCCACCGCGCTGCTGGCGGTGGACGACCATGATGCCACCGAACTGGTGATGCAGGCCCATGCCGACGGCATCCCGGTCGAGGATCTGTATCTGGGCCTTCTGGCCGGCGCCGCCCGACGCCTCGGCCGCTGGTGGGACGAGGACCGCATCGCCTCGGTCGAAGTGGTGATCGGCGCCGGGCGCATCTATGCGATCATGCGGGGCCTGCGTCGCCTGTTCGGCCGCGGCCCCTGGCGGGGCGAGACGTTCCGCGCCGTATTCGCCTCTGTCCCCGGCGAGACCCATGTGCTGGGTGTGGCCATGGCTGCCGACCTTCTGACCATGCACGGTTGGGAAATCGACCTGAGGGCCGGACTCGACCACGACCGGCTGGTCGCCGAGATCGGCGCCGCGCATTACCCGATCATCGCGCTGTCGGCCTCGTCCACGCGGATGCTGTTCCCGCTGGCGCGGCTGATCGTGGCCCTGCGGGTCTCGAACCCATCGGCCTGGATCATGGCCTGCGGCGCCATCGTCGATCTGGAACCCGATGTCGCGCATCTGGTCGATGCCGATGCCTCGGCCCGCGACCAGCCGACCGCCGAGGCGATGATGGAGGCCCATGTCGCCAGCCTGCGGTTCGAGACGCGGCGCTAGCCGCCCGGCCCGGGCATCAGGAAGACTTCGTCCACCGGCGGCCGCACGGCGTTCAGCAGCGCGTTGGTCCGCGCTGCCTGCGCGATCACCCGGAACAGGTCTGCCTGTTCGGCTGCCGTCATCCCCCTCGCCCGCGCCGCCGCCAGATGCGAATGCGTGCAGTAGTCACAGGCATTCACGATGCTGACGGCGGCATAGATCATTTCCTTGACCTTGGGGTCCAGCGCCGAGGGCGTGGCCATCACCGCCTTCACGCCGGCCCAGGTCTCTTCCAGGAGCGAAGGGTCGAAGGCCAGCCAGCGCCAGACGTTGTTGATGAAATCCGACCCCCGCGTGGCGCGGATGTCGTCGAACACCGCCTTCACGCGCGGGTCGGATTCCGGGTCGTCCGGCGGGCTGACCGTCGCCATCGCCTGGTCAGACCAGCGCCAGCACGCGGGTCGTGCCGCCCGACCCCTTGTCGAGCTTGGGCGCCGCCGCGATGATCGTGGCCCCCGCTGCCGGCAGCGCGGCCAGGTTGGCCACGCATTCCAGTCCCCAGCGGTTGGCGGGCAGCCATGTCAGATGCACCGGGATGTCGGCGGAAAGCCCCGGGTCCTGCGACAGCGTGTCGACGGCCAGGCCCACGGCCGTCGTCTCCTCCAGCATCATCTGCGCGGTCTCGCCATGGAAGCCGGGGAAGTGCATCTTCCCCTCGGCATCGGCATTGCGGAACTTCGGCGTGCGCACATGCGCGTCCCAGCCCGACAGCATCGCGATGCAGGCGCCTTCGGGGATCGGCCCGTGCGTGGCGATCCAGGCCTTGAGGTCGTCGGGCGTGAGCGACGTGTCGGGGTCGGCCGCCGCCCGTTCGCGGATGTCCACCACGCACAGCGGCGCCACCAGCTTCCCGACCGGCACCTGTTCGACCGTCAGCCCGTCGGCGCTGAAATGCGCGGGCGCGTCGAT
>DAOLBY010000063.1:9719-16187 GCA_035324325.1 Paracoccaceae bacterium | reverse complement strand
GGCGACCGCCACGGGGGCAAGCACGACCAGCACGAAGGTCGCGGCCAGGCCCCTGTGACGGGGACGGCGGCGCGCGGGTCCGGCGGGCGGCAAGGGACGGGGCAGCGACGGCGGTGCCGGTGCGGTGCCTCCGACGGGGCCGGACAGCGCACGCGCGCCCGGGGCCTGCGCCCTGGCAATGGCGGGCCCCCCGGGCTTGTGTCCCGCTCCGGGCCCGGCAGGGCGCGGTGGCTGCGGCCGGTCCGGCCCGGGACGATCCGGGGCGCGGGCCTGTGTGCCATTCCCAGGCTCCGCCACCGAGGCCCGTGGCCCTGGCATCTGCGCCCCCGCCGGTCGCGCCACGCCGGCCTGTGCCGCGCCTTCCCGCACGGGCAGGGAACCGGCAGGTTGCGCGGACGGCAGAAGCCGCGTGCGCGGCAGCGTCGGGTCGCGGGGCGGCGGGTCGGTGAGGTCTTTCAACGGCGGCCTCGCGGGTCTGATCCGGCGCGGTCGGGGCGGGCCTGTGCCGATCCCTCGCCCGCTCAGGCCTAGCCCGGTCGGGCCTAACCTGCGGTTAACGACGACGGGGCAGGATGCCCGGCACTGCGCCCCGTCGAAGACCCTGCCCCCGTGACCCTGCACCCATGACCCTGCCGCCTGTTGCCGCCCGCCCGCCGCGCCCGTCCAGCCTGCGCACCATCGGTGCGCTGGTCCTGCGCGAGATGTCCGTCACCAACGGCCGCACCGCACTCGGCTATCTGTGGGAGGTGATGGAGCCGGTGGCGGGCATCCTGGTGCTGACAGTGGCGATGACGGTGGTGTTCCGCGCCCCGCCGCTCGGGTCGAACTTTGCGCTGTTCTATGCGTCGGGCCTTCTGCCCTTCATCGCCGTGGTGGATACGGCCAACAAGGTGGCCAATGCCCTGCGTGCGGCGCGGCCGCTGCTGGCCTATCCCGGTGTCACCTGGCTGGACGCGATCCTCGCGCGGTTCCTGCTGTCTGTGCTGACCAAGACGGCGGTGACGGCGGGGGTGCTGGCGGGGATCGTCGTTCTGTTCGGCCTGTCGCCGCTGTTCGATCCGGTGGCGCTGGTGGCGGCGCTGGCGGCGGCCTTTGTATTGGCGCTGACGATCGGGCTGGCCAACTGCGTGCTGTTCCACCTGTTTCCGGCCTGGGAAAAGGCCTGGGCAGTGGTGAACCGGCCCCTGTTTCTGGTGTCGGCCGTGATCTTCACCTTCGAATCGGTGCCCGAACCGATGCGGGGATGGCTGTGGTGGAACCCGCTTGTGCATGTCGTGGCGATGATGCGGCATGGCATCTACCCGACCTACAAGTGGGACTATGCGGAACCGCTGTATCTGGCGGGCATCGCGGCAGTGCTGGTACCGGTGTCGCTGTTCGTGCTGCGGCGGCACTGGAGGCGGCTGGTCAACCCCGACGGGTGACGAGTGCGGCTTCGATCCGTTCCACGTCGACGGGATTGTTCAGTTCCCAGAAGACCCGGCCGTGCGGGTCGACCGGCACACAGGCGATGCGGTGGCCGTTTTCGAGGAAGCGCAGCTGCTCCAGCCCCTCGAGCGCCTCCAGCGGCCCGACCGGCCAGCCGGAATAGGCCGCCAGCGCCGCGGGGCGATAGGCGTAGAGACCGACGTGATGAAACACCGGGATCGGGTCGGGCGGGTCGCCCTCGGGCAGCCAGGGGATGACTTCCTTCGAGAAATAGAGCGCCTGGCCCGCGCGGTCGAACACCGCCGTCGTGCCGCCCACGCGGCCCGCCTTCCGGTCGGCCCGGAACATCGCCAGCGTCGCGGCATCGCAGCGGATGACGGGGGTGGCGAGGTCGGCTCCGTCGCCTGCGGCCATCGCCTCGATCAGCGCGGTCACGAACCAGGGGGGCGTCAGCGGTGCGTCGCCCTGCAGGTTCACCACGAGATCGACCGCGCGCCCCGCCACCGCCTCGGCCACCCGTTCGGTCCCGTTGCGGCAGGCGTCCGAGGTCATCGCGACCTCGGCCCCGAAGCCCTCCGCGTGGTCGGCAATGCGCGCGTCGTCCGTGGCCACGATCACGCCCGCCACTCCCGGCACCTCCATCGCGGCCTCCCACGACCGCCGGATCAGGGTCTTGGTCCCGTCCGGCCCGCGCAGGGGCACCAGCGGCTTGCCAGGGTAGCGGGTCGAGGCATGGCGGGCGGGAATGACGATCAGGCAGCGCATCGTGGGCCTTCCGGTTCAGCGCACGCCGGCGCGCAGGCAGTCGTGAAGGTGCAGGATGCCGACCGGGGCGCCCGCGTCGTCCACGACGAAAAGCTGGGAGATCTTGCGCGCGTTCATCAGTGCCACGGCCTCCTGCGCCAGCATCGCGGGCGGGCAGGTCAACGGGTTCGGGGTTGCAACCTCGCCCGCGCGGCGGCCCATGAGGCCCGCCATGTTGCGGCGCAGGTCGCCGTCGGTGATGACGCCCGCCAGCCGCCCGCCCGCCACCACGCCGGCGATGCCGTAACCCGCGGCGGTCATGGCCAGCAGCGTCTCTTCCATCCCCGTCTCGGGCGCCACCAGAGGCAGGTCGCCCCCGCGCATCAGCTGGTCCACCCGCGCCAGTCGCGCCCCCAGCCGGCCGCCGGGATGGAAGGCGCGGAAATGGTCGGCGGCGAACCCCCGCGCCTGCATCAGCGCCACCGCCAGCGCATCGCCAAGCGCCAGCGCCAGCGTGGTCGAGGTGGTGGGGGCCAGGCCATGGGGGCAGGCCTCGGGCGCCCCGGGCAGCACCAGCGCGACATCCGCCGCCTGCGCCAGGGTGGAGGCAGGGCGCGAGGTGATGGCGACCAGCCCCAGCCCGAAGCGCTTGGCATGGGCGATCAGGTCCGACAGTTCCGCCGTCTCGCCCGAGTTCGACAGCATGAGGCAGGCATCCGCCTCGGTGATCGCGCCAAGGTCGCCGTGGCTCGCCTCGGATGGGTGTACGAAATGCGCGGGCGTGCCGGTCGAGGACAGCGTGGCCGCGATCTTGCGCGCGATATGGCCCGACTTGCCGATGCCCGAGGCGATGACCCGGCCGCGACAGGCCATCAGCAGGTCGACAGCGCGGCCGAACCCCTCGGGCATGGCCTCCGCCATGGCCGACAGCGCGGCGGCCTCGGTCTGGACCACGCGGCGACCGGCGGCGATGGCGTCCTGATGCGGGGTCTGGGCATCCATGCCCTCCCATAGCCCGCCCTCGCGCCCGGGTGAAGCCCGGGCCGCGGCTTGACACCGGCAGGGGGGCGGGGCACCCCTTCGGCGAGGTGGCTTTGGACAGGGCGCGATGGGGCAGACGGTACTGGTGACGGGGGGCGCGGGCTACATCGGCTCCCATGCCTGCAAGGCACTGGCCGCGGCTGGCCATACCCCCGTGACCTTCGACAATCTTGCCACGGGCTGGCGCGATGCGGTGCGCTTCGGTCCCTTCGAGCAGGGCGACCTGCTGGACCCTGTGCGCTTGGCGCAGGCGTTCGACCGCTGACGGCCCGCCGCCGTGATGCATTTCGCCGCCCTGTCGCTGGTGGGCGAGGCGATGGCGGACCCCGGGCGCTACTGGCGGGTGAACGTCACGGGCAGCCTGAACCTGGTCGAGGCTGCGCTTGCCGCAGGCTGCGACCGGATGGTGTTCTCATCCACCTGCGCGGTCTACGGCGAACCCGACGGCGTGACGGTGGACGAGGACACCCCGCTCGCCCCCCTTGGTCCCTATGGCGCGACCAAGCGCGCCATCGAGGAAATGCTGGGCCATTTCGGCCGTTCGCACGCGCTGCGATCCACCATCTTCCGCTATTTCAACGTGGCGGGCGCCGACCCGGGTGCCGAGGTCGGCGAATGCCACCGGCCCGAAACGCACCTGATCCCCCTGATGCTGGATGCCATCGAGGGGCGGCGCCCGGCGCTGACGCTCCATGGCACCGACTGGCCCACACCCGACGGCACCCCGATCCGCGACTATGTGCATGTGTCCGACCTTGTCGAGGCGCATGTCGCGGGCCTCAACCGTCTGCTGGACCGGGGGGAAGGGGGGGTCTATTGCCTCGGCACCGGCACCGGGTTCTCGGTGCGGCAGGTGGTCGATGCCGCACGCGCCGTCACGAACCGGCCGGTGCCGTTGTTCGAAGGGCCGCGCCGGGCGGGGGACGCCATGCGGCTCGTCTGCGGGTCGGACAAGGCGCGGCGGGATCTCGGCTGGAAACCCCGCCGCTCGGACATGCGGGCGATGATCGAGGATGCCTGGCGCTGGCATCGCGGACCGGGCTACGGCGCCTGAACGGCTGCCGCCGTCAGCTTCGCCCCGTGGCGCGCGCATAGCCCGCGACGGTGCCGATCCCGAGGGAATAGAGCACCACGACATTCGTTGCCGCCGTGCCGCTGTCGGTAGCCACAGCCCCCGCGCCGAAGGCGTTGGCGACGGCCACAGGGATTGTGGTCGCGATGGTCACGTCGAGGACCGGCGCCCCGCCCGTTCCCTGCCAGACGCGGAAACGCACCGAAGCGCCGCTCGCCGGAACGTCGATCTCCAGCGCATAGGCCTGGGCGGCAGTCAGGGCCAGGGTCGTCGGATGCGTGGTGCGGCTGCCGCCGGTGGCCGTCTTGCAGGACAGGACGGCGCCGGCAATCTCGAAATAGGCGCCATCGGTCGAATCGGCGCTGGTCGTCGTGTCGAGCCAGCCGATCCGCGCGATGCCGGTCGGACTGATCGTGTCCCAGGTCCCGATCCGTCCGCGGAACTTGCGCGACGAGACCCCGAACCAGTCGGACACCGCCGAGGACGTGACATAGCGGTAGCCGCTGTTGGCCGTGGTTGAAGACCGCAGCGTCACGCCGTAGGGATTGAAGCCCTGACGGATCGCGCCAGAGGTGACGGCCTGGACCGTGCCCGACGAGATGGCGGCGGCCGTCCACAGATCATAGGCCGCAGCCGTGGTGTTGGGGAACCAGTTCTCGGACCAGTGGTCCCACTGGCCGAGCGGGGATCCGCCGTCGCCAGGCGCGATGACCACGCTTTGCCCGGCAGAACGGCACTTCACCTCGCCGGTGGCAGCGTCGAGCCACAGCGTGCCGTTGGCAGGGCCGGCAGGATCTGCGGGCTGGCCGCCCAGCAGAAGCGGCGCCGGCAGCGTCACCCGCCCCGTCGCCGGATCGGTCGCCAGCGCCGAGAACCAGGCCGACCCATCGGCGCTGACCTTGATCTGGAACCCGTCGCTTCCCGAGGTGCCCATTTCGGCCCGGCCCGAAAACCCTGTCTGGAACAGAAGGCTCGCCGTGTCGCCGGCGACGGCCTTGTTGACCTTGACCTGATGGCCGCCGCCCGCGCCATGGGTCAAGAGCACCGCATCGCCCTGCACGGTCAGGCGGTTGAACCCGTCGGGCGCGGCATTGACACCCATTTGCGCCACCCGAAGCGGGCCGTCGGCCGGCGTCGTCCAGACCCCGCCGCGGTACACTGTCTCGGCCGCCTCGGCCTGCACCTGGGCTGTCCAGCCCTCCTGCGGGGTCAGAAAGGCCCATTGCCCGGCCTCGTACCAGGCGAAACAGCCGGGCTGGCCGGCCCAGGCCCCGGTGGGGGCCGTGCCGACGATGTGGCGCTCGCCCTCTTGCGGGCTGACGGGCGGGGCATTCTGGCCGCGGGTCGCGACCGCCGGCTGGACCAGCACATCGAGCAGGCGCAGCGCCTCGTTGTGGGTGACATGTTTCTGCGCCTGGCTGGGCTGGATCAGCGGCAGGGCAAGAACGGGCGAGACATCCGACATCCGAACCTCCGGCAGGGGAATGGCCGCGGACGCTATGCAGTCAGGGTGAACGCATCCCTGCGGGTCCGGGCGCAGGGGGTCGGCCGCACGCAACGTCCCGGCCCTTGACGCAGGCGCACCGCGCTCCGACCTTTGTAGAAAACGGAGGACCTTTGTGGAAAACGGAGGGCATTGCATGGCCGGGGGCTGGGTGCGCGACGGCGCGGTCGAGGATCAGATCGAGGCATCGCTGGCCGACGAACTGGCCCGGCTGCGCGCCCGTGCGGCACAGCCGGCGGGGGCCGGCCGCGACACCTGCGCCGATTGCGACGAACCCATCCCGGCGGCACGCCGCGCCGCGCTGCCCGGCGCCGTGCTCTGCCGCGATTGCCAGGACCTGCGCGATCGGCGGCCCACAGCCCGTGGCGGGATCAACCGGCGCGGTTCGAAAGACAGCCAGCTCAAGTAGATGGCCCTAACCATCCAGCCCATGACCGGCGCCGCGCTGGACGCCCGTCTCGACGCCCTCGCCGCGCTGCGCATCGCCGTGTTCCGCGACTGGCCCTATCTGTACGACGGCGACATGGACTACGAACGCCGTTACGTCGCCACCTATCGCGACAGCCCCGGTGCGATCCTGGTGGGTGCCTTTGACGGCGACCAAATCGTCGGCGCTGCCACCGGCACTCCGATGGAGGATCACCCGGAGTTCGCAGAACCCCTGTCCGCCGCGGGCCTG
>DAOLBY010000063.1:0-9709 GCA_035324325.1 Paracoccaceae bacterium | reverse complement strand
GCTCGCCGGGTTTTACGACTACCTCACCGATCCGGGCCTGCCGCTCGACCGCCTGTTCTACTGTGCCGAGTCGGTGCTGCTGCCGGACTATCGGGGCCGCGGTATCGGTCACCGGTTCTTCGACCTCCGGGAAAGTCATGCCCGCAGGCTGGGCCGCAGCCACATGGTCTTCTGTTCCGTGGTCCGGCCCGAGAGCCACCCGCTTCGCCCGGCCGGCGCCCGCAGCCTCGTCCCGTTCTGGCAGGCCCGCGGCTATGCACCCCTGCCCGGGGCCTTCGCCCGTTACCGCTGGCGCGACATCGGCGCAGGAGAGGAGACCGAGAAGCACCTCCAGGTCTGGATGCGCCGGCTCTAGCCCCGTCTGGCCAGCCCGAGCGCGATGCGCCACAGGCTGCGGGGCGACAGGTCGGCATAGTCCATCCGTCCGGCGAGCAGGTCGAGGAACCGCCGCTGCAACCCTGGCCGACCCGTCAGCAGGTCGTGACAGCGCGCCTGCAACCACGGCCGGTGGACCAGCTGCGCCAGCAAGCGCGCGCGCCTCAGTTCCCCCCGCATCCGCGCCATGCCGCGCCAGTGCAGCGCGGCCGCGGTGGCCGGGGCACCCGCGGCCAGCGCCCCGATAGCCGCCAGTCCTGCCCGATGCCCGCTGTCGATGGCCCAGGCGATGCCTTCGCCGGTGACCGGGTCCACGCAGCCGGCGGCATCGCCGGCCAGAAGGATTGCGCCGCGGCCCGCCACGACGCGGCCCGAAGGGATGAAGGCCCCCTTGCAACGCAGGCCAGCTGCTCCGTGGCGCCCGGCATAGGCCGCCATCCGCGCCGGCAGGTCGGGGTTTTTCGACCGGATGCCCCCGATGCCGACCGTCATCCCCTCCGATTTGGGAAATGCCCAGCCATAGCCCCAGGCGGCGGCACACAGGTCGATCTCGACCGCCGCATCCGGGATGCCAGGCGCTTCGGTCTCGAGCGCAAACGCAACCTCCGCCGGGTCGAAGGCCCGCCCGTGCAGGGCGCGCGCCGCGACCCCCGCGGCCCCGTCGGCACCGATAACGATCCGGGCCGCCAGCCGCGTGCCACTGTCCAGAATGACCGCCCCGGGCTCCACCCCTTTGGCGCGCTGCCCGGTCAGATCCGCCGCCCCCGCCGCCAGCGCCGCCCCCGCCAGCCGTGCATCCAGATCCCGGCGCATGACCATCAGGATGGGCGGCGCATCTGGCCAGTCGCCCAGCACCCGCGCCCCCGCGACAAGCCGCACATGCCGCGCTGCCAGCGTTCGCCCCGGATCGGGCCCAATGCCGAACACCGTCTGCATCGCCGCCGCCGCCCGTCCCGTCACCCCGCCGCCGCAGAGCTTGTCCCGCGGGAACCGGGCCCGGTCGATCAGTGCCACCCGCAGCCCCGCCCGCGCTACCGTCACCGCGGCCGCCGCCCCCGCCGGCCCGGCCCCCAGCACCGCCACGTCGAACACGGCCCGCGCGGCCTATTCCGCCGCCGCCAGGCGGGACGGGCCACGGGACAGCCGCGTCTCGTGGCCCTTGGCGGGATGGCGCGGCACCAGCGAGGCCAGCGCGACCGACAGGCAGGACAGGCATGCGGCCAGGGCAAAAACCCCACCCGGCGCCACGACCCACAGATACCCGAGCGCCGCCGGAAGGAAGACCGCGGCAATGTGGTTGATCGTGAAGGCCACCGCCGCCGTCGGCGCGATGTCGCCGGGATCGGCGATCTTCTGGAAATAGGTCTTGAGCGAGAAGGACATGGCGAACAGCAGGTGGTCAACGACATAGAGCGTCGCCGCCACCATCGCCCCCCAGCCCAGGGCATAGACCCCGCCATAGGCCGAGAACAGCGCGACCAGCCCGGTGTATTCCACCAGCATCACGCGGCGTTCCCCGAACCGCGCGATCATCCGGCCCGCCACCGGGGCGAACACCATGTTGGCCAGGAAGTTGATCATGAACAGCGCGGTGATCGCCTCGACCCCGAAGCCGAAGCGCTCGACCATCATGAAGGCGGCAAAGACGACAAAGATCTGCCGCCGTGCGCCGGCCATGAACTGGAGCGCGTAGTAAAGCCAGTAGCGCCGCCGCAGGACCATCCGCCGGACCTGCGGATGCGGCGCGTCGATCCGGGGGAATGCCAGCGCGGCATAAAGCGCCAGCAATGTGCAGGCCCCTCCGGCGACCATGTAGACCATGTGATAGTCGAGATCGAAGGCCCGCCACGTCGCCACGATGGCGCCATAGGCCACGAGCGAGGCGCCAGACCCCACGGCGACCAGCCAGCCGATCACCTGCGGCGCATGCGCCCGGTCGATCCATTGCAGCTGCAACGACTGGTTGACCGTCTCGAAGTAGTGGAACCCGATCGAGGCCAGGAAGGTGATGAACAACAGCCCGCCGAAGGATGGAAAGGCCGCCGTCAGCGCGGTCGCCACGCCCAGAAGGATCAGCGACGCCACGGCCAGCACTTGCTCGCGCACAACCAGAAGGACGGCGATCACCCCGATGGCCAGGAACCCGGGGATCTCGCGCACCGTGTGCAGCCAGCCGATCTCGACCCCGGTGAAGCCTGCGACCTCGATGACGAAGTTGTTCAGCAGTGCCGACCAGGTTGCGAAGGCCAGCGGCATCGCCGCCGCCATGACCGCAAGCAGAGCCACGGGCCGGCGGTGGAACGGCAGCGCCTCGGCCTCTGCCATTGTCGTGCGGGGGGGTTGCAGGTTGCCCTACATGCGCCCGCCTGCCGGAAATGTCGAGCGCCCGGCCCCTGGCCCGGGAATAGCGCGTGCGACCCCGCGTTCCTCATGCGCCGGCCGCGCCTGACCCGCGCCCCGGGACCTGCCACCCGGTCCAAAGGAGCCATCCATGACCACCCTCACCCTCCGCGGCGACCAGCTTGGCGAAGCGCTCCAGTTCGACGGCAACGGCAACCTGACGACGATCGAGATCGGTCGCGTCTGGTTTGCCGCCACCGATACCGTGCGCATCACCTTCGTTGCCAATGCCTTCGACCCCGTCACGGGCCAGCTGATCGCCGGTGCCGGCGGCGTGACCGGCCTGACCGTCACCACGGCTTCGGGCCAGGTCACGAGTTTTGGCGTCTCGGCCGCCAATCCCATCGACATCGACCCCGACCAGTCGAAGAACGGCGGCGACTTCTTCTACATCTCGGAAAGCCCGCAGCCCGGAACCGGCGGCGCCTATGCCGGGTTGCAGCTGGAAAAGATCGTGGTGGTGGACGGCGCGCTGATCGCCGGCACCTCGCCCATCCTGTCGAACCTCGGCGGATGGGTGCCGGGGGCCGACGCACCACCGCCACCGCCGCCTCCGCCGCCCACGGGCGATGTGAAGATCCCCGTGTTCGGCACCGACCACAACGACAACCTGCGTGGAACCGTCGCGGACGAGGCCTTCTACGGCGGCGGCGGCAACGACTTCATCCGCGCCCTCGGCGGTGCCGACCTGGTGTTCGGCGGCACCGGCAACGATGCCATCGACGGCGGCGCCGGCCGCGACATGCTGAACGGAGGCGACGGGAACGACCTGATCCTCGGTGGTGCCGGCGCCGATACGCTGCGCGGCGACGACGGGAACGACGTGCTCGACGGCGGGGCGGGCAGGGACATCCTGACCGGCGGCCTCGGAGGCGACACCTTCGTCTGGGGCGCGGGCGACCGCGCGACCGACTTCTCGATCTCGCAGGGCGACAAGATCGCATTCAACGCCGCATTGGGACTGACCGAGGCCGACATCATCATCACCCAGACCGCCAAGGGCACGGTGATCGGCGCGGCGGGGGTGACGGGCACGATGCTTCTGTCGGGCTTCGGCGGCCCGATCGACATCGGCAACGACATCATCCTCGACTACGTTCCGGTGTTCGACATCATCTGACCCGGAACCCGCCGCCGCGCATCCCCCCAGATGCGCGGCGGCCCGTTCGTCCGTCTTGTCCCCGGGGCGCAAGGAGGACAGCGGGGCGGTCCGCAGCGGCCCGACCGGCCGCACCGGCCCGGGCCGTCCCGCACCCCTGGCGTACAGGGCTTTTCAGCCGGCCGCGCCGCGCCTAAGGTCGTGTCGCCCCTGCCGCCGGACCCGGAATGCACCCCCAAGCACTGCACCGCCTTGCTCGGATGCAAACGCCTGCCGTGGCCACGCGCGTCCTGCCGGGGACGGACCGGCTGGACGTGACCGGACCGCTGCCCGGCGCCGGCTGCGTCGGGATCGAGCTTGGCGTCGCCGCGGGCGGGTTCTCGGCCCGGCTGATGGCGACCGGGCGGTTCCGGCACCTCTACGGGGTCGATGCCTATGCGGACGGGCACGGTATCCGCGAGTACCGGCGGGCACTTCTGGCCGTCGGCCTCGGCACGCCCTACACGCTGCTGCGGATGACCTTCGCGCAGGCGCTGCCGCTGTTCCCGCCCGATACCTTCGATTTCGTCTATTGCGACGGCTATGCCCATACGGGGGAAGAGGGCGGGACCACGCTGACCGACTGGTACGCGCGACTGAAGCCCGGCGGCGTCATGGCCGGCGACGACTACGACGCCGAAGTCTGGCCTCTGGTGGTCTGGGCGGTCCATCACCTGGCCGCGCAGGTGGGGGCCGAACTCCTGCTGACCGACCGGGTCGAGGATGCGGCCTACAGCCGGTATCGGTCGTGGTTCTTCGTCAAGCCGGCAGACGGCCCGACGCCGCGCCCCGACCCCATGCTGCGCGATCTGGGGCTGGCCGAACGCGACCGCATCGCCGCCGGACGCAAGGCCCGTCGCAAGGCCCGCCGGTCGGCCGCCGCGCAGGATGGCGCGCAGGATGCCGAGCGGGATGCCGCCCCCTCTACATGAAGCTTTGCGGGTCGATGTCGATGGCCAGCCGCACCGAACCGGGCAGGCGGACCTGTGCCACCCATTCCGCGACCGCGGGTTGCAACGCTGCCGTCTTGTCGGCCTTGACCAGCAGGCGCACCCGGTGCCGGCCCCGGATCCGTGCCACCGGCGCCGGCGCCGGGCCGAAGACCTGCGCACCCACGGCCCGCAGGGGCCCGTCGCGCCGCGCGAGTTCCCCGGCCGTGTCGAACACCTGCGCCACATCCGGCCCCGACAGGATGATGCCCGCCATCCGGCCGTAGGGCGGCGCGCCTGCGATCCGCCGTTCGGCAGCCTCGGCGCGCCAGAACGCCTCCTCGTCACCACCCAGGATCGCGCGGATGACCGGGTGGTCCGGCTGGTGGGTCTGGAGCCAGGCCTCTCCCGGTCGTGCGGCCCGCCCCGCCCGCCCCGCCACCTGCCGCATCAACTGGAACGTGCGTTCCGCTGCCCGCAGGTCCGACCCTTGCAGCCCGAGGTCGGCGTCGATCACGCCCACCACGGTCAGCAGCGGAAAGTTGTGCCCCTTTGCCACGATCTGGGTGCCGATGATCAGGTCGGCCGCGCCTTCCGAAATGGCGGCGATCTGGTCCTTCAGTGCCCGGGCGCTGGCAAACAGGTCCGACGACAGCACGGCGACCCGCGCCGCCGGGAACACCGCCGCGACCTCTTCGGCCAGCCGCTCCACCCCCGGGCCGACCGCCGCCATGCGCCCCGCCACGCCGCAGGACGGGCAGACCTCGGGCACGGGCTTCGTCGCGCCGCACTGGTGGCAGACGAGACGGCGGAGGAACCGGTGCTCGACCATCCGCGCATCGCAGGCGTCGCAGCCGACCTGATGCCCGCAGCCCCTGCACAGGGTGACCGGCGCATAGCCGCGGCGGTTGAGGAACAGCATGGCCTGCTCGCCGCGGGCCAGCGCCTCGGTCACGCGGGCGGCCAGTGTCGGGCCGATCCAGCGGTCGGCGGGCAGTTTCTCGGCCCGCATGTCGATGGCGCCGAGTCGCGGCATCACCGCCGCCCCGAAGCGCGCGGGCAAATCGACGCGGCCATACTTGCCGGCCTCGACATTCGCCCAGGTCTCGAGGCTGGGCGTGGCCGAAGCAAGCACCACCGGGCTGCCTGCCAACGCCCCCCGAAGCACCGCCATGTCCCGCGCGTTGTAGAGCGCGCCCTCCTCCTGCTTGTAGGAGGTATCGTGTTCCTCATCCACGACGATCAGGCCAAGCCGCTGGAACGGAAGGAAAAGCGCCGACCTCGCGCCGACCGTCAGCGGTGCCTCGCCCGCCGCCGCCATGCGCCACAGCCGGCGGCGTTCGGTCGATGTCATGCCGGAATGCCATTCGGCGGGCGGGGCGCCGAAACGATCCTGCACGCGCGCCAGAAACTCGGCTGTCAGCGCGATTTCCGGCATCAGGACAAGAGCTTGCCGCCCGGCCTTCAGGCATTCGGCCACGGCCTCCAGATAGACTTCGGTCTTGCCCGACCCGGTGACGCCCTTGACCAGCGTGCAGGAATAGCCGCCCCCCGCGACCAACGCGGCCAGCGCATCGCCCGCCGCCACCTGATCGCCCGCCAGCCGCCCCGGACGCCGGGCATCGAGCGGGGGATAGGGCAGATCCTTCGGCGCCGCTTCCTCGACCAGAACGCCCATCCCGATCAGCCCCTTGACGACGCTGGCACCGCAGCCGGCCGCTGCTGCCGCCTCGGCCGCGGTCAAGGCCTCGCCCGAAGCGCGCAGCGCGTCGACCACACGCTGCCGTGCCGGTGTCAGGCTGTTCGGCACCGGTCCCGCCAGCCGTACGACCCGCCGCAGCGCCGGCGGATCGGCCAGCCCCGGCACCCGCGTGGCCAGCCGCAGCATCGCGTGCATCGGTGTCAGCGTATAGGCCCCGGCGCGGGACAGGAATTCGCGCAGCTCGGCCCGCATCGGCGGCACGTCCAGGACCCGGCCGATGGGGCGCAGGCGCGCGGGGTCGATCCGCCCCTCGGCCGGCCCCCAGACCACGCCCAGAACCCGCCGCGGCCCCAGCGGCACCTCGACGAAATCGCCGGTGCCGCAGCCGCCCTCGGGCGCGCGGTAGTCCAGAACGCCGCCGAGGCCTCCCACGGGCTCGGTGGTCAGCACCCCCACCGTCTCGCCCGCTTCCCAGACCCGCTCCGATGCCATCGCCGCCTTCCGCCCCGCCGGTCTTTGGGGTAAACCCGCCTGAGACACCCCACAACCCCGAAGGACGGCCCATGAAATTCTTCGTCGATACCGCCGATGTGCCGGCGATTGCCGAACTCCACGCGCTCGGCATGGTGGACGGGGTCACCACGAACCCCTCGCTGATCCTGAAATCGGGGCGCGACATCCTTGAAGTCACAAAGGAAATCTGCGCGCTCGTGCCTGGCCCCGTGTCGGCCGAGGTGGTCGCGACCGACGCCGAGGCCATGATCGCCGAGGGCCGGAAACTTGCCGCCATCGCCCCCAACATCACCGTCAAGGTGCCGCTGACCTGGGACGGGTTGCGCGCCTGCAAGGTGCTGACGGGCGAGGGGTTCATGGTCAACGTGACGCTCTGCTTCAGCATCAACCAGGCGCTGGTGGCAGCCAAGGCGGGGGCCACCTTCATCAGTCCCTTCGTCGGGCGGCTGGACGACATCAACCTCGACGGGCTCGACCTGATCCGCGACATCCGCGAGGTCTATGACAACTACGGCTTCAAGACCCAGATCCTCGCCGCCTCGATCCGCAGCGCCAACCACGTCGCGCAATGCGCCCTGATCGGGGCCGATGTGGTGACGGCCCCGCCCGCCGTCATCAAGGCGCTGGCCAGCCATCCGCTGACCGACAAGGGGCTGGAGCAGTTCCTGAAGGACGGGGAAAAAACGGGGCAGAAAATCATCTGAGCGGCACCGCTCTGAACTGCGCCTCCTTCCCCATAGTGCGGAGGGAAGGAGTAGACATAACTCGCTACTTTTCAGTTTTTCAGCTCACACTACGCTCAGTGCCAACTCGCTCTTCGATGGATTTCAGCGAAAAAAGATTAGCGAATGCGGCCTAAATGCTATATCCGTAATGATGAGCGACAGAGGAGGTAAAAAGATTATGGTCTCGGTAAAAGAGGTTTTTGTCGCAGGTGGAATCCCGGATATCACCTATGTAGAGCGAGCGCGTCTCGGCCTAGAAATAAAACTCAAGGGCGCGATAAATGAAGGTCATCAGATTATCTGTGTGACTGGCCCAACAAAGTCTGGAAAGTCTGTTCTTTGCAATCGAGTGCTTAATGATCGGAAGTCAATTTGGTTGCATTGCGGGCAGGTCGCCACAATGGATGAATTTTGGGAGATCGCGGCGGAAAAACTCGACTTGTCACGAGAAGAAACCCATTCTACTTCCGGGGGTGTGACTATTGGTTGGAACTACTTTGGGAAGCTTGACGGTCAGATTGGCAAAAGCGATTCAAAAAAGTCGTTCAGCTCTGCCAAGCTGGGGGTGTTGGCCGCATGTAAAGACAACAACATTTGTCTAGTAGTGGATGATTTTCATTATCTTTCGGAAGAGAACCAGAAGCAAGTCATACGTTCTGTCAAATCTGAAATCTTTCTCGGGTTGGATGTTATATTGATCGCTGTACCGCACCGTGCGTTTGACGCAATTTCAGTTGAGCCGGAGATGCAAGGGCGATTTGTCCACATCTCCATTCCCTCTTGGGAGATAGACGAGCTTTTTGAAATATCTAGACGGGGATTTAGCTCCCTCAAAATGGATGTGCCGAAGCCTATTCAAGAAGAATTCGCTAAACAGGCGTTTGGAAGTCCGATCTTGATGCAGCGATTTTGCAACAAACTGTGCTCACACTTTGAGATTTCAGAAGTGCTCACGCATTCAAAACAGTTTAATCCGTCCGATGAGGTTCGTGAAGGGATATACCGAGACGTAGCTCAAAACTTTGGATTTCCAATATATAGAATTCTTTCAGGGGGGCCACAATCTCGCACAGATCGCAGCAAAAGGAAATTACGGAGCAATCCGGCAGAGGTCGATATTTACGAAGCGGTGCTTAAGGCGGTAAGGAAAGCAGGCCCGAAAGCGGAGACTACCTACAATGAAATTCGTGACGGACTCCGCACGATTCTTGTTGACACTGATGTCCCTCAAAAACAACAGGTTACCAATACACTAAGATATATGACGCGTGAAGCCAAGGGTAAGCTCCCAGGCGAACCACCTATCGAATGGAAGGATGACGTATTATATATTACTGATCCTTCGCTGCTCTTTTTTCTAAAGTGGACAAAAGAGTAGAAAGAAACGACACCCCCCACCTCACCAATGGCACAACCCCATCCCGTTCCGGCCCGCCCTCCTCGGCATAGCGGCGCTGCAACGCTCCTGCGCCTTGGCCCTAGAATCAGACACCACCGGCGGCCCGTCGTCCTCCGACGATTCGCCCATCCCGCGCGAGTACCTCAGAGGCCGGTTTCGGGCGGTCATGCTCCCTGGCGCCCCACCAGCACGGCCGAGGCTTGTCGACGCCCCCCGACCGCAGCGCGCAAGACGGAAGGACGGCGGCGAGCACATCTCCTGCCGGACCCCAAAAAAACGGGGCAGAAAATCCTGTGACGATGGTGTAGTCTGCCCGCAAATCACAAGAACGCGGGCAGTGACCACATGATTTCACAAGACCTGAGGGACCGCCTCATCGCGGAACCCGAAACGATTCTGGACGACCGCGACGTGATGCGCGCGCTGGTCGCCGCGAACGAGCGCGCGATGGGCAACAATGTCGTGGACCTGCGCGGCGTGGCGATGGACCGGCTCGAGGCACGGCTCGAACGGCTGGAGGATACCCAC
>DAOLBY010000268.1:0-2565 GCA_035324325.1 Paracoccaceae bacterium | reverse complement strand
CACCGACCCGCCCATGATGAAGCTGGCGAACCCCTCGATCACCTCGCCCGCGGCGTCGGTCCCGGTATGGCCCTGACCGATGATCAGCTTGGTCGAGGAGACGTTGAGCGACAGCCGCAGCATCAGGCTGGCCAGGAGGATCGTCGGGAAGGCGGAGAAATCCAGCGGCCGCTCGATGAACAGGACCACGGTGAACATCAGGATCGCCAGCGCGAAGGACAGCGCGAGCCCGATGTCCAGAAGCCAGGCCGGAACCGGCAGGATCATCATGACAATGACCGTCATGAGGGCCAGTGCCAGAAGGATGGTGGGCTGAAAGACCGAGCGGAACGTCAGTGTCATGGGGTGGCGACCAGCGGGCGGTTGCGGCGGGAAAGGTCGACAAGGGGTCCGCGGGCGCCTGGCCGGCGCGACGCGGGTGGCGGAGCGGCGTCGGACTGCGCGGCGTGGATGCGCTCGAGACGCACGACATAGGCCTCTGCCCGGGCGGGGTCGCGCGAGTGATAGGCCCCCGCCGCAAGACGCCAGTCACCGGTTTCATCTGCGAGGTCGGACAGGAATGCGGCGGCATGGCGGGCATTGGCCAAGGGGTCGAACATGTCCCCGAGCGACGGGAAGGCGTCACCGTGCCAGCGCAGGTTGATCTGGAAGCAGCCGAGGTCGATGTTGCGCTGGCCGGCCTCGATCAACCCCTGCGCATGGGCCAGCGCAGCGGCGCGCGACGGGAACCAGCGGCCCTGCCCATTCGCCTGCACCGTCCAGGGCCAGGGTGACGGCGCAGCGCCCGGTGCGCCGGAGGGCGCCCGCCCGGTCTCGGCCAGCATCACAGCGGTCAGGATGGCCAACGGGATGCCGGTCTCCGCCGCCGCCTGCGCTGCGGCGTCACGGCAGTCCGCTGCCGGATCGGCCCAGGCCTGGGTCGCCGAAAGGCCGGCGAAGCTGATCGTCAGGATCCATCGCGCACAAGGCATTCTGCACCGTCCGGCCCCGGGAGGGGGGTTTCGGACCGCACCCTAGGGGCATCGGGGTTACCCGGTGGTTACCGTCGTCCACCCCGGGGCGTCAGGGCCGCGGGGTGGCGGCCAGCAGGGTGGCGACAGCCTCGCGCGCGGCGGCGCTGTCCTCGGCCATCGCAGCGCCGGCGGCAAGCGGCGGCAGCGCCGCCCGGTCTGCCGGGTCGCCGAGGGCGGCGCGGGCCGCCGGCCCCCAGGGCTCTTCCGCTTCGGCGACCCGCACCCAGTCGCGCCTGCGGCGGTCCTCGGCGGCGGCGCGGTCGGCCAGGCCTGCAGAGCGGAGGGCCGCGCTGGCTGATGCGTCGCGGGCGAGGACCAGTGCCTCGGCCCGCAGCGTCTGGGCTGCCTCACCCTCCAGCCCCCTGAGCGTGGCCAGCGCCGCTCGCGCGTCGAAGGATGCGAGTTCGGCCTGCGCCCTGAGCAAGGCTTCGGCCGTGGCGTCCGACCCGCCCGCCGGCGCGCCATGGGGCAGCCAGCCAATCGCCGCCCCCGGAAACCCGAGCGTCACGAGCCGTTCGGCAATGGCTTGCCGCGTGGTCGCAGGCAAAGCAGGCAGAGGCGTTCCGGGCGACCGCACCGCATGAATCAGGAAGATGCCGTCAGGCGAAACGGCGGCGATGGCCGCCCAGACCGCGGCCAGGCCCGGCCCGGTGCCCGCCATCGCCATCGCCCGGTCGATCTGTCCGTTCGCGGCGAGGGCAGGCGCCAGTGCCGCACGCAGGTCCTGCCCGAGCGTTGTGTCGCCGACCATGCCCAGCATGGCCTCGGCCCCGGTGACGAGGGGTTCGGGGGGGATGCGTCCTGCCTGCGCTTCGGCCTGAAGAAGTGCAATGGTGGCGCGAACGCCCGTCTCGCCCGAGGTCGCTCCCAGTTCCGTCAGGGCCTGCCGGCCTGGAACGCGCCCTTCGGAGCGTTCGATCTCGGTCTCGAGCAGACGGACGGGGTCGCCGGGATCGCCGGGTGCGCGCAGGATCGCGTCGCGCAGCGCGCGGGCGGTCGCGTTGTCGTTGCGGGCGAGGAAACGATCTGCCAGCGGGGGGCCAAGGTGGCGACGCAGGTGGACGGGAAGGGCCGAGAAGGCACGCAGCACCGCCCCGGTATCCACCCGCGGTTGCCCGGCAAGATCGGGCAGGGCAAGCACGGCCCACATGGCCGCCGCGGTCGGACAGCCCTGCATCCCGTCGAAGGCCGGTCCGGGTGGCGTTTCGCCGTCGAGGATGCGGGCGATAGTGCGGTGGGGTTCCGCCGGCACGCTGCCCTCAGCCAGTGCAATCATGGCCTGCGCCTCGGCACCGAAGCCGAGATACAGGAGGGAGCGAAGGGCGGCCAGCGCAGCCCCGGCGTCGGGGCGGTCGAACTCGCCCAGCACAGCCATCGTCCGCGGCCCGAGCGCATGCGACGGCGGCACGACATCGCCCCAGGCTTCGAGCGCGAGATCGGCATCGGACAGGCAGGCATCGCCCGTATCGGCGAGTTCCCCCGTCATGCGGGGTTCGTCCAGTGCCGCGACCTGACCTTCGCCGCGCACCCGCAGTTGCGCCGGCACCGCAGG
>DAOLBY010000062.1:0-16480 GCA_035324325.1 Paracoccaceae bacterium | reverse complement strand
GCGCTGGCCGCTTCCGGGATTCCGGGGCGTGTTCCGCAAGGCCCGGGGCTGAACCGGCGCGGCAAGGAGGGAGAGGGAACCATGCGGGCCGGCATCGCCGCACTGGTCGCGGCCTATGTGCTCAGCCAGTTCTTCCGCGCCTTCCTCGCGGTGCTGGCGCCGGCGCTTTCGGCCGACCTCGGCGCCACGGCGGCCGACCTCGCCGCGGCCTCGGGCGTCTGGTTCCTCGCCTTCGCGGCGATGCAGCTGCCGGTGGGCTGGGCGCTGGACCGGATCGGGCCGCGGCGCACCGCGGCGGTGCTGCTGGCGCTGGGGGGCGGCGGTGGCGCGGCCTGGCTGGCGCTGGCGCAAGGCGCGGGTGACATCGCACCGGCCATGGCGATGATGGGGGTGGGCGGCTCGCCGGTCCTGATGGCGGCCTATGTCGTCTTTGCCCGCAGCTTTCCCGCCGCCGCCTTCGGCATGCTGGCGGGCGCCACCATCGGCATCGGCAGCCTCGGCAACATCGCCGCCTCCTGGCCGCTGGCGGTGGCGGTCGAGGCGGTGGGCTGGCGCGGCACGATGTGGGGGCTGGCTGGTGTCTCGCTGGCGGTGGCGGTGCTGGTGACGGTCCTGCTGCGCGACCCGCCCCCTGCGCCGGGGGCGGGCACCGGATCGCTCCGCGACCTCCTGCGCATTCCGGCAGTCTGGCTGATCCTGCCCGTGGCGATCGTGAACTACGCCCCGGCGGCGGGGCTGCGGGGCCTGTGGGTGGGGCCGTGGTTCACCGACGTCCTGGGGGCCGATGCCGCCGGGGTGGGGATGGCGACGCTGGTCATGGGGCTGGCGATGGTCGCGGGCAACTTCGCCTGCGGCCCGGCCGAGCGGCTGATGCGCAGTCGCAAGGCGCCGATCCTGCTGGGCAACCTGGGCGTGGCGGGCTGCCTTCTGGCGCTCTGGGCGCTGCCGCCGGGATGGGGGTCGGGGGTGGCGCTCTTCGCCGGGATCGGCTTTCTGGGGGCGACCTTCCCGCTGGTCATGGCGCATGGCCGCGCCTTCTTTCCGCCGCACCTCGTGGGGCGCGGCGTGACCTTCCTGAACCTCTTCGCGCTGGGGGCTGTGGGGCTGGCGCAGTTCGCCACCGGGCGCCTCCATGCCGCCATCCCGCCCGACCCGCCGGCGGCGCCCTTCGACGCGATCTTCCTTGCGCTCGCGCTCGCCGTGCTGGCGGGCCTCGCCCTCTATGCCTTCGCGCCCGACCGCACGGACTGACCCTTTCCCCCGCCCGCCCCCTGCGCTAAGGGGGCGCGACTGCCGGATGGAGGGCCAGATGGGCTATCGTGTCGTCGTCGCGGGGGCCACCGGGAACGTGGGCCGCGAAATGCTGAACATCCTCGCGGAACGCGAGTTCCCGGTTGACGAGATCGCGGCGCTTGCCAGCCGCAAGAGCCTCGGGACCGAGGTCAGCTTCGGCGACCGCACGCTCAAGACCAGGGATCTCGCCACCTTCGACTTCACCGGCTGGGACATCGCGCTGTTTGCCGTGGGCTCCGGGCCGACGAAGGAATATGCGCCGAAGGCCGCCGCGGCGGGCTGCATCGTCATCGACAACTCGTCGCTCTACCGCTACGACCCGGCGATCCCGCTGATCGTGCCCGAGGTCAACGCCGATGCGATCATGGGCTACAGGAACCGCAACATCATCGCCAACCCGAACTGCTCGACCGCGCAGATGGTCGTGGCGCTGAAGCCCCTGCACGACCGGGCGCGCATCAGGCGGGTGGTGGTGGCCACCTACCAGTCGGTGTCCGGCGCCGGCAAGGAGGGGATGGACGAGCTCTGGGACCAGACCAAGGCCGTCTACAACCCCGTGGCCGAGGTGCCGCCCTCGAAGTTCCAGAAGCAGATCGCCTTCAACGTGATCCCGCAGATCGACGTGTTCCTCGACTCGGGCGAGACCAAGGAGGAATGGAAGATGGTGGTCGAGACGAAGAAGATCCTCGATCCCGCCATCAAGGTCACGGCGACCTGCGTGCGCGTGCCGGTCTTCGTCGGCCATTCCGAGGCGATCAACATCGAGTTCGAGGACCCGCTCGACTGGCAGGAGGCGCAGGACATCCTGCGCGAGGCGCCCGGCGTCATGCTGATCGACAAGCGCGAACCGGGCGGCTACGTCACCCCCATCGAATGCGTGGGCGAATATGCCACCTACATCAGCCGTGTGCGGCAGGACCCGACGGTGGAAAACGGCATCTCGCTGTGGTGCGTGTCGGACAACCTGCGCAAGGGCGCCGCGCTGAACGCCGTGCAGATCGCCGAGGTCCTTGGCCAGCGGGTGCTGAAGAAGGGGTGAGCACCGGCCGGGCCGCAGGCCCGGTGAAAGCGCTCCAGTGGAGCGTTTTCAGGTGCGAACGCCCTGAGCGCAAGCGAAGGGCTGGGCAGGCGGCCGGGCCGCAGGCCCGGCGAGAAGGCTGCGGTGGAGCATTCGTCGGGGAGACCGTCCTCCGGGCGGTTTCCGGATCCACCTTGCGCAACCGCAAACGCCCCGGGTGCGAGACGCGGGCCGGGCGTTCCGCCCGCGCCGGAGCGAACTCCTGGCCGATCGCCGCCACAACGTTTCCGCATCGGCAACGCTGCGTTTCGCGTATCATCATGAATTGTCGTCAATTTCTTTCCATCGTCCGAAACTCGGGCCGCGGACCGGCCGTTCCTTGCTGCGGGTGGGACGAAAACGACGCCGCAACGACCTGCAAGGAGCACGACCGATGATCCAGATGCATACCCTTCCTGCCGCCCTGGCCGCCGGCGCCGTCCCGTTCCGGGCCGGCCCCTCGTTCTGCGCGATGCTGGTTCCGGCCAACGGGGCGCCTCGCCGGCCCGCCCCGGCCGCCGGTCCCCGCAAGCCCGTGACCCGGGACGAGATCGCCGCACTCTTTGCCCATGACCTCTACGCCGCGGCCTGACACCACGCTTCTCTGCCCGCAACCCGAAAGGACACATCGCCATGACCCTGCTTGCCAAGGCCCGCCAGCACCGCCGCATCGCCCTTGCCGCCCGCGCCGCACAGCGCAGCCGGCCCGCCGCCCCCGCCCAGGCCCCCCTGTTCCGGTCGCGGCGCGAGGCCGCCAACATCGACCGCGCCCCGCTGGCGATGGTCCGCGCAGCCTGAACGCGGGCAGGCGGGGTCGTGCGCCCCCGGGGGTGACACCGGCGCCGCGCTGCGGCAGGGTGACCCGATGCCGCGCCGCCTCCTCGCAATTGCCCTCGTCCTGCTGCTTGCCGCCTGCGGCGGGGCACCCCCGCCCGGCCCGGCCCCCGGCCCGCCCCCCACTGCGGGGCGGCTCGTTCCCCCGAACTTCGGTGATGCCGACCCGCACCCCTGGAACGGACGCGCGCCACAGACCTGTCCGGTCCATGGCATCGACGCCTCGCGCTGGCAGGGCATGATCGACTGGCCGACCGCGCGCGCAAACGGCGTCAACTTCGCCTTCCTGAAGGCGACCGAGGGCGGCGACCTCGTCGATCCCCTGTGGCGCGCGAACCGCGCCGCCGCCCGCGCCGCGGGCGTGCCGGTGGGCGGCTACCATTTCTGGTATCACTGCCGCCCTGCCGCAGAGCAGGCGCGCTGGTTCATCGCCAACGTGCCCCGCGGCGGGCTGCCCCCCGTGCTCGACATGGAATGGACGCCATTCTCGCCCACCTGCCGCCTGCGCCCGCCGCCGGCGGCGGTGCGGGCCGAGGCGCAGGTGTTCCTGCGGCTGCTCGAGGCGCATTACGGCCAGCGCCCGATCATCTATTCGCCGGTCGATTTCTATCGCGACAACGAGATGTGGAAGGTGGGCCCCTACGAGTTCTGGCTGCGCTCGGTCGCCGGCCACCCGCAGGACGTATTCGGCGGCCGGCACTGGACCTTCTGGCAATACACCTCGACCGGCCTTGTTCCCGGCATTGCGGGCAAGGTCGACATCAACGTCTTCGAGGGGTCCGAGGCCGACTGGGCGCGCTGGCTGGCGGCACGCGCGCGCTGAGGCCGGCACAGGCCCCCCCACCAGCCCCGGCGCGGGGCCGCGCGTGCGACTGCCTTTCATCTTGGCCAAAAATATCCCGGGGGGTGCGGGGGGCTGGCCCCCCGCGTCCCTAGCCGTCGGCGCGCAGCCGGGCGTTGGCGGGGTCGTGCGGGCTGTCCTCGGCCACCACGGCGGGCCATTCCTGCCGCAGCATCCGCACCGTCAGCCGCGTGCCCGGCACGGCCAGCGCGGGGGGCACATAGCCCATCCCGATCTGCTTGCCGAAGGCCACCGACCAGCCGCCCGAGGTCAGCCGGCCGACCTTCTGCCCGTCGTGCAGGATCGCCTCCTTGCCCCAGGGATCGGCGTCGGGCGGCCCGTCGATCAGCAGGGTGACGCATTTCGCGCGGATGCCGGTGGCCAGCATCGCCGCCTTTCCCCGGAAGTCCTTGGTCAGGTCCACGAAACGGTCGAGGCCGCCTTCCAGCGGTGTGGCGTCGCGGCCCAGTTCCGCCCCGAAGGCGCGGTAGCTCTTTTCCTGACGCAGCCAGTTCTGCGCCCGGGCACCGACGCCTTTGAGCCCGTGCCTTTCGCCGACCGACCAGATCAGGTCCCACAGGTAGCGACCGAATTCGATCGGGTAGTGAAGCTCCCAGCCAAGCTCGCCGGTATAGGCCACGCGGACGGCGCGGACGGGGCACATGCCGAGTTCAATGTCGCGGCAGGACAGCCAGGGGAAGCGCTTGTTGCCCAGGACGGTGTCGGGGTCGGCGTCCTTGACGATGTCCTTCAGAAGGGCGCGGGCGTTCGGGCCGGCCAGGGCATAGACGCCCCACTGGGTCGTCACGTCGTGGATGTCGATGTGGCCCCTGCCCTCGGCCATCCAGTCGTCGGCGGCGTTCTGCAGGAAGTCGTAGTCATAGGCCGTCCAGGCCCCGGCGGAGATCAGGTAGTACTCGTCATCGCGCAGCCGGACGATGGTGTATTCGGTCCGCGTGGTGCCGTGGTGGGTCAGGGCATAGGTCAGGTTGATCCGGCCGACCGCGGGCAGCTTGTTGCAGGTGAAGTGGTCGAGGAAGGCCGTGGCACCGGGGCCGCGCACCAGATGCTTGGTGAAGGCTGATGCGTCGATGATGCCGGCGGTGTTCCTCACCGCTTCGGCCTCGGCCTTGGCGTATTGCCACCAGTCGCCGCGACGGAAGCTGCGCGAGTTGTGGTCGAAGTCGGCGGGCGCGTCCTTGGGGCCGTAGTAGTTCGGGCGTTCCCAGCCGTTCACCTGGCCGAACTGTGCGCCCATCGCCTTCTGCCGGTCGTAGGCCGGCGCGGTGCGCAGCGGGCGGCAGGCCTCGCGCTCCTCGTCCGGGTGGTGCAGGATGAAGACGTGATCGTAGCACTCCTCGTTCTTGCGCGAGGCGTATTCCGTGGTCATCCAGCCGCCGAAGCGCCTGGGGTCGAGGCTGGCCATGTCGATCTCGGCCTCGCCTTGCGTCATCAGCTGCGCGAGGTAATGGCCGGTGCCGCCGGCCGCGGTGATGCCGAAGGAGAAGCCCTCGGCCAGCCACAGGTTGCGCAGGCCCGGCGCGGGGCCGACGAGCGGGTTGCCGTCGGGCGTGTAGCAGATCGGGCCGTTGTAGTCGTCCTTGAGGCCCACGGTTTCGGACGAGGGGATGCGGTGGATGAAGGACATGTATTCCGCCTCGATCCGCTCGAGGTCGAGCGGGAAGAGATCGGCGCGGAAGCCTTCGGGCACGGCATAGGGAAAGCGCGCCGGGGCGCCCTTCTCGTAGGGCCCCAGGATCCAGCCGCCGCGCTCCTCGCGCACATACCATTTCGCATCGGCATCGCGCAGGACGGGGTGCTGCGGGTTCGACTTGCGCCATTCCACCAGCGCCGGGTCGGGTTCGGTGACGATGTACTGGTGCTCGACCGGGATCGCGGGGGTGCGGATGCCCAGCATCCGGGCGGTGCGCTGCGCATGGTTGCCGGTGGCGGTGACGACATGTTCGGCCACTACCTCGAAGGTCTCGCCCGTGGGCACCAGCCGGCCGCCCTGGTCGGCCATGCGCGCGCAGGTGACAACCCATTCCGACCCGGTCCAGCGGTAGCCGTCCACCTGCACCTTGCGCTCGATCTGGGCGCCCAGCTGGCGGGCGCCCTTGGCCATGGCCTGGGTCACGTCGGCGGGGTTGATGCAGCCGTCCTGCGGATGGAACAGCGCGCCCTTCAGGTCCTCGGTGCGCACCAGAGGCCAGCGGTCCCTGATCTGCCCAGGCGTCAGGAATTCGTGATAGACGTCCGCCGTCTCGGCGACGCTGGAATACAGCATGTATTCGTCCATGCGGTCCAGCGTCTGGGCCATGCGCAGGTTGCCGACGACGTAGAAGCCGGGGTTGAGGCCGGTTTCCGCCTCGAGCCCCTTGTAGAAATCGACCGAATACTTGTGGATGTGGGTCGTGGCATAGCTCATGTTGAAGAGCGGCAGAAGGCCCGCCGCGTGCCAGGTGGAACCGGCCGTCAGCTCGTCGCGCTCCACCAGCAGGGTGGACCATCCGGCCTTCGCCAGATGATAGGCGATGCCCGTTCCGACCGCGCCCCCGCCCACGACCAGCGCCCGCACATGAATGGCCATCGCCCGCCCCCTGAGTGTCCCGCCGCCCATATGTGACCGAAGCCGCCGTGGCGGGGCAAGTCGGCGCGACCCTTCGCGGCCAAAAGCGACATGCCCGGAGGAAGGCTCAGGCGGCCAGCAGCGCCCGTGCTGCCGCCAGCACCCGTGCGGCCACCGCGGCGCTGCCCTGCGCCGCCGCCAGGCCTGCCATCGGCACCTCCAGCGCCAGCGGAATGCCCGCCGGCAGGGCGGCCAGCCAGCCGCGCAGGTCGATCTGCCCCTCGCCCGGTGGCAGGCGCTCGGCCCGGCCGGCGTGCAAGAGCGCCTCGGTCGCATAGGGCGGGCAGACCGGCGCATCGCAGAGATGGGCAAAGGGCAACAGGTCGGGCGGCAGGGCGGCGAGGTCGGCCAGACGGCTGGAGGAGCGGTCGAAGTGCAGCGCATCGACCAGCATTCCCACCCCCGGCCCCGCCGCCTGCACCACGCGCCGACAGGCCGCGAGGTCGGGCACATCCGTCCAGGGAAAGAACTCGAGCACGCAGGACAGGCCGCGCGCCTCGGCCAGCGCCTGCAGCGCGGCCAGGTTGCCCGCCAGCCGTCCGGGATCGGGATCGTAGGGCGCGCAGATCACATGCCGCGCGCCGAGTGCGGCGCCCGCGTCGAGGAACCGCGCGAGATCCGCCGCGCGGAACCCCGGCACGATGCGCACGAACTCGATGTCGAGCACAGGCAATCCGGTGGCATCCAGCGCCGCAAGGGTAGCGCGCAGGGCGGCGGGGTCGTCGTGCAGCGGATAGCCCGGCGTCGCGTCCGACACGCGGATCAACCGCAGCCCCACCGCGTCATAGCCCAGCCGCGCGGCCAGATGCACCATCTCGGGCGGGGCGTGGTCGAGCACCGTCAGATGCGCCAGCGACAGGGTCCGCGTCATGCGGCATCCTCCAGTCGGCCCGCGGCCTCCAGCGCGGCGATGTGGCCGAATGTCAGGGCCGGGCCGATGTTGATGCCGCCCGCGGGGTAGTGGCCGCCCATCACGCTCGCCATGTCGGCGCCGGCGGCATAGAGGCCCGGGATCGGCGTGCCGCCGCGCAGGACGCGGGCGCGGGCGTCGGTCGCAAGCCCCGCGAAGGTGCCGAAGCTGCCGGGGATGACTCGGACGGCCAGGTAAGGCCCGCGGTCGATCGGTGCCACGCAGGGGTTGGGCTGCACCGACGGGTCGCCCTGAAGACGCATGTAGGCGGTGGTGCCACGGTGGAAATCGGGGTCCTCGCCCCGCCGCGCGCCGTCGTTCCAGCGCGCCAGCGTCGCCGCCAGCCCGCCCGGGTCGATGCCGCAGGCGGCGGCGAGCGCCTCGGGCGTGGCGCCTTGCCGAAGGTAGCCGCGCGCGATCCAGGGGCGCAGGGGCACGGGGAACGGGCGGCTGATCCCCAGGCCGTAGCGCCGCTGGAAGGTGCGGGTGGCGATCAGCCAGGCCTCGGGCACGGCGCCCGGGGGTGTCGCCTCCAGCAGCGCCGCGACAAAGTCGTGGTAGCCCAGCCCCTCGTTGCAGAACCGCCGCCCGTCGCGCAGCACCGCGATCACCCCGGGCTTGCCGCGGTCGATGATATGGGGGAAGGGCGCCACCCGGCCATCAGGCCAGGGCACCATCGACACCGGACACCAGGCGCCGGCGGCCGCCCCGCGGGCCAGATCGGCCCCCAGCGCCTCGGCCAGCAGCAAGCCGTCGCCGGTGGCGCCGGGCACCGCGAGCGTCGCGTGGGTGCCGGGCGCGGGGAACAGCGCCGCCCGCCGCGCGGCGTCCTGCGGGAACCCCCCCGCCGCCAGCACCACGCCCCGCGCGGCCGTCACCGCCACCTCGCCGGCCGGGCCGGCCAGCACGGCGCCGGTCACGCGGCCCCCGTCCGCCAGCAGCCGGACGGCGGGATGCGCGGGGCGCAGGTCCACCCCCAGATCGGCGGCCGAGCGCAGAAGCCGCGCCACCAGCGCCTGCCCGTTGCGCAGCTGCATCGCCCGGCCGTGGCGCGCCAGATCCCACAGGTGGCGCGTCATCCGGCCGGTCACATGGGCCAGCGCGCGCAGGTCCCGCGTCATCGTCAGGAAGGCGCGCAGGTCGGCGCCGGCCTGGATCGTCAGGCCCCAGAACGTGGTTTCGCGCAAGGGCGGGCGCAGCAGGCGCATCAACGGGCCCAGCGCCCGCCCGTCACAGGGTGCCGCGATCACCGACCGCCCGCCCATCCCCGCGCCCGGCAGATGCCCGTAGGTATCGGGGATATGCGCGCCGGCCTCGAAGCGCAGCGCGGTGTGGCGCTCGAAGAAATCCACCATCCGCGGCGCATGGGTCAGGAAGGCCGCAACGCGCGGCGCGTCGAAATCGTTGCCCAGGGCCGCGCGCAGATAGGCCTCGGCGGCCGCGCGGCTGTCCTGCACTCCGGCCCGGGCGCAGACCGGGTTGCCCGGCGCCCAGATCCAGCCGCCCGCCCAGGCGGTGGTGCCGCCCAGCACGGCGTCCTTCTCGGCCAGCACGACGCGCAGGCCCTGGTGCGCCGCCGTCACCGCCGCCGCCGGCCCCCCCGCGCCCGGCGCGGTCCCCCAGAGGGGCGCCGCCCCCCATCCCCGCCGCCACCCCCCCGCGGGCCGGCCGCCGCAAGCCCCCTTCCATCGCGCCCGCCGGCCGCTAGTCTGCCCCCATGCGGGACCTGACGCTGAGACAGATCGAGGTGGTGCGCGCGGTGATGATCGCGGGCTCGATCCAGGGCGCGGCGAACCTGCTGAACGTGTCGGCCCCCGGCATCAGCCGACTGGTGCGCCACGCCGAGGACGGGCTCGGCATCCGCCTGTTCGACCGCCGCGCCGGCGTCTTTGTCCCCGCCCCCGAAGCGCATGCGATCTTCGAGATGGTCAACCAGGTCTATCGCCAGGTCGAGAACCTGAACGCCGCCGTGGGGTCGCTGCGCAAGGGCAACGATTTCACCTTGTCCTTCGCCTCGGCGCCCTCCATCGCCCAGTTCATCGCCGCGCGCGCGATCCGCGCGATCCGCGCGCGCTTTCCCGACCTGACGATCGACCTCAACATCCTCAAGATCGAGGAGACGCTGGACTACATCCTGCTCGAACGCGGCGAGGTGGTGTTCATGTCCTCCCCGGTCGAGAACTCGGCCGTCGAATCGGCCCCCATCGCCACGGGCCGCATCGTCGCCATCCTGCCCGAGGGGCACGAACTGGCGCGGCAGGATGCCGTCTCGGTCCACGACCTTGCGCGGTTCCCCTTCGTCGGCGTCGATCCGGCCGATCCCTACGGGGCCACCCTTGCCCGCCCTTTCACCGATGCGGGGATCGACCTGCGCCACACGATGCGGGGACGATTCGCGCAGACCACCGTGTCGCTGGTGCGCCATGGCCTCGGTGTCGCCGTGATCGACGAGTTTTCGGTGGCCGAGGTCTACATGCCCGGCCTCGTCCGCCGCCCGCTGCGCGAAAGGGCCGAGATCACTGCCTGGTCGGTGCGCAAGCGCGGCCGCCACCTGTCGAGCTTTGCCGAGTTCGCCGTCGAGCGTTTCCGCGCCGAAATGGCCGCCGCCACCGCCCGCCCGACCTGGGACCCGGCGCCGGTGAATTAACATGATGTTCCGATTGCCGAGAAATCGGTATTTGCCGTTATGCCTTCAGTCTGGCAGTTTGCAGTCGTCCGGCGGTCCATCACCGGCCCGTCGCCGATAACCCGAGGGGAGGAGACCCGAATGATGATGAAATCCGTCCTGGGCGCCGTGGCGGCGCTTGGCATGGCCGCGCTGCCTGCGCTGGCCGAATACCCCGAAAAGGAAATCCAGGGCGTCATCCAGTGGGGCGCCGGCGGTTCGACCGATGTCGTCTCGCGCTCGATCACGCCCCATGCCGAGGCAGTGCTGGGCGGCAAGGTGGTGCTGCAGAACATCACCGGTGGCGTCGGCGCCATCGCGCTGAACCAGGTGGCCGAGGGCTCCGACGACGGCTACACGCTGCTGTTCGGCGCCGAAAACCCGCTGCTCTACAAGGTGATGCAGCTGGGCGACAAGGACTATTCGGACTTCACCCCGATCAACGTCATCGCCCGCGGCGTGCCGATCCTGGTCGCCCGGCCCGACGCGCCCTTCAACACCTTTCCCGAACTGTTGGCCTATGTGAACGCCAACCCCCGCGCGGTGAAGTTCGGCTCGACCGGCCCGGGCGGCCTGCCCTCGGTCGTGACCGCGATGATCAACTCCAAGACGCCGCTCGACGTGACCTTCGTGCCCTATGACGGCGACGGTCCGGCGCTGACCGGCCTGCAGGGCGGCGCCATCGACGTGATGCCCGCCGTGCTGGGCGCCGCGATCGAGGGGATCCGCGGTGGCACGATGAAGCCCATCGCCGTCTTTGACGTGGAACCGACGCCGCAGCTGCCCGACGTGCCCACCATCGTCTCGACCCACCCCGAGTTCGCCGACCTGCTGCCCTGGGGGCCGTTCTTCGGCGTCTTCGTGAAGAAGGGCACGCCGGACGACATCGTGGCCAAGCTCGTCAACGCCTTTGCCGAGGGTTTCAAGCACCCCGACTTCCAGGCGCTGCTCGACAGCCGCGGCTTCAAGCCGCTCTCGCTCTCGGGGGCCGAGGCCGAAGCGTTCCTGGCCGACTGGCAGTCCACGACCACGTGGCTGATCTGGGACGCGGGCCTCGCCAAGGTGTCGCCTGCCGACGTGGGCATTCCCCAGAAATGACACCCCCCAGGGGCCGGTCCCGCCGGCCCCTCCCGCAAGAAATCCGCGCCGCCCCCTTCTTCCGCAAGCGGGGCGGTGTTTTCATGCCCGCAACCGGGGCGCGTCCGCGCCTGCACCCCGGACCGCAAGTCGAAGGGGCGCGACCCGAGGGAGGGGACCCATGCAGACCAATGAACCGCGGCGGCCCGGCGAACTGTTGTTCAACCTCGCCATGCTGGCCGCCAGCCTGTTCCTGTTCTACAGCGCCTGGCGCATCTCGGGCTTCGAGGCCCTGTCGGCCCCCGGCGCGGTGCCGATGGTGGCGACCGGCACGATGGCCCTCTGCGCCGCGCTGATCGTCGCCGACAGTCTGCGCAAGTCCGGTGTGACCGGCGAGACCTTCTGGCGCCAGATCCTGCCGGTGCCGGTGGTCGTGACGGTGGTGATGATCACCGCCTATGCACTGGCCCTGCGGCCCTTGGGGTTCCTGCCCACCTCTCTGCTGTTCCTCTGGGTGCTGATCCGTTACTTCACGGGGCGCAGCCTCGGCTGGTCGCTGATGATCTCGGTCATGACCGTCGCCATCATCTGGGTGGTGTTCCGCATGATCTTCACCGTGCTGATGCCCGAAGGCATCGTGCCGGAGCGCGAGATCATTGCCTTTGTCCGCAACCTCCTGTCCGGCAGGGGGAACTGACATGGGCGCGATGTCCGGTCTTCTGATCCCGTTCCAGAACCTCGACCTGCTGGCCCTGATCGGCGTCGGAACGCTGGCCGGCATCTATGTCGGCGCGATCCCCGGCCTGTCGGTCACGATGGCGGTGTCGATCCTGATCTCCTTCACCTTCGCCTGGGATGTCTATCCGGCGCTGGCGCTGATGATCGGCATATACATGGGCGGCGTCTACGGCGGGTCGCGCACGGCGATCCTCCTGAACATCCCCGGCGCGCCCGCGGCCATCGCCACCGCACTCGACGGCTATCCCATGGCCCAGAAGGGCCAGGCAGGCGAGGCGATCGGGATCGTCACGGTGGTGTCCTTCATCGGCGGCTTCATCGGCATCCTGGCGCTGGCGCTCTTCGCGCCCTCGCTGTCGGACTTCACCATCCGCTTCCAGCCGCGCGACTATTTCATGCTCGGCGTGCTCGGCATCCTGCTGGTCGGCTCGCTCTCGGGCGGAAGCCTCGTCAAGGGCATCTTCGCGGGTGCGCTCGGGGTGGGCATCGGGGCGGTGGGGATGGACCCGCTCACCTTCACCGAACGCTTCACCTTCGGCTTCCGCGACCTGCGCGGCGGGGTGTCGTTCGTCGCCGTGATGATCGGGATGTTCGGCATCTCCGAGGGGCTGATGCAGCTGCACACGCTGCACGCCGCCGCCGTGCGCCAGAAGATCGGGCGCATCATCCCCTCGTGGTCCAAGGTGCGCCCGCACCTCGGGCTGGGCATGCAGACCTCGGCCATCGGCACGGTGATCGGCGCGCTGCCCGGCACCGGCGGCGACATCGCCGCGCTGATTGCCTATGACCACGCCCGGCGCGTCACCCGCAACCCCGAGGTGCCCTTCGGCCAGGGCGCCATGGCGGGCCTCGTCGCGCCCGAAACCGCCAACAACGCGGCCGTGGGCGGCGCCTTCATCCCGATGCTGACGCTGGGCATCCCCGGCGACGCGGTGACCGCCATCATGATCGGGGCGCTCTTCATCCACGGGCTGAACCCCGGGCCGCTGCTGATGACCACGCAGCCCGACATGTTCTGGTTCATCGTCGCGGCGCTGGGCCTTGCCAACTGCTTCATGCTGATCTTCGGCCTGACCGGCATCCGCGTCTTCGTGAAGATCGTGGAGATCCCGCGCTCGATCCTGCTGCCGGCGATCCTTCTGCTGTCGGTCGTCGGCGCCTATGCGGTCAACAACAGCCTGAGCGATGTCTACTGGATGCTCGGCTTCGGGGTCTTCGGCTATTTCCTGCGGCTCTACGGCTATCCGCTGGCGCCGGTGATCCTGGGGGTGATCCTGTCGCGGCTTCTGGACGACAACTGGCGGCGGGCGATCATCTCGGACCAGGAAAGCATCCCGATGCTGATGGCGGGGATCCTGAAAAGCCCCCTGTCGCTGACGCTGTTCGTCGTGATCGTCCTGATCTTCGTCTCCAAGACCCCGCTCTGGGGCCTGATCTTCCGCCGGAGGACGCAATGACCACCGACCTTGATGCCGACACCATCCGCCTCGGCCTGATCGGCGACAACATCGCCGCCTCGCAATCGCCCCGCCTGCACCGGCTGGCGGGCGTGCAGAACGGCCGCCGCGTGGTCTATGACAGTCTGATCCCGGCGCGCGAGGGGCTGGCCTTCGACGCCCTCTTCGGAATGGTTGCGGCCGGCGGCTGGCGCGGCGTCAACGTGACCTATCCCTACAAGGAGGTGGCGGCCGGCAAGGGGCAGGTGGCCGACCCGCTGGTGCGCGCCATCGGGGCGGTCAATACGGTGCGCTTCGACGCGGCAGGCCCACAGGGCTTCAACACCGACTTCTCGGGGTTCAAGGCCGCCTACCGCCGGATGCGGGGCGATGCCCCGCCCGGGCCGGTCCTGATGATCGGCGCGGGCGGCGTCGGCAAGGCGGTGGCCTTCGCCCTGATCGCGCTGGGGCTGACCGAGATCCGCATCAGTGACCGCGACCTGCCCAAGGGCGAGGCGCTGGCCGAGGCCCTGCGCGCCGCCGCCCCCGGGCTGGTCACGCGCACCGGCACCGACGCCGCCGCCCTCGCCCCCGGCGCCGCCGGCCTTGTCAACTGCACGCCCGTCGGAATGGTCGGCTATCCCGGCACACCCCTGCCCGCAGCCGCCATGGCCGGCGCCGCCTGGGCCTTCGATGCGGTCTATACCCCGGTGGACACGCAGTTCCTGGCGGATGCCGCGGCCGCCGGCGCCCAGATCATCTCGGGCTATGAGCTGTTCGTGGGGCAGGGGGTGGACGCTTGGGCCATCTTCACCGGCCTGCCGCTGGACGAGGGGCGCCTGCGCGCCGACCTCCTCGCCGGGCGGGACGCGTCATGAAGACCTCCATCGCCACCGTCTCGGTCTCGGGCAGCTTTGCCGAGAAACTCGACGCCATCGCGGGTGCCGGTTTCGATGGCATCGAGATCTTCGAGCAGGATTTCCTCGCCTCCGATTTCACCCCCGCCGAGGTCGGCGCGATGGTCCGCGACGCCGGGCTGACGATCACCCTGTTCCAGCCCTTCCGCGATTTCGAGGGGCTGCCCGAACCCTACCGCGCCCGAGCCTTCGCCCGCGCCGCGCGCAAGTTCGGCCTGATGAACGACCTCGGCACCGACCTGATGCTCGTGTGCTCCTCCGTCCACCCCGCCGCACTGGGCGGCATCGACCGCATGGCCGATGATTTCCGCGCGCTGGGCGACCTTGCCGCCGCCCACGGTGTGCGCGTGGGGTTCGAGGCGCTGGCCTGGGGCCGCCACGTCAACGACCACCGCGACGCCTGGGAGGTCGTGCGCCGCGCCGATCACCCGAACGTCGGCCTGATCCTCGACAGCTTCCATACGCTCGGCCGCGGGATCGACCCCGACACGATCCGCCGCATCCCCGGCGACCGCATCTTCTTCGTCCAGCTGGCCGATGCGCCGGCGATCCCGATGGACCTCCTGTACTGGTCGCGCCACTTCCGCAACATGCCGGGCGAGGGCGATCTCGACGTGGCGGGCTTCCTGCGCGCCGTGATGGCCACGGGCTATGCCGGCCCGCTCAGCCTGGAGATCTTCAACGACCAGTTCCGCGCCGGCCTGCCCCGGCTCGTGGCGCGCGACGGGCACCGCAGCCTGATCGCGCTGATGGATCGCGTTCGGCATCAGGAGCCGTCGCTGGCCGTGGACCTGCCCGCCTTCCCCCCCGCCGCTCCTGTGCAACGCGTGGAATTCCTCGAGTTCGCCACCTCTGAGGACGACGCATCGTCGCTCGAATCGCTGCTGGCCGCCACCGGCTTTGCCCGCGCGGGAAAGCATGTGTCCAAGCCCGTGACGCTGTGGCGGCAGGGCGGGGTCAACGTGCTGGTGAACACCGACACCGCGGGCTTTGCCCATGCCTCCTACGCCGCCCATGGCACGGCGGTATCGGAAATCGCGCTTGTGGTGCCCGATGCCCGCGCGGCCGAGGCGCGGGCGCTGGCGCTTCTGGCCGAGGGGCATGCGCCGGACCATGGCGCGGGCGAACTGGACATCCCCGCCATCCGGGGCGTGGGGGGCAGCATGATCCGGCTCCTGGACGAAACATCCGACCTCGGCCGCATCTGGCAGGTCGATTTCCGCAGCGACGCCGCCGCGCCCGGTGCCGGCCTGCTGGCCGTCGATCACATCGGCCAGACCATGGCCTATGACGAGATGCTCAGCTGGGCACTGTTCTACGCCGCGATCTTCGGCGCCGCCAAGGCGCCGATGGTCGACGTGGCCGACCCCGACGGGCTGGTGCGCAGCCAGGCGGTGCGCGCCGGCGCGCTGCGCGTCACCCTGAACGGGGCCGAGGCGCGGCGCACGCTGGCGGGGCGGTTCGTCGAGGATACTTTCGGCGCCGCCGTCCAGCATGTGGCCTTCGCCACCGCCGACATCTTCGCCACCGCCGCCGCGCTGGCAGACCGCGGGTTCCCCGCGTTGCAGATCGGCGCCAACTACTATGCGGACGTGGAGGCGCGCTTCGGCCTCGACCCTGGCCTCGTGGCGCGGATGCAGGCGGCGAACGTGCTCTATGACGAGGACGCGGGCGGCCAGTTCTTCCAGCTCTACTCCGCCCCCCGCCCCGACGGTTTCTTCCTCGAGATCGTCCAGCGCCAGGGCGCCTATGACGGCTACGGCGCCCCCAACGCCCCCTTCCGCATCGCCGCCCAGAAGCGCAGCACCCGGCCCGCCGGAATGCCGCGGCTGTGATGCACCCGGCCTGACCCGTGACGCATCCCTCCCCTCCGTCGGAAGGGGATGGGGGGTCTCTCCATGCCGGATGCCCCCGTCTGCACGGGGGGGGCACAGGTGGTCCACGGCCGGTGCCCCGCGCCGAGAGGCCGTTTCCTCAGCCCCTCGCCCGCCCCGCAGCGGCGGAAACCGCAAAGACCACGGCGGCCACTGTCACGATGGACGGTCCCGCCGGCGGGTCCAGCCTCAACGACAGCGCGAGCCCC
>DAOLBY010000061.1:12642-16555 GCA_035324325.1 Paracoccaceae bacterium | reverse complement strand
GACCAGACGTTGCACCATGCGCGCCGCGCGTGCGCGCACCTCCGTCTCTCCCGCCGGTCCCTCCAGGATCAGGACATCGCCCGCAACGTCCAGCCGCACCGCCTGTCCGTGCCAGCGCCAGCTGGCGCCGGTGGCAAGACAGTCGGTCGGCGGTGCCGCAAGGCCGTCCACTTCCGTCTGTGACCAGGAGATGACGAACGTAGCCCGAGAGCCCGTTCCCATTGCCTGTATGCCTGCTCGTTTATTGTTGTTTGTATGGAAACGTTAGCAGGCAGGCACGCAACACACTATGCCCATGATGCCACAGTCGAGGGGAAAGATGGGATGCGCAGTCCGGCCCTCAGAAGCGCAGCCTGAGCCGCAGCGTGCCGACCGCCTGGCCGCGCTGCTGGCCTTCGAACTCGGGCGACAGCCAGGCGACACCCCAGAAGGCCTCGCCCTTCGCGCCTTGCCAGTGCAGGCCCGCGCGCAGGCGCGAGCGCATGTCGCGCGGTGCGGGGCCGGGGGTGGGCAGCAGCGCGCTGTCGCCGACACGTGCCACGTCGCCGCCCAGGACGAACGAGACACCCGGCGCGCCCTCGCCCCGGATGCCGCGGTAGCGCTGGCCGGTCGTCGTGTCGCGCAGCATCAGCGCGCCCGACCCGAAACGCCCGAAGGTCAGGTCGGCGCCGACGCGGGCGAGCGACTCGAAGCCCAGCTGGGCCTCGGCGAAGGGGCGCAGGCGGGCACTCGGGCCGAGCGCGATGTCGCGCCCGATCTCGGCGGACAGCATCGGATGGATGCCGTTCGGGATCTGCTGCGACAGGTCGGGCTGCGGAAGGTTCACGACGCGGTGGATGAACTTCTGGAACGACCCGAGCCCGGTGGCCTTGCCCGTCACCACAAGATCGAGGCCGATGCGCGCCTCGGCCCCCGCCAGTGCGAAATGGGTGTGCACGCCGCCCGACAGGATCCCGGCATAGCGGCGGTCGCCCGGGGCGGGGCTGGACAGGTTGGCGGGCGCCACGATTTCGGCCCGGGCGCGGTACTCCAGGATCGTGCCCGGGCGGCCGGGCAGGGTGCCGTTCCAATCCGGGCCGCGCAGCACGCTGACCGTGTAGGCGCCGGTGCGCCAGCGGTCGCGGGCGTCACCCACGCCGTCGTTCACGAACAACCGTCCGTAGCCCAGCGTCTGGCGCTCCTGCGCCGCCGCGGGGGGGGCGATGGTAACCAGAAGGGCGAGGAATGCCGGGAGAAGCCTGAGCATCGTCGTGTCCACCTGCCGAACAGGGCCCCCCGACCCGCACCCCTTCTATCCGGCGGTGCCCTGGTGCGCCAGTGCCTGTGGGTCACGGTCGGCCCGGTTGAATCGGTCGCTTGACAGGGGTAACCCGTGGCCGCACCCTCGCTGAGTTCGCGGTATTCTGGAAAAGGAATTGGACCATGGGCCTCGGCCTCGACAAGATCAGCAAGGAAATCGGCAAGATCGCAAAGGAGGTCCTGTCCGACAACAAGGACCTCAAGAAATCGATGGACGACATCGAGAAGATGGCCGAGGGCAAGGACGACAAGGAAGTGGCCAAGAAGCTGAATGACCTGCAGGCCAAGATGCAGGAACTTCAGCGCATCAACGCCGATATCGCCAAATCCGTGGTCGATGTTCAGAAGGCCATGCAGAAGATGAAGTAGGCTGATCCGGGCCGGCGCTGCAACCGGCGTCCCGGTCCTACACCCATCACCGCCCGCCCAGCAGCCGGCCCAATGCGCGGTCGGCCTCGCGCCGCAGCGCCTCTTCCGTGCGCCGTTTCGCGGCATCCTCCAGGCTCTCACCCTCCTGCCGCACGACGCCAAGTTCCTCGGCGGCCTTGCGTTCCAGTTCGGCCTTCGCCCGCGCTTCGGCCTCTTTCGCGCGCGCCTCGAGCGCCGCGCGTTCGGCCGCAAGTTCCTGATCCGCAAGCGCCTTGAGGTCGAGACGGAAGCGCGGTGCCGACCACGGACCGGACACGATCAGCGGCACCGCGACGCCGCCCGTGCCATCCTCGCGCGCGAGCGCAACAGGGGTAATGCGCCAGTCCATCACCTGTGCGCCGAGGCCGAGCGTGCCACGTGCGGTCGCGGTCAGGCCCGGCGCGGCAAGGCGCAGGCTGTCGCTCGCCAGCACGCCGTCCTGCATCGCGAACCGCCCGGTCAGGGTGTCGAACACGGTTCGGCTGCCCTGACCCACATAGCCCACATCCAGCGTGCGCAGCATGCCCAGCAGGTCGAAGCCGCGCCATTCGCCGCTGCCGAAGGCAAGCTGCCCCTCGCCCGACAGCGAGGCCATGATCAACGCGACCGAATTGCCGACTCCGAGGAATTTCAGCCGCAGGTCGCCGGTGGTGGTCAGCCTGTCCTGCCCCGCCAGATCGCGCAGGGCTTCGCCCAGGGCGAGGCCGGACAGGGCAAGGTCGCCTCCGACCGACAGGCCCGACCGGTCGTTCACCACGAACTGCCCGGTAATCTGGCCGCCCCAGACCTGCGCCTCGCGCGCTTCGATCACGGCGCGGGCACGGTCGATCGTGACACGCAGGCGCAGCGGTCCGGTGCGGACGCGGCCGAGGTCGGCCGAGATTGCGCGCAGGGCAACCTCGGCATCCATCGCGGCCAGCCCGCTCACGTCGATCGTCTCCCGGCTCCAGCCTGCATCGGCCGGTGCGGTGCTGCGGTCTCCGTCGCCCGGCGCGATCGCGGACCGGGCGGGCAGCAGGCCTGGCAGGGTCAGCGCGCCGCCCTCGATCTGGGCTGCAAGCCGGGGGCGCGGGCCATCGAAGATGAGGTCGGCGGCGGCGGTCAGGCGGTTCGCGTCAAGCAGGATCTCGCCCCCGCGGAGGTGGACCGACCCCCGCCGGCGCAAGCGTGACCTGGCCCGAAACCTCGCGCACCCGCCGGCCCAGCCCCTCGGGCAGGTCGGGCACCTCGGCGCCGGTCAGCGCCGCGACACCGCGCAGGTCCGCCAGGTCGGCGCGCAGCCGTCCTTCGGCTGCTGCCGGCGACCATCCCGCACGCCCGTCGAAGGCGAAGGTTGCCCCGCCCACGGCACCGGCGGCCGCGACCGGCGCCACGCGCCCGGCGATCAGTGCCGCGGCCTCGGGCGTGGCCAGCGACAGGCGCAGCGCCGCGCCGTCCACCGTGGCCTGCACCTCGGCCGCGCCGGTGCCGCCCTCGGGGAGACGCAGATCGGCCTCCAGCGCCTCGATGGCCACGCGCCGGCCGCTCGCGCGGTCGATGATCGTCACCCGCCCCGAAAGTCGCGCGCGTTCGATGACCGGAGGGGCGGACATGGCCCCCGGCGCCGCCGAGGAAGAGGGCGCCGCCCCCGACACCTCCCAGTTGCCCCGCCCGTCGGCGGACCGTTCCAGCGTCAGGTCGAGACCTCGCAGGTCGAGGCTCTTCACCCGAACCGCGCCGCGCAGCGCGGCCATGGGATCGATCCCGATGTCGACGGACTGCGCCTGCAACAGCGGTGCCTCGCCCGCGCCGCCGGCCACCGTGACCGGCCCGGTGCGCAGGCCCATGACCGGCCAGATGCGCGGCGACAGCCCGCCGGTAATCGCGACCTCGCGCCCTGTCAGCCGCGCGATCTCGGCCGAGGCCGCCCGCGCCACCGTTTCCGAAGGGATCAGCCAAAGCGCGCCGAGCACCAGCATCGCCAGCGTCAGCACCGCCGCCAGGGCCCGGACGATCCAGCGCATCACCCCTCCCGTCCCGCTGCGACCGAATCTAGACATGGTGGCGCGCGCCCGGCAAGCCACAAGTCCGCGCGCGCCCCTTCGCTTCCACCGTCCGAAGGTGTATGCGCTGCGCCATGAGCACGAACCCGCCCATCCTGCGCCCCGACCTCGCCCGCGCCGTCGTTCCCGCCGACACGCGCCGCGACGGGCAGCCCACCATCGGC
>DAOLBY010000061.1:4198-12632 GCA_035324325.1 Paracoccaceae bacterium | reverse complement strand
CGGCATGGTCTCGCTTGGTTGTCCGAAGGCGCTGGTGGACAGCGAGCGCATCCTGACCCGCCTGCGGGCCGAGGGCTATGCGATCAGCCCCGACTATGCGGGGGCCGATGCGGTGATCGTGAACACCTGCGGTTTCCTCGACAGTGCCAAGGCCGAAAGCCTGGACGCGATCGGCGAGGCGCTGGCCGAGAACGGGCGGGTGATCGTCACGGGCTGCCTGGGCGCCGAACCCGACTACATCACCGGCGCGCACCCCAGGGTGCTGGCCGTCACGGGGCCGCAGCAATACGAGGCGGTGCTGGATGCCGTCCACGCTGCCGTGCCGCCCGCGCCCGACCCCTTCGTCGACCTGATCCCGGCGCAGGGCGTGCGGCTGACCCCACGCCATTATGCCTATCTCAAGATCGCCGAGGGCTGCGACCACAAGTGCCGCTTCTGCATCATCCCCTCGATGCGCGGGCCGCTGGTCAGCCGCCCGCACAGGGCGGTGCTGCGCGAGGCCGAGAAGCTGGTGGCGGCCGGGGTGCGGGAACTGCTGGTGATCAGCCAGGACACCTCGGCCTACGGCACCGACTGGAAGGGGCGGGACGAACGGTTCCCCATCGTGCCTTTGGCGCGCGACCTCGGGTCGCTCGGTGCCTGGGTGCGGCTGCATTACGTCTATCCCTACCCGCATGTGCGCGACCTGGTGCCGCTGATGGCCGAGGGGCTGGTGCTGCCCTACCTCGACATCCCTTTCCAGCACGCCCACCCTGATGTGCTGAAGCGCATGGCGCGGCCTGCCGCGGCCTCCCGCACGCTGGACGAGATCGCGGCCTGGCGCGCGGTCTGCCCCGACCTGGTGCTGCGCTCCACCTTCATCGTGGGTTACCCCGGCGAGACGGAGGCCGAGTTCCAGACGCTGCTCGACTGGCTCGACGAGGCGCAGCTGGACCGTGTCGGGGCCTTTCGCTACGAGGATGTGCGCGGCGCGCGTTCGAACGACCTGCCCGGCCATGTGCCGGACGAGGTGAAGGAACACCGCTACGCCCGGTTCATGGAAAGGGCCCAGGCGATATCGGCGGCCCGGCTGGAGGCCCGTGTGGGCACGCGGATGCAGGTCATCGTGGATGCGGTGGACGCGGGCGGCGCCACCTGCCGCACCCGGGGCGACGCGCCCGAGATCGACGGCAACCTGTTCATCGACGAAGGCTTCGAGGGTCTCGCCCCCGGCGACATCGTCAGTGTGACGGTGGACGAGGCCGGCGACTACGACCTCTGGGGCCGTCCGGCCTGATCCCCGGCCGCGGGCGCCGGCGCCTCGGCACCCTGCAGGCCTTCCCGAACACCCCCGACCCTGTTCCGCCCGGTCCGGGCGCGCCCCTCGGCGCCCGCGGACCTGTGCCGATGCTCCGCCTTCACCCGGGCCACCCCGACCGCGCCGCGATGACGCAGCGATGACGGTCGGGGTGCAGCGTGACCTTCGGGGACCGGCATCCGCCGATCACCGGGTGGAACACGAATGTGGGAGATGCGGCATGCAACACTCGAACATCCTTCTCGTCCTGGTCGCCAGCGCGACGGGACTCACCGCCTGCTCGGGCGGATCCTCGACAGGCTCCTCGGCGGTCTACTCCGTTCCCGATGGAACGGCGGCCGAGGCGTTGGAGGCGGGGCGGACGCTGACCGCCACGCAGGAATCCGCCGCCGCCATCACGCGGGACTTTGACGCGGAAACGGCCATGGCCACGGCCGACCCCTCGGCAAGCGTGCGCAAGAATGCGGCCGGCGGCCTCGACCTCACCGTGGCGGGGCGCACGATCTCGTTCTCGCCGGCCGACACCCGGGCCGATGGGTACGGCTACGAGATCGCCGGGGCGAGCATCTGGACCTGGAGCACGGAGTCGATGGCCGAAGCGATCGACCCCGCCGTCCCGGGCTATGTCCGCGTCTTCGACTACCACACCGACCTCGAACCGGGCGGCGAGCAGAGCGGCTTCATCGTGACCGGCACCGAGACACGGCCGGCTGCGCTCGCGGCCCTTCCGACCGCGACCTATTTCGGGCGCGCGCGTGTCCGCGTCGCCCCCACGGAAGGCTTCGCCGACTGGAACGACTCGGTGAGCGAGGCCCGCGGCGACATGGCGCTGACCGCGAATTTCGGCGCGGGCACGGTCTCGGGCGGCATCACCAACCTGGACTCGCGTGCGCCGAGGAACGTCGATCCGACGCGCACCTGGACGCCGTTCGCGGGGTCCGTCGCGCTCGGCTCGGCGCCGATCACCGGCAACAGCTTCACCGGGGCGGTGACGGCCGACGCGGCCTTCCAGTCCACCATCGGCACCATCGACGCCGGCTCCACCTACTCGGGCCGCTTCTATGGCCCGGAAGCCCAGCAGGCGGCCGGCGTCTTCAACCTGACCGGCACCGCGGCCGGCGGCGGCACCATGATCGGCTGGGGGCAGTTCCAGACCGGACGGTAGACATCTTCGGCCAATGACCGGGCGGCTTGGGGCGCCCCGGTCCGGGACGGCCTCCGCGGCTGGCACCCGGCGGCCGCGGATCAGCCCGGTGCGGGCACGTTCCCCAAGGCGTGCCCGCACCACCACACGCGAATCTTGGGGACGGACATGTACAGAAACCTGATTGGACTGGCCGGCGCGGCACTTCTTGCGCTGGCGCTTTCATCGTCGCAGGCGACCGCCCAGACCGGCGGCGTATCGGCCGCACTGGCGCGGGGGGACTATGCCGCTGCGCGCAGGCTGGCCGAGGCCGAGGTTTCCGGGCGCCCGGACGCGGCGCTTCACCTCGCGCATCTGGAGGGGCTGATCGCCCTGCGCGCCGGCGAACCCGCGAAGGCGGCCGAGATCTTCCGTGCGATCCTGTCGGTCGCGCCCGGGTTCGAGCCGTCGCGCGTCCAGCTTGTCGTCGCGCTGGACCGGCTGAACCGGCGTGCCGAGGCGCGGCGCGAGGCCGAGACGCTGGCGCGAACCGGCCGCAGCCCGGAATTGAGGGGCGCGATGGCCGCGCCCGCGCCGCGCGGTGCCGTCGCACCCCGCACGGCCCCGCGCCCTCCGGTCCCGGCCGCCGAACCCGGGCCGGCAGGTTCGCCCAGGCCCGCGGCCGAGCCGCCGCAGGCGACCGCGCCACCGGCACCCGTTGCCGCGCGACCCGCTCCCGCCGCTGAACCGCGCGGCGGCGTGGTGCTGCGCTTTGCGTTTCTGCCATCGTCGAACATCACCGGCGGCACCCGGGCCGAGACGGTCGAACTGGGCGGGCTGCCATTCGTGCTCGATCCCGGGTCACAGGAACAGGGCGGCGTCGGCCTGACCTTCGGCGCCACGCTCTGGCGAAGCTGGGACCTGGGCGAACACTGGCGGGCGATGCTTTCGGGTTCCGGCGACCTGCGCCTCTACGGCAATGCGCCCAAGCCCGACGAGGCGGAACTGGGCCTGCGCCTCGACCTGTCACGAAAATTCCGGCAGGGCGGCCTGTCCTTCGGTCCCCGGCTGGGCGTGGTGTTCAAGGACGGCCGGATCTTCCGCCGCCAGGCGGGCCTGGGGCTGGCGGTCGAGCATCTGGCCAGCCAGCGGCTGAGGTTCACGGCATCGGCCGAATGGCAGGCGCAGGATCACCCCGACGAACCCTTCCGCGACGGGTCGCTCCTGTCGGCACGGCTGGGTCTGGACTGGGCGGCCTCGCCGCGCACCGTCGTCTCGGTCGAACTGCCGTTCTTGCGCGAGAAGACGCGCGCCGCGCATCTGGCCCATACCGACACGGGCCTCGGCATCGGGCTTCGCCATGCCTTTCCCGCGGGGCTGGCGATCGGGGCGCATGTCTTTGCGGGCAGTAACCGCTACGACGGCGTCTATCCCGGCTTCGGCGTCGCCCGGCGCGACCGGGTGCAAAGCCTGCGGCTGAGCATCAGCGACAGCCGTTTCCGCATCCTTGGCCAGATCCCCGAACTCAGTGTGACCCGGCGCCGGCAGGGCAGCAACATCCCCCTGCACGACGTCACGAGCACCGATGTCGGCCTCTCGTTCGCGAGGAGGTTCTAGCCATGCTGCACATCCGCGAAAACGGCGGGCTGCGGCCATCGCCAGTGGCCCTGCTGCAGGGTTCGACAATGCGTGGGGAAACGACTTCGGCAACGGCTGCCAACGTGTTAACGTTACGTCAGGCGTTTTCTGGGTGGGATTGTGCGCTGGTGGAATTGGCGGGCACGGCCGAAAGACTTGGGGCCGGAAAGGTTGCGCCGCGGCAACCGACAGCCGTTGTTTCCCTGTGCGGTCCGTTCCGGCTGACGCTGCACGCAGCGGATGGAACGGCCCCGCGCGACATCACGCCAGGCAGCCCGTTGCGCCAGGCGATCCTTGCGGTGGTCGCCGCCGCGCCCGGCCAGATCAAGGCGCGGCGGTTCCTGCAGGAGATGTTCTGGGGCGCCGCCGAACCCGAACGCGCCTCGGCAAGCCTGCGGTCGGCGCTCTACATGCTCAAGCTCGACCTAGCGGCGCTCGGCCGGGATGTCCTGTGCACCGACCGTCAGGCGGTCTCGCTGGCACCCGGGCGCATCGCGGTCGACACGGTCTCAGAGACGGCCCGAGGCTCCGCGGCGTTTCTCGAGGGCATGGACCTCAACCTCGCGGATGCCGAACTGTTCGAGGATTGGCTGCGGACCATGCGCAGCGCCCATGCGGGCGCAACCGACGAAACCGACGCCGGCGACGCGCCGCTGCGGCCACCGGTCGCGGCGCCGAGCGGAATCGCACCACCGTCACGCCATGGCCGCCTTGCACTCGGTCTGCTGCCGACGGCCCATGCGGGGCTCGCCCCCGCCGATCTCTTGCGGGCCGATACCGTCTGCGACGCCATCGCGCGGCTGGTATCGCAGACCACCGCGGTTCCGGTGCACGACATGCGGGGGGCCGAAATACCGGCCGTGCCGCTGCCGGTCGAAAACGGCACCGGGCCGACGCATCTGATGCAGGCCGTCGTCGAGCGCCGCAGGGACCGCCTGACGCTGCGGCTGCGGCTGACCGAGGGGGCGACGCGACAGGTGCTCTGGTTGTCCGAGCCGGTTGACGCCGCGACGGTCGACGACGCCGAGGTGGCGACGCCCGCCACGGATGCGCTGCTCGACCGTCTGCGCGCCAGTCCGGCGGCGGACAATGCGCCCGACCTCTTTCCCTTCACCGCGCTGGCGGCGCTGTTCTCGCTCGACAATGCGCTGATCGCGCGGACCGAGGCCCAGATCGACCGCATGATCGACGGCGGCGGTCCGCCGGTCCTGCATTGCCTGCGTGCCTTCACGCAGGTCTTCCGTGCCAACGAGGGTTTCGGGCGGGCGACGCCCCTGGATGCCGAAGCCCTGTGTTCGGTGATCGGGGCGATCCCGCTTTCCGATCCGATGCTGCCCTTGTGCGAAAGCCTGGCGGGCTATGCGGCGCACATGATGCTCGGCCGCAACGACATCGCCGAGGCGCTGCTCGAAAGCGCCTGCGCGCGCGCGCCGCACCTGGCACTGAACCTCGACCATCTGGCCGTGCTGCGGCTGGTCCAGGGCGACACGGACGGCGCCGACCAGGCGCTGCGCCGCTGCCTGCGGGCCGGGGCGTTCAGCCCGTGGCGCTACACCTATGACGTGACGGGCGCAATGATCGCCATTGCCCGCGGCGACGCCCGCGAGGCGCTGCTGTTCGCCAACCGCGCGATCATGCGCAAGCCGCGGTTCCTCGGTGCGCTGCGCTACGCGATGGCGGGCTTCGCGCTGGCCGGAAATGCCGCCGACGCGCGGCGGATGCAGGCGCGCATCCTTGCGCTGCGGCCCGAACACGACCTGTCGGCCTGGACCGAGGGCCTGCTGCGGCGCACCCCGCCGCATATGGGGCGTGCCCTGGCGGCCAGCCTGCGGACAAACGGACTGGTCTGACCCGGGAGAGAGAGTGATGTCGAACAGCGATGGCGCAATAGAGATCCTGAATGAAGCGACACTCGTGGTCCGGGCAGAGGGTATCTGGCTCCTGACCGACGGGATTGTGGTCAGCGAGCTTAAAGTAATGCTCGCGGACTATAAGACGATAAAGCGATCGCAGGGAAAGAACGACGACTCCATCCCGGCAGAAGCCATCCCGCCCGACGCCCAGGCCATAATTCGGCGTCTGATTGACTTCGTTGATCGCGCTCGCCTGAACCGTATCGCGAATGGCGTGACCGTCGCCCAGGGGGCGCTCCACAAGAGCACGGGCCTGCACAAGGGCCTGCACAAGGGCCTGCACAAGGCGCTCCACAAGGCGCTTCACAAGGGACTGCACAAGTCGCTTGCCGATACGGCCGCCGCGGCCGGCGCCGGCTTCACCCCCGCGTTCGTCTGGCCGGAAATCGCCGTGCCCTGGCGCGAGCTCGGCATCCTGCACCGGCTTCGCGCCACCTACGGCTGGGAGAACCTTCCCATCGAGGATCCGCCGACGACCGAGCAGCTTCTGGGCGAGATCGCCGACCTGCGGCAGCGGCAGCAGAAGCTGCGGAAACCCAGCAACGCCTGGCGGCGCGCCAGGATCGAGCTTGAGGCGACGAACGACCTGACGGCCTACATGTTGCCGCTCGGTGCCGACGCCACCGCACCGGCGAGCGAGACCGCGATCCTGTTCCAGACCATCCTCTGGCTCGGCAACCACATCGGGCTGATCTACAAGGCCCGCTTCGACGTGCCTCGGCCGCACATGCTCGACCCTTCGCTGGAACCCGCGATCCCGGTTCCGGCGCATGCGTCCTATCCGTCGAACCACGCCTTTCAGTCCTTCCTGATCGCCGAGATCTTTGCACGCGCGGTTCCCGAACACCCGGGCCTCAGGGCGCTTTACCGGGCGGCGCAGGAGGTGGCCGAAAACCGCGAATGGGCCGGGCTGCACTATCGGTCCGACACCCTGGCGGGAAAGCAACTCGCGCGGTTCTGCGCGCCGCTGTTCGAACGCGTGCTGGAACGGCAGATGCAGGCCGTCCGTGCCGAATGGTCGTGAGAGGGAGGCAGATATGACGAAGGGTGCCTGCGATCCAGCGAACGAGGCCGAGGGCGACAGCGCCCCCCGGCCCTTCGCGGACAAGAAGTATCTCATGCCCGAGTACACGGGCTTCCGCCCCACATTCCCCGCCCTATGGCACCTGTGGCGGCTGAAGGTGGCTGACAAACTCGAGCCGTTCGCAAGCGCCGCATGGGAGAAGATCGCGAAAGCGCAGAAACCTGCGGTCAGGGTGGCAGTCATCGACACGCCGGTCGCGCACAAGCATCCGAACCTTGTCGGCGCCATCGACCTCGGCCTCGCGCGCGATTTTTCCGTGTTCGACACGGGCCTGTTCGTCGAGAGAGACATCAGCGGCGACGACAAGGCGTCGCGGGACGGTCTCGCGGCAAAGGTGAGGGAGGGCGGAGGAGGCCTTGCCGAAGCCACCCGGCGCGAACTCGAAGCCATCCAGCAAGGAAAGCAAGGCGGGCCGGCCCGGTCGCCTTTCGCGCCTGCGCCCTACGGCGCGCATGGCACGGCCATCGCCGGCCTGATCGGGGCGCGGCCCGCAAGGATTGCGTTCCGAAAGCCGGCATATCTCGGAGACAGTCAAGAGGACGCCGTTACCGAGAAGTGCTTTCCACTGCCCTATGCCGGCATCAATCCGTTCTGTCGGATCGTGCCGATCTCGACCACCGCTGCGCCCAACACCCGGATGATCCTCGGGGCGCTCGAATACGCCCGGCTGATCGAGGCAGAGATCGTCGTGATCGCGGCGGAATGGGCCGACGGGATCGACCGAGACGAGGATTGCCATGGGTGGCAGTCCGTCGATGACGCGCTGCTGTCGCTCTGCCGTTCGGCGCGGGTGTTCTGTGCGGCCGGCAACCTCAATTCGGGCGCCCTGTCCTATCCGGCCTCGCTTTCGGGCTGCGATGCCGCGCACAGACCATGGGCCGTGACTGCCTGTGACGAGACCGGGCGCCTTCTGACCTATGCGCCGCCACCCCTGCCGGGCCATCGGATGCTGCGCTGCCTCAGCACCGAGCATCCCCGCTACGACCGCAGGGAGAAGCGGCTCGATCCCTGGGAGGCGCGCGACCCGGAGATCCGCCTGCCGGAGGCGGCCAAGGACTATCCCGGGCGCCACATCATCGCGACGGACCCGCCGGGACGCTGGGGCTACAACCCGTCGCCCTTCGAACATGACCCGACGGCGGACCGCCGGCCTGATACGACGCTCGGAACGGCAGGCCATTCAGAACCCGGCACTTCACGGCTCTCTGGGGCGTCCAAGGAACACTACGAGATCGGTTCGCTGTTCTGCCGCTTCTCGGGCACCTCCGCGGCCACGGCCCTCGCGGCCGGACTGGTCAGCCTGGCCCTAGCGCTGGAGCGGACCGAAACGAGTGACGGCGACGGCCAGAGCAGCAGGGAAGCGGGCACGGACATGACGC
>DAOLBY010000061.1:0-4188 GCA_035324325.1 Paracoccaceae bacterium | reverse complement strand
TCTTCGACCTGCACCTCGCCAGGGCGCTGGTCCGGCGCCCCGTCTAGGGCACTTTCCTTCGCCCACCGGGACCGCCGTCCGGTCGCCCGCCGGCCGGGTTGCCTTCCCGGACGGGAGGCCGGGGGCAAAAGGACGCCCCGGTCAGGCCTGATCGTCGCTGTCGTCGCCGAGGTCCTTCGCCGACGGCGGTTCGACCCGCAGCCACAACCCGCTCGCGCAGACATCCTCGGGCTCGGCGAAGCTGAAGGTGACGTAGGTCAGAATGCGCTCGGGACGACGCTGCGCGATCCCGGCGTTCAGGAGGTCGCGCGCGGTGCCGAGCGTCGGCGGCAGCCGGAGGTTGCCCGACAGCTTCTGCCCGGGCGCGAGCAGCACGGGCTCGGACGGCATCCCGTGACCGAGGCGGTTCGGAAGCACGAGGACCGGCTGCGCTTCCGGATGGCGCTCCAGGAAGGATTCGTCGAGCAACAGCCTGTTGACCCGCGCGAGCGGGCAGAACCGGCCGCTGCGCAGCCTGACACGGTCGCGCAGGCGCAGGGCCTGCGCAGGACACAGGCCGAAATCGGTCTCGATGCGGGTCAGCGGACCGAAGCCCGGCAGGTTCAGCGTTCTGCCCGGACCGGATGCCATGTCCGGCCCGCGGGATGCGGGCGCCGGGTAGTCCGTGTTCGGCTGCGGTTCCCGGTTCATGCTGTCATCTTTCGTCCGGCCCTTGATCCTTCCGGCCCTTGGCGGGCCCATGCATGCAACCGAAGCGATCCGGCAGCGCAGCCATCATCCCCTGCCGGACCGGTCCAATTGCGGCGTCAATGAGCGAACGTATGGCGTAAACAATCTGTTAACGATGCCGGTCATATCCGCCATGACCGGTCCGATTTTTCACGCTCCGGAAACGTAGCGCGCCGTCAATCATCCTGCGCGCGAGTGGACGGCCAGATACCGGCCAGCGCCGGCGACAATCGCCGGGGCCGCGACGGGACGATTGTGACATCCGCCTCGGGCGCGCCCGGATTGACGCGACGCCTGGGCTGAAGGGTGGCGGGCCACAACCGGCCGACTTCTCCACAGGAATCGCGCTCAGAAAGTGCTTTACAGGCTTTCGCGGAGGCCTCACGATATCTAGTAGGAAGGCGGCGCAAGACCGCTTCACCTTGCCGGATCCGCAAGATCATGCGGATCCATGGATCAATGCGGGCAGTATCGAGAGGACGGGCCATGTCGCTTTCCGAGGACTTCCTGTCCACCGACGATCTCCACCCCATCGACATCGTCGAAAGCCTGGCCGAGCACCATGAGTGGGAGTTCGACCGCGTGACCGAGGACCAGATCGCGATGGCGGTCGAGGGGCAGTGGCGCACCTATTCGCTGACGCTCGCCTGGTCGCCCTCGGACGAGACGCTGCGGTTGATCTGCACCTTCGAGATGGAACCGCCCGAGGACCGGCTGCCGGCGCTCTACGACGTGCTGAACCGCTGCAACGACATGGTCTGGACCGGTGCCTTCACCTTCTGGGGCGACCAGAAGCTGATGGTCTGGCGCTATGGCCTGTGCCTGGCGGGCGGTCAGATCGCCTATCCCGAGCAGATCGACCGGCTGATCGGGGCGGCGGTGATGGCGGCGGAGCGCTTCTATCCGGCCTTCCAGCTGGCCGTCTGGGGCGACCACGACCCGGCCGCTGCGGTCAAGGTCGCCATTGCCGAGGCCTACGGCAGGGCCTAGGTTTCGCCCCGGACAAGGGGGGCGGGCATGACCGCATCGGAAATCGTGATCCTGGGCTGCGGGCGCATGGGCTCGGCGCTGCTTGGCGGGTGGCTGGCGGGCGGGCTCGACCCCACCCGGGTGCATGTTGTCGAACCCAGCCCCTCCGACTGGCTGCGCGGCACCCGCGTTGCGCTGAACGGACAGCTGCCCTCGTCCGCCGAGGTGGCGCTGATCGCGGTCAAGCCGCAGATGATGGCGTCGGCGCTGCCCGCGCTGCGCGCGCTCGGCGGCGGCGGCACGCTGATGCTGTCGATTGCCGCGGGCACCACGATCCGCGCACTGGCCGAGGCGCTGGGGCCCGGTACGCAGATCGTGCGCGCCATGCCGAACACGCCGGCACTGGTCGGGCGCGGGATCACCGCGCTGGTCGCCGGGCCGGGGGTGAGTGCCGCGCAGATGGACCGGGCGATGGCGCTGATGGCGGCCGTGGGCGCCGTGGAGCGGCTGGAGGATGAGGGGCTGATGGATGCCGTCACCGCCCTGTCCGGCTCCGGGCCTGCCTATGTGTTCCACCTGATCGAGACGATGGCCGCGGCTGGCGCGGCGCAGGGCCTCGCCCCCGACATGGCGATGCGGCTGGCGCGGGCCACGGTGACGGGGGCAGGGGAACTTGCCCATCGTTCGACCGACACGGCGGAACGGTTGCGCGTCAACGTGACCTCGCCCGGAGGCACCACGGCGGCGGCGCTGGCGATCCTGATGGACGCACAGGCGGGCCTTCCGCCCCTGATGGCGCGCGCAATCGCCGCCGCCGCTGCCCGCGGGCGGGAGCTTGGCGCATGATTTCCTGGGACGATTTCGCCCGCGTCGATATCCGCGTCGGCACGATCACCCGTGCCGAACCCTTCCCGGAGGCGCGAAAACCCGCCCTGAAACTCTGGGTCGATTTCGGGGGCGATCTGGGCGAGAAACGGTCGTCCGCCCAGATCACCCGGCACTACGATGCGCCGGCGCTGGTCGGCCGGCAGGTGCTGGCCGTGGTCAATTTCCCGCCCCGCCAGATCGGCCCCATGCGGTCCGAGGTCCTGGTCCTCGGTGTGCCCGACGCCGACGGCGAGGTGGTGCTGGTCGGCCCCGGGCAGGATGTCCCGAACGGAGGAAAGCTGTTTTGAAGACCCTGCTGATCACCCGCCCGCTGCCCGAAACCGTCGTCGCGGCTGCGCGCGAAACCTGGGACGTGACCCTGCGCACCAGCACCGCGCCGCTGTCGCAGGGCGAACTGCGCGAGGCCCTCAAGGGCTTCGACGCCGTGCTGCCGACCCTGGGCGACCTGTTCAAGGCCGATGTCTTTGCCGACGTGCCGACGCCGCGGACGAAGATCCTCGCGAACTTCGGCGTGGGCTACAACCACATCGACGTGGCCGCCGCCCGCGCCGCCGGGGTCATGGTGACGAACACCCCCGGCGCTGTGACGGATGCCACCGCCGATATCGCCATGCTCCTGATCCTTGCGACCGCGCGCCGGGCGGGCGAAGGCGAACGGCTTCTGCGCGCCGGAAAGTGGGAGGGCTGGCACCCGACCCAGCTCCTGGGCCTGCATATCGGGGGCAAGACGCTCGGCATCATCGGCATGGGGAGGATCGGCAAGGCCATCGCCCGGCGGGCGCATTCCGGCTTCGGGATGGACGTGGTCTTTGCCAACCGCTCGCCCGTGACCGATCCCGGGGTGCCCGCCCGGCAGGTGTCGATGGCGCAGGCGATGGCGGCGGATGTGGTCGTCGTGGCGGTGCCCGCCAATCCCGCAACGCACCACCTGATCAATGCCGAGACGCTGGGTCACATGCGACCGCATGCGATTTTCGTCAACATCGCCCGCGGCGATATCGTGGACGAGGCGGCACTGGTCGCGGCGCTGCGCGAGGGCCGCATCGCGGGTGCGGGCCTCGATGTCTACGAGTTCGAGCCGAAGGTGCCCAAGGCATTGACCGAAATGGAGAACGTGACGCTCCTGCCGCATCTTGGGACCGCCGCGCTCGAGGTGCGGACGGGGATGGGGATGATGGCGGTCGCGAACCTGCGCGCCCATGCCGAGGGACGTGCCCTGCCCAACCCGGTATGACCGGGGCGGGCCGGATCAGTCCTGTGGCGGGCCGCGGGCCCGGGCACCCCCCCCCCCCTTTGCCCCGGGCCCACAAACCCGGGGGTGGAGCGCGCCCCTCGGTCCGGGCCGGGCGGCGCGCATGATCATCTCGCGCCAGCGTGGATATGTGTTTGTTCACATTCCGAAAACCGGGGGGACGGCGCTGGCTCTGGCGCTCGAGGCGCGGGCGGCGGCGGATGACATCCTGATCGGTGATACACCGAAGGCACGGGCGCGGCGGGGGCGGGTCAAGGCGCTGGCGGGCCGGGCGGCGGGGCGGTTGTGGAAGCACTCGACGCTGGCAGACATCGAGGGGGTGCTGCCGCGAGAGGAGATTGCGGGGTTGC
>DAOLBY010000060.1:14271-16617 GCA_035324325.1 Paracoccaceae bacterium | reverse complement strand
AAAGAACGACCCCTCGGCGATGGCCAGATCGACGCCGTCCACAGCGCGGACGGTGCCGAAATGGCGGCTGACGGATCGGAAGTCGACGGCTGCGGTCATGGGGACGTCCTGAAGGTGCCCCCCCTTCCATTCCCTCCTCCAAGAGGCGGGAAGGGCGCGCCCGGGGTCCATCCGGGGGCGCAGGGAACAGGGCAAGTGGATCCCCTCCCCCCGCGTGGGGAGGGGATGGGGGTGGCGGGCTTCCGGCGCGGCGTCAGCGCCCGCCGATCACCCCGATGTAGTCCGACACCCAGCGGTAGTAGGGCACGCACTCGGTCTGGCTTGCGCATTTCGTGACCGGCGTCGTCCAGAAGCGGATCTTCTCGAAATCGTCGAACCCGTTCTTCGTGCATCCCTCGGCGGTCTGCATCCCGCGCCCGTCGGTGCAGGCGGCCGGCACGCCGGGGTTGGCGCCGAACCAGACCGACAGGTCCGACATCAGGTTCGAGGTCAGCGTGTGCTCGATCCAGAGGTAGGAACAGGTCGGGTTCGCCGCATCGACATGCATCATCGTCGTGTCGGCCCAGCCGGTCGCGCCCTCCTTCGGGATCACGCTGGCCACCGGCACGTTGTCGGCCTGCAGCAGGTTCACCTGGAACGGCCAGGTACCCGAGGCCGCCATCCCCTCGTTCTTGAAGTCGTCCATCTGGATGAAGGCGTCGTGCCAGTAGCGCGCCGTCAGCGTGCGCTGCACCCGCAGGAGGTCGAGCGCGGCCTTGTACTGGTCCTCGTTCAGTTCGTAGGGGCTGGCGATGCCGAGTTCCGGCTTGTGCGTCATCAGGTAGAGCGCGGCGTCGGCGATGTGGATCGGCCCGTCATAGGCCTGCACGCGGCCCTTGTTCGGCTTGCCGTCGGGCAGCGTCATCTCCTCGAAGACGACGTTCCACGAATCGGGCGGCGTGGCCCCGAACACTTCGGTGTTGTACATCAGCACGTTCGGACCCCACATGTAGGGCACGCCGTAGTGCACGCCGTCCACCACATACCAGGGTGCGTTCTTCAGCCGCTCGTCCACCGTGTCCCAGCTGGGCACCAGCGACAGGTTGATCGGCTGCACCCGCTTGCCGGCCACCAGCCGCAGCGACGCATCGCCCGAGGCGGTCACCAGGTCGAAGCCGCCCTCGTTCATCAGCGCCACCATCTCGTCCGAGGTGTTGGCGGTCTTGACATTGACCTTGCAGCCCGAGCTTTCCTCGAACTTGGTGACCCAGTCGAAGGCCTCCATCGTCTGCCCGCGCTCGATGTAGCCGGGCCAGGCCACGATGTTGACCTGCCCTTCCGGCGCCCCCAGGGCGGTGACCTGTGCCAGCGCGGGCGACAGGCCAATAAGCGCGCAGAGCGCGGTCGTACCGATCAATTTCACTTGCTGCATGGGGGTCGCTCCCTGTTGCAGGCCCCATCTGGCGGGGGCCCGTTCCCGAAGAGGATATGCCTGCTCCGCAGCCTCGCAATACCAAAATACAGAACGGCGATATCGGAAAAGCCGATGGATCAGCGCGTCGCAAGCCCCGACTGAGCCGCCTTGACGAAATTGCGCGCCGGGGGCGACAGCGGGGCGCCGCGCCGCCAGACAAGGCCGACGTGAACCGTCGGCAGATCGCCCGAGACATCGCGGATGTCGATCCGGTCGCCTTCCAGAGACCAGGGGCGATAGACCATCCCCGGCAGGATGGCGAGACCGGCGCCTGTGGCCACCAGGCTGCGGACCGCCTCGACGGAACGGGTGCGGAAGGCAATCCTCGGGCGCACCGGAATGGCGGCCATCAGCGCCCGCATCGAACCCTCGATCTCGTCCACCATCAGCTGGATCAGCGGCGCCCCCGAAAGCTGCTCCAGCGCGATCGCCTCAGCCTGACCCAACGGATGACCGAGCGGCAACCACAACCTGTAGGGCGAAACCAGCAACGTCTCGACATGAAGGGCCATGCGGTCGCGGATCGATGAGGTCAGCATCACCGCCACGTCCAGCTCGCCCCCGATGAGCAGGTGCTCGATATACTCGCCGCTGTCCTCGGTGACGGAAAGCTCGATCCTGGGATGCGCACGGCGATAGCGCGACAGGATGTCCGACAGCACATAGCCCGCGACCAGTGACGTGACGCCAAGTGCCAGGCGCCCTCCTTCCTGCTCGGCCTCGTCCCGGAACGCCTGCCGCGCGATCGAGACATCGGACAGGATCTGCCGGGCATGGCGCAGGAAGAGGGTGCCGCGATGGGTCAACTGGAGACCGCGGGCGAGCCGGTCGAACAGCCGCACGCCCAGATCGTCCTCCAGCCCCCTTATCGCCTCGGTCACCGAGGACTGGCT
>DAOLBY010000060.1:2788-14261 GCA_035324325.1 Paracoccaceae bacterium | reverse complement strand
CCGCCACGAAGTATTGCAGCTGTCGCAGGGTGAAGGCCATCCTGTGATCTGACGCCGTTTTCCGCGGCCGGACAAGACCGTTGAAGTCGACCGGGATGCCCTGACCGATCCTGCCGCACTGTCAGCCGCCGGCCCCGATCGGTTCGCCCAGGTTCGCGCACCCGAACGGCCCGGCGCCCGACCGCCGGGCCACCCGGCTAGAAGTGGCGCGGGTACAGCGCCCGGGCCCCCGTGAGAACGGTTTCGAACGCCTCGGCGGCGGAATAGGGGTGTTCCATCGTCACCAGATCCAGCCACACGCCCTCGGTCATGATGCGCAGCAGCCGCGCGGTGCGCTCGGGGTTGTGGCCATAGCCGTGGCGCCGGTTCATCGCCGTGCAGATGCCGACGTAAGTGCTGTTGTAGAGCGCGTCATTGGCCCCGCAGCGGGACTGGTAGAGCGGCCGGCTCTGGCTTTCGCCCCAGTAGGCGCACCACGCGGCCAACCGGGCCGGCGTGCAGATCTTCTCGGAGAAATCGGCCCGGATCAGCGCAAGGATCTGCGCCTCGGGCGCATCGCCGGCGCCGGCCAGCGCGGCCTGCCAGTTGATGCGGTATTCCTCGGCCAGGAAATCCAGCGTTTCTGCCAGCAGATTTTCCTTGGACTGGAAGTGGAACAGCACCAGCCCGTGGCTGATGCCCGCCCGTGCGGCCACATCCGTCAGGGTGGTTCTGGAAAACCCCCGGTCTGCCAGCGACTGGATCGTCGCCTCGATCACCTGGGTACGTCGCGTGCCGCGGCTTTGTGTGCGCGGCGGCGAGGGGGAGGGAACAGGATCTGGCGAAGTCACCGGGCCCTCCTGAACAAGCTGCCGCCATCTACCGCGATTCTGTGCGCTTCCAAAATCGGACGTCTCGGATTGACAACCCAGTCAGTCGCATGTCAGTCTTGGACGTCGCAGCAGCCCTCAGGAACGCCATGCCCCCCCTGCCCCGCCGGAACCTCGCCAAGTCGAATGCCCAGTTCAGGCGCGCCGTCAGACGGCTGCCGCTCGGGGTGGCATCGACATTCCGGTACTGGGGCGACGACCGGACGATCTATGTACGCCACGGCAAGGGCGGGCGGACCTGGGATATCGACGGCAATGGCTATGTCGACTACCGGCTGGGATACGGGCCGGCCATCCTTGGATATGCCGACGACCGGGTGGACGCGGCGGCGCGACGGGGAATGGAAACCGGCGGCGTCTTTGCCCTGTCGACCGAACGCGAACTGGTCGTGGCGGACCGCATCTCGAAGATGGTGCCGGCTGCGGAACTGGTCCGCTTCTCCAATTCGGGCACCGAGGCGGTGATGGCCGCCCTGCGCCTGGCCCGCGCCCATACCGGGCGCGAGCAGTATCTGCTGGTCGAGGGCGGCTATCACGGCCTGTTCGATGCGGCGATGTGGATGACCGACATGCAGCACTGGGATGCCGGGTCGAACACCGACCCCGCGCTTGTGCCCTATGGCAAGGGCATCCCGCCAACGGTGCGCCAGCTTGCCCATGTGACGCCGATGAACGACCTGCAGCGGCTGGAGGACGTGTTCCGGCGCTATGGCGACCGGCTGGCGGCGATGCTGATCGAGCCGATCCAGGGGAACTGCTGTTCGATCATGGCCCGGGCCGAGTATGTGCAGCTGGCGCGCGAGCTTTGCACCCGCCATGGCGTCATGCTGATCATCGACGAGGTGAAGTCGGGGTTTCGCGTCGGCAAGTCGGGCATCCAGGGCATACTCGGCGTCCGGCCCGACATCACGACCTTCGCCAAGGCCATGGCCAACGGCTATCCGATCGCGGTGGTGGCCGGCCGCGAGGACGTGATGCGGACGTTCCGCTATGGCGGCGCCAGCCATGGCGGCACCTATACCGCGCATTCCGTCAGCCTGGCCGCGGCCGAGGAATGCCTGCGCATCCTGGACGAAACGCCGGCGCTGGACACCATCGCCGACTACGGACGCGACCTGATGGCGGGGATCTCGGCCATCCTCGATGCCCGCGGGATCGTGCATTCCTACAGCGGCCATCCGTCAATGTTCGGGCTGTTCTTCGCCGCTGCCCCGCCCGACAACTACCGCGACTGGAAGACGAGCGACTACAGCTTCTACGACCGGATGGCGCATTTCCTGCACGATCTGAACGTCATCGTCGAACCCGACAGCCGCGAGCCGTGGTTCATCTGCGAGGCGCACGGGCTGGACCGGACCTGCCTGACCGACACGCTGAAATCGGTCGAAGCCGCCGTCGATCTGGTGCTGGAACACGGGGTCGAGGCCGCAGCGGAATGATCCACGACGCCCTTGTGATCGGCGCGGGGCACAACGGGCTGGTGACGGCCTGCTACCTGGCCCGCGCGGGGCTGAAGGTGCTGGTGGTCGAAAGGAACGACTGGATCGGCGGCGCGGCGGTTTCGCGCGAGCTCTATCCCGGCTTTACCTATTCCAACTGTTCCTATGTCAGCAGCCTGTTCCGGCCCGAGATCATGCGCGATCTGGACCTGCCGCGGCATGGCCTGCAGATCCTGCCCTACGAGGGCGGCGCGCTGTTCACCGAAGGCGGCGGCCATCTGGGCATGTACCGCGACCACGAGGCGAACCGGCGCGAATTCGCCCGCCATTCCCGCCGCGACGCCGAGGCCTACGATCGCTATTCGCGCGACATCCTGCGCAACTGCCGCCTGATCCGCCCGATGCTCATGCGGCGCCCGCCCGATCTGGCCAGCTTCCGGCCCCGCGACCTGATGGAGCTTGCCTGGCTGGGCCGGCAGATCACCGGCCAGTCCGAGGCGCAGATCTACGAGATGCTGCGGTTCTGGACGATGTCGATTGCCGACTTCCTCGACGAGTACTTCGAAAGCCCGGCGGTCAAGGCCTATCAGGCGGTGGGGTCGATCATCGGCACGGCGCTCGGGCCCATGTCGCCCGGCACGGCCTATGTGCTTCTGCACCACGCCATGGGGGACGTGGACGGGAATGTCGGATCCTGGGGCTATTCGCGCGGCGGGATGGGGGGGATCACCCGGGCGCTCACCGCCTCGCTGCGGGCGGCGGGGGGCGAGGTGCGCACCGGGTCGGGCGTGGCGCAGGTGCTGGTTCGGAACGGCCGCGCCACCGGCGTGGTGCTGGACAACGGCGACGAGTTGTCCGCGCGCCGCGTGATCTCGAACATGGACGTTCGGCGGACCTTCCTTCGCCACGTCGAGGCGAAGGAACTGCCGGAGGCGTTCCTGAAACGCGTGCGGACGTTCAAGACCCGCGGGTCCTCGGGCAAGCTGAACATTGCGCTGGACGGGGTGCCGAAATTCACCGCTCTTCCCGAAGGTGCCCCGAACATCCGGGGCGACCTGCATTTCACCGATTCCATCGAACGGATGGAGGCAGCCTATGATGACTGGAAGGCCGGCCGCTACAGCCGCGATCCCTTCCAGGACGTGATGATCCCCACCCTGATCGACCCGACAATGGCCCCGCCGGGCAAGCATTTCATGTCCTGCTTCGTGCAATACGCGCCGCCGAAGGTCGAGGGGCGCGACTGGACTGACGCCGACTGCGCCGGGTTCCGTGATGCCTGTCTGGACCAGATCGAGACCTATGCGCCGGGGTTTCGCTCGCTCGTTCTGCACGCCGAAGTGCGCACCCCGCGCGAACTCGAGGCCGAGGTCGGGCTGACCGAGGGCAACATCTTCCAGGGCGAACTGACCTTCGACCAGATGTTCTTCAACCGCCCGGTGCCAGGCCATGCGAACTATCGCAGCCCGATCCGCGACCTGTGGATCTGCGGCTCCTCCACGCATCCGGGCGGCGGGGTCATGGGCGCGCCGGGTCGCAACGCCGCGGCCGAGATCCTGCGCGACATGAAGGTGCCGGCCCGGGACATGAGCGAGGCCTATGCCGTCATTTGACACCATCGTCATCGGCGCCGGACCGAACGGGCTGGCAGCGGCGCACCGGCTGGCGACGAGGGGGGCCCGGGTGCTGGTGCTCGAGGCCGCGGACGCCCCGGGGGGCGGGGCCGGGCTGGCGCATCTGTCCTACAACCTCGACCCGCGGGTGGAACAGGCGATGGACCTGCCGGGCCACGGACTTGAATGGGTGACGACCGACATCGCCACCACCATCCTGTCGCCGGAAGGACGCCACCTGCGGATGGAGGGCGACCGGGTCGCAGGCGAACTGGCCGAGGCCGACGGCGCCGCCTGGGCGGCGCTGCGGGCCCGGCTGATGCGCTTTGCCGCCGTCCTGTCGCCCCTGAACCGGATGCCCCCGCCGCGCATCGCCCGGCGGGCGGGCAATCCGATGCTGCGACTGGCCGGGATCGGGCTGCGGGCGCGGATGATGGGGACGGCGGATGTCCGCGAACTGGGCCGCATCCTGCTGACCAATGTGCACGACCTTCTGGACGACGAACTGTCCGACCCGAGGCTGAAGGGGGCGATCGCCTTCGAGGCCACACTGGGCGGCTGGTTTGGCCCCCGGTCGCCCAATTCGGTGCTGCCCTGGCTGGTGCGCCTGTCGGGGCAGACCGGCGGGCGTCAGGGGGCCATCGGCCTGCCCAGGGGCGGGATGACGGCGCTTGGCGCGGCGATGGCGCGGGCTGCGGGGGCGGCGGGCGCCACGATCCGATGCAAGGCCCGCGTCGCACGCATCCTGGTCGAGGGCGAGCGGGTCGCGGGCGTCGTGGTAGAGGGTGGCGAAGTGCTTCGCGCCGCCCGCGTGGTGGCCGCCACCGCGCCGCGCGTGACGCTGCTCGACCTTGTCGGGCCGCGGCATCTGGATGCGGGTCTCGTCACCCGCGCCCGGCACCTCAAATCCCGCGGCGGGGCGGCAAAGCTGCATCTGGTCCTGCGGGCGCCGCCAGATTTCCGCGGTGCCGATCCGCGTGACCGCCTGATCCTCGCCGGGACCGAGCATGATGTGGAACGCGCCTTCAACCCGGTGAAATACGGCCGGGTGCCGGAACGCCCGGGGATGGAGATCATCATCCCGACCGCGCATGAACGCAGCCCGGACGGGCTGCACCGCCTGTCCGCCATCGCCCAGTTCGCCCCCCACGCGCCGGTGGACCGGGATGCAGCGCGGGCGGCGATGCTGGCCGCCTGCATGGCGCAGCTGGAAGCCCATGCCCCGGGCATCGGCGCGCTGGTGCAGGATGCCGAACTTCTCATGCCCCATGACATCGAGAACCGCTTTGGCCTGCCGGGCGGGCAATGGCATGCGGGCGAACTCAGCGTCGAGCAGATGCTGTTCCTGCGCCCGCTCCCGGGCATCGCGCAGTATCGCGGGCCGATCCCCGGCCTCTGGCTCGCCTCGGCCGGCTGCCACCCGGGCGGCGGGGTGTCGGGGTCGGCAGGATGGAACGCCGCACTGGCGATGGAGGCGGCATGACGGCGCCCGCGACCGGCCTGCGGCACTACGAGACGCCGCTTCTGACGACCCCGTTCCATCCCCGGACCGCGGCGGCGAACAGGCTGTGGTCCTGGGGGAACTGGGGCGGATACGCGACCGCGCTGACCTTCGACGACCTGGCGATGGAGCATTCCGCAATCCGCAACACGGCCACGGTCTACGACCTCTGCCCGATGATCAAGTATCGGATCGAGGGGCCCGACGCGACCGCCTACCTGGACCGGCTGACCCTTCGGAATGCGGCGAAACTGTCGGTCGGCGGTGTGCACTACACCGCCTGGACGAACGATGCCGGGCACCTTCTGGACGACGGCACGCTGTTCCGGCTGGCACCCGACCGCTATCGCCTGTGCTGCCAGGAACGCCACCTGACCTGGCTGGAGGACAGCGCCTTCGGCTTCGAGGTCGCGATCCACGAGGAAACCGAGGACATCGCGGCGCTGTCCCTGCAAGGCCCGACTTCGGCCGAGATCCTGCGCCGCGCTGGGTTCGACATCGACGGGCTGAAGCCCTTCCGCTTGGCGGATTTTTCGCTGGGCACGGGCCGCATGACGGTCTCGCGCACCGGGTTCACGGGCGATCTGGGGTATGAGCTCTGGACGACGCCCGACCTCGCGCTGGAGTTGTGGGACCTGCTGTTCGAGGCCGGCCGGTTGCACGGCCTGCGCCCCATCGGGTCCGAGGCGTTGAACGTGGCGCGGATCGAGGCGGGGCTGATCATCACCGGCACAGACTTCACGCCCGCCGACACCTGCCTGCGCGAGGACCGGCTGCGCACACCGCTGGAGATGGGCCTGGCCTGGATGATCGACTGGGAGAAGGGCCATTTCACCGGCAAGGCGGCGCTGGCGCGGCAGCGGGCGGAGGGGCCGAAATGGTCCTTCGTCGGGCTGGAGGTGGACGGCAACATCCCCGCATCGGGGGCGATCCTGTATCATGGCCGCAAGCGCGAGGTCGGCGTCGTCACCGGGGCGGTCTGGTCGCCGGCGCTCAAGTCGAACATCGCCATGGCGCAGGTGCTGAGCAGCCATGCCGGCGGCGGAAACATCTGGGCCGAGATCTATGCGCTGCGCGAACTGCACTATGAAAAGCTGATGATGCGCGCGCGGGTGGTGGACCGACCCTTCCTCAACCCTGCGCGCCGCCGCGCCACGCCCCCGGGGAGGTTCTGATGGGCAGCCATGATCATCACCCCCAGTCGCCCCGTCTGGCGAATTGCCCCGAAGGCTTGCCGCGGGCTGCCTACATCGACCGCGACTGGTATGCGCGCGAGATGGCCACGATCCTGGCCCGGGAATGGGTGATGGCCGGGCGCGCCGCCGACTTCCCGGTGGGACGGATGCGGCGCGTGACGGTGGGCGAGGCGCCAGTGATCGTGGTGCGCGACAGCGCCGGCGTTCTGGCGGCCTGGCACAATTCCTGCCCGCACCGCGGTGCGGAACTGTGCCGCGCCCCCGAGCAGGAGGTCGGCCGCCTGATCCGCTGCCCCTATCATGCCTTCGCCTTCGCCGCCGGGGACGGGCGGCTCGTCTCGACCGGTCATGCCGTCCCCACCGACGATTTCGACCGTTCCGCCCATGGCCTTCGCCCGGTCGCGTGGCGGGTCTGGAACGGGTTCCTGTTCCTGAACCTGTCGCCCGACCCCGGCGACATCTGGTCCGACGTGGGGCTGCACACGCTCGACAACTGGCCGATGGAAAGCCTGGTCACCGGCCATGTCTGGACGACCGAGATCGGCTGCAACTGGAAGGCTTTCTGGGAGAACTACTCGGAATGCCTGCACTGCCCCGGCATCCACCCCGAACTCTGCGATCTGGTGCCGGTCTACGGCAGGGGCGTCATGTCGCCGCCGGAACTGGCCGGCTGGACGCCCGAGACGCCCGACGCGCCGGCCCTGCGCGACGGCGCCCGGACCTGGACGGCTGACGGACAGCCCTGCGGCCCGGTCTTTCCCGGCCTGACGGCCGCCGAGACGACGGCTGGCTACAGCTTCGTCACGCTCTGGCCCTCGGCCTATGTGGTGGCCCATTGCGACCATGTGCGCTCGGTGCGGGTGGTGCCGCTGGGGCCGGAACGGACCGGGCTGGTGGCGGAATGGCATTTCCCGCCCGCGACGCTGGCGCAGCCCGGATTCGACGCGGTCGCGGTCGCGGCCTTTGCGCGGACGGTGATGGAACAGGATGGCGCGGCGGCCGAGATGAACCAGCGGGGAATGCGCTCGCCCGCCTTCCGCGCGGCCCGGTTGATGCCCGAAGAGTACGAGGTCTTCCGCTTCCACGAATGGATCCGGGCCGGGATGGAGACCGCGCCATGACCCGGCTTCCCTATCCTCTGGTCAAGGTTCCGCGCGACTGGGACCGCAGCGGCCTGCCTGCCTGGACCTACCATTCCCCCGCGCTGTTCGCGCTGGAGCGCGAACACCTGTTCCTGACCCACTGGCAGGTCGTCGGCCATGTGTCGGACCTGCCGAACCCCGGTGACTGGCTGTCCTTCGACCTTCTGGGCGAACGCGCGGTCGTGATGCGGGGCAGGGACGGCCGGGTGCGGGCCTTCCACAACCTTTGCCGGCACCGCGGCGCGCGGGTGGTGGACGGCGACCGCGGGCATTGCAAGGGCGCCATCGTCTGCCCGTTCCACGGCTGGGTCTACAACCTCGACGGCTCGCTGCGCGGCGCGGCGCAGCCGGCCAGCCTGGGCGAGATGAAGCGCGAGGACTTCGCACTGAAACCGATCGAGATGGACCTGTTCCACGGCTTCATCTTCCTTCGTTTCCATCCCGGGCCGCAGCCGCCGGTGGCGGCCCTGCTGGGCCCCTTCGATGCCGATTTCGCAGCCTACGGGCTGGCCGACGTGCTGCCGGCCGATGGGCCCTATCTGTCGACCGAACTGCCGATCAACTGGAAGTCGGTGCGCGATGTCGACAACGAGGGCTATCACGTCGCCCTTGCCCATCCCGGGCTTCAGGACCTTTATGGCCGCACCTACCGCGACTGTTTTCTCGACGACGGGTTGTCGATGTCGGTCGGCTGGTTCGGCGACGTGCCGGGGCGGCTGTGGTCGGTCCGGCACTACAACCGCATCTCGTCCCCGCGGCCCGACCTGCCGGCCCATCTTCAGAAGGCCTGGACCTATTTCGGCCTGTTCCCCAACCAGGTGATCTCGATCACGCCCGAGGGGATGCAGTTCTATCACGAGCTGCCCCTGACCGAGGGGCTGACGCGCCTGACGGGCCGGATGTACCGCTGGCCGAACGAAAGCCGCGAGGCCAGGCTGGCCCGATACCTCGCCTACCGGATCGACCGCGACACCTCGGTCGAGGATCAGCAATTGGCGATCTGGTCGAACGAGTCGATGAAGAGCGCGGCCTTCGACGGGTTTCACCTGTCCGACCTCGAATACGGCGTAAGGCTGCACCACGACCGGCTGCGGGCGCTGTTGCCGGTCGTCGGGCTGGAGCAGTCGCCGGGCGAGGACATGATCGCCGCCCGGAATGCGGAAATGACTTGCGCGGAGGGCGGTCTGTCCCGACTCTCGGAAGAGCAAGGCAAACCAGAGGGAGGCCTGCCATGAGACTGACCCGTCGCAACGCCCTGATCGGGGCCGGTGCAACGCTGGCCATGCCCAATGTCCGCCCGTCCTGGGCGCAGGGCGCCCGCGTGAATGTCTACAACTGGGCGGATTACATCGGCGAGACGACCATCGCGGATTTCGAGCGCGAGACCGGGATCGGCGTGGTCTACGACCTCTATGCCTCGTCCGAGGAGATGCAGGCCAAGATGATGGCCGGATCGTCGGGCTATGACGTGGTGCTGGCGGCGGGCATTTCGATGCCGCAGTTCGTGCAGGCCGGTGTGTTCCAACCGATCGACCGTGCGCGGCTGAGCGGCTGGGGCAACCTCGACCCCGAGATCCTGCGCATCGTCGAGGGCTTCGACCCCGGCAACACCCATGGCGTACCCTACATGTGGGGTTCGGTTGGCTTCACCTTCAACGTGGCGATGGTCCGCGAGCGGCTGCCCGACGCCGACCTGCAGTCGCTGGAAACGATCTTCGATCCGGCGAATGCCGCGAAACTGGCCGAATGCGGGCTGACGATCCTCGACAGCCCGACCGATATCGGCTTCACGGTGATGCGATGGCTCGGCATCGACCCGAACACCGCCGGCCCGGCCGAATATGCCCGTATGGCCGAAGCCTTCGCAGCGATCCGGCCCTACATCACCACCTTCGACAACACCAACTACCTGACTTCTCTGCCCAACGGCGAGGTCTGCGTGGCCAACAACTGGTCGGGCGACTATGCCGTCGCCGCGGCCCGCGCCGCCGAGGCCGGGATCGACATCGAGCTGGCCTATTTCGTGCCGCGCACCGGGGCGCCGGCCTGGTTCGACCTGTGGTCGATCCCTGCAGACGCACGCAATGCCGACGGCGCCCATGCCTTCATCGACTACCTGCTGCGCCCCGAGGTGATCGCGGCCTGCACGAACTACACCGGCTATGCCAACGCGAACGCCGCCGCCGTGCCGTTCCTCGACCCCGAGATCGCGGCCGACCCGGCGATCTATCCCGACGACGAGACGATGCAGCGGCTGTTCACCCCGACGCCACAGACCCCCGAGCAGGAGCGTGACCTCAACCGCGTCTGGACCCAGATCAAGGCAGGCTGAAATGCCGGGCGACGGGTTCATCGAGATCGACGGGGTCTCGAAGTTCTTCGGAACCTTCCCCGCGGTCCGGGACGTGTCGCTGACCATGGCGCGGGGCGAGTGCTTCGCGCTTCTCGGGGCCTCGGGCTGCGGCAAGACCACGCTTCTGCGGATGCTCGCCGGGTTCGAGGAACCGACCGCCGGCCGCATCCGCATCGACGGGCAGGACATGACCGGCGTTCCCCCATGGGAACGGCCGGTGCACATGATGTTCCAGTCCTATGCGCTGTTCCCGCACATGAGCGTGGCGAAGAACGTGGGCTACGGGCTGAAGCACGAGAGCATGGGGCGCGCCGAACGTGCCGCGCGGGTAGCCGAGATGCTGGATCTCGTACAGATGACCGGCTTCGAGGACCGCAAGCCGCACCAGCTTTCGGGGGGCCAGCGGCAACGTGTGGCGCTGGCCCGCGCGCTGGCGCGTCAGCCGAAGGTCCTGCTCCTCGACGAACCGCTGGCCGCGCTGGACAAGAAGCTGCGCGAGGCGACGCAGTTCGAGCTCATGGCCATCCAGGCGCGCACGAAGGTCAACTTCGTCATCGTCACCCATGACCAGGAAGAGGCGATGACGCTGTCCGACCGGCTGGCCGTGATGCACCAGGGCACCGTCCTGCAGGTGGGCCGCGCGGGGGATGTCTACGAGAACCCGGGATCGCGCTATGTCGCCGGCTTCCTCGGCACAGTCAGCCAGTTCGCGGGCCGCGTGGGTGCCGTCACCGACGGAATGGTGGCGCTGGAGGTGCCGGACTTTGCTGCCACGGTGCAAGTGACGAGCCCGCTGGCCCCGCTGCTGCCGGGCGAGACGCTCACGCTTGCGCTGCGCCCCGAAAAGGTGCGCCTGACCCGCGAACGCCCCGCCGGTGGCAATGCGGTGCCCGGCACGGTGCGCGACCTCGCTTATTTCGGCAAGGACAGCCTTTACCGCATCACCCTGCCGTCGGGCGCGCTGATCAGCGTGCATGCGGTCAATGCCAGCAGGGGCGCGCAGGCGCCCGACTGGGACGACGAGGTCTGGGTCGGCTTCGATGCCGGCGCCGGCATCCTGCTGCGGGACTGAGCCATGGGCAGCGGCATCCCGGGCTGGTTCAATCGTCGCGGCTGGCGCGACCTGATCATCGCCGTTCCCTACCTCTGGCTGGTGCTGCTGTTCCTCGTGCCGTTCCTGATCGTGCTGGCGATGAGCGTTGCGACACGCACGCCGACCCAGCCACCCTTCGGCTATGGTGGCGAGAACCCCTGGATCAACCTCGAGGGCTACGCCCGGCTGTTCACCGACACGCTCTACCTGCGCAGTTTCCTGATCTCGCTCGTCAACGCGGGCGTGGCGACGATCCTGTGCCTGCTG
>DAOLBY010000060.1:1952-2778 GCA_035324325.1 Paracoccaceae bacterium | reverse complement strand
AATTTCGAGTTCATGCCGGAGCTTCATTGGGCCTTCGGCTATCCGATGGCGCTCGGCCTGACACGCGTGGGGCCGGGGTGGCGCGGCATCCTTCTGATGCTGGTGATCCTGCCGTTCTGGACCTCGTTCCTGCTGCGCGTCTATGCCTGGATGGGGCTGATGGGGCGCAATTCCTGGTTCAACGGGCTGCTGACCGACCTGCACAACCTTCTCACGCCCGAGACCTGGGCGATCACCCATGTTCCCATGATGCACAGCAACTTCGCGGTCGTCCTGGTGATGGTCTATACCTACCTGCCCTTCATGATCCTGCCGCTCTATGCCAACCTCGAGCGGCTGGACCGGACCCTCGACGAGGCCGCGACGGACCTGGGGTCGCGCCCTTTCCGCGTGTTCCTGGACGTGACCCTGCCGCAATCGGTTCCCGGCATCATCGCCGGCGGGCTTCTGGTCTTCATCCCCGCCGCGGGCGAACTGGTCATTCCGACGCTGGTCGGGGATGCAAGGATGCCAATGATCGGGCGGGTGATCTCGGACGAGTTCAGCGCGGCGCGCGACTGGCCCATGGCCTCGTCGGTCGCGGTGGTCCTGCTGGTCCTGATGGTCGGCCCGACGCTGCTGTTCGCGCGCTACAGCGGCCGGGCCGAAGGCGCCGAGCCGATGGAGACGCCGCGATGAACCGTCGACCCGTGTTCCTGATCACCATGCTGTGCTTCGGCTTTGCCTTCTTCTACATCCCGATCCTGTCCATGGTCGTCTACAGCTTCAACGGCTCGCGGCTGGCGACCGTCTCGGGCGGGTTCTCGACGCGCTGGTATGGCCAGCT
>DAOLBY010000060.1:0-1942 GCA_035324325.1 Paracoccaceae bacterium | reverse complement strand
GTCGGTGCAGAACCGGCAGGAGGAACGCTGATGGCGCGCAACTGGGTCCTGCCCATGGCCGCCGCGCTGGGCTTCGTGTTCCTCTATGCGCCGATCCTGTCGCTGGTGGTGTTTTCCTTCAACGACAGCCGGCTGGTCACGGTCTGGGGCGGGTTCTCGACCCGCTGGTATGTCGCGCTATGGGAAAACCGCCAGGTCTGGGACGCGCTGATCCTGTCGCTAGGGATCGCCTTCGTCTCGGCCACGGGCGCCACCATCCTCGGTACCATGGCCGGGATCGCCCTGGCGCGGTTCCGGCGGTTCCGTGGGCGGACGCTCTTTTCGGGCATGGTGACGGCGCCGCTGGTGATGCCCGAAGTGATCACCGGCATCGCCACGCTGATGCTGTTCATCGTCCTGGCGAACTGGATCGGCTGGCCGATGCAGCGCGGTTTCACCACCGTGACGCTGGCGCACATCACCTTCTCGATGGTCTTTGTGACGACGGTCGTGCATTCGCGGCTGACCTCGGCCGACCGCGCCATCGAGGAGGCGGCGATGGACCTCGGATCACGCCCCTGGCAGGTGCTGTGGGATGTCACGCTGCCGATGATCCGCCCGGCGATCCTGTCGGGGTGGCTGCTGGCCTTCACCATCTCGTTCGACGATGTGGTGATCACCTCGTTCACCACCGGGCCGGGGGCAACGACGCTGCCGCTTCTGGTCTGGTCGAAGGTCAAGCTGGGGGTGACGCCCGACATCAATGCGCTGGCCACACTGATCGTGGTGACGGTGGGCATCGGCGTGGCGCTGGCCGGCTGGATTCTGCATCGGGCCGAGAAACGCCGACAGCGCGATGCGCAGATGGCCTATCGGGGCGGCAGGTGACCGGGCTTCTGGGCATTCCCCTCGGTTCCCCGGGTTCGGGGCGGGCGCGCTACGGGCGGGCCATGGCGCTGTTCCGCGACGGCAGGATCAGCGCCGCGCAGCTCGAGGCCTATCGCACTGCCGCCGCCAGCGACAGCCAGCCCCCTGGGGCGGAGTTCGCGGCTCGCGGACTGCCACTTCCGGCGGATCCGGCACCCGGCCCCGAGGCGGCGATCCGGGCACTGGTCGACGCGGTGGACGGCTACCTGGCGACGCTGCCCGGCCCCGGCGTGGCCGAAGTGCGCGCCGGGCTGGCGGCGGCGCGGGGCGGGCCGGTGACGCCGGCGGCGCCCGCACCCCAGACGGTGCGGGACAGCCATCTGCCGGCGGCGCTGGAGGCGCTGTCCACCACCCATCCCTCGCTGGCCGATGCCATCGCCACCGCCGCGCCGCACCTGGGCTGGGTGACCTATGACAGATACGACCCCGCGCTGATCGGCGAGGCATTCCGGCAGGGCCATGCCTTCGCCTCGGTGATCGGCGGGGGCGCCGCCCTGCCGGCGCATGACTTCGACCTCGGCCTGTTCCTGATCGCGCCGCATTTCCTCTACCGCGACCATCACCACCCTGCACCCGAGCTTTACGCCCCACTGACCGGCCCGCACGGCTGGCGTTTCGGTCCGGGGCGGCCGCTGGTGGAAAAGCCTGCGCATGTGCCGGTCTGGAACACCGCGAACCGCCCGCACGCCACCAAGGTCGGCGCCGTGCCCTTCTTGTGCCTGTTCGGCTGGACGCGGGACGTGGACCTTGCGGCCGAGGTCATTCTCGCCGGGGACTGGGCCGAGCTGGAGGCGCTGCGCCTTGGCTGACCTGCTGTTGCACAACGCCCGCATCCGCACGATGGACCCGGCGCGACCCTACGCCGAATGGATGCTGATGCGGGACAGCCGCATCCTGGCGCTGGGGCAGGGCGCTGCGCCGGACTGTGCCGGCAGGGCCGCCGCGGGCGGGCGGGGGGTGCTGCCGGGGTTTCAGGACGCGCCTGCCCCTCCGCTGTCGGGCCGCCTCGACCTCGCCACCCCGGCGCAGTTGTACG
>DAOLBY010000267.1:1564-2619 GCA_035324325.1 Paracoccaceae bacterium | reverse complement strand
CCGCCTCGGGGGCGGTGACGGCTTCGGGTGGCGGCGCCTCGACCGGCACCGGCGCCACCCGCTCGGCGGGCTTCGGGCGTGGCCGTGGGCTCGAGGTCGGGGCCAGCACCGGCGGCACCTCGGGCGACGGGGCGGCGACCGGCAGCGGGTCGGGTTCCGGCAGCGGGTCGGGCGCAACCACCGGGGGCAGGGGTTCGGGCACTGGCTCGGGCGTCGGGGCGGGCTCGGGTGCCGGTGCGGGAGCGGGAGAGGGTACTGCCGCGGGTTCCGGCGCCGGGGCCGGAGCAGGTTCGGAGGCAGGTTCGGGCGCCGGGCGCGGCGCATCCGCCGCGGCCTCGACCAGCGCGGCGAACTCGGCCCCGGACAGAAGCGACACCTCGGTGACGGCCGGCGGCGGTTCGTGTCGGGCGGGGAACAGCCCGCCCACCAGCACCCACAGGATCACGCCGCCATGCCCGATGCCCGAGATGACCTGCCCCGTCTGCATCCGGCCCTACCCGCCGCGCCCGTCGAAGGTCGGTCCCTCGCCGTCCGTCACCAGCCCGATGTTGCGGAAGCCCCCTGCGTTCAGCGCACCCATCACCTGGGCCACCCGGGCATAGGGAATGGCCCCGTCGGCGCGCAGGAACACCTTGTCCGACGTGCGTTCGGCGGCGATGGCGCGCAGGCGCGGGATCAGGTCGGAATCCTCGATCTCGGATGTCTGGATCAGCAGCCGTCCGTCCGAGGTCATCGTCACCGTCAGCGGTTCCTCCTGCTCGGTCGGCAATGCGGTCGCGGCGGTCCGCGGCAGTTCCACCGGCACGCCGACGGTCAGAAGCGGCGCCGCCACCATGAAGATGATCAGCAGAACCAGCATCACGTCGACAAAGGGCGTGACATTGATCTCCGACATCGCCGCCGAGCTTCCGCGTCGGCGCCGGCCGCGCCGCCCGCCGCCCCCGCCCTGCTTAATCACGCTGGCCGCCATCGCCCGCGTGCCCCGTCAGGCCGCCGCGTCGAGCTGCCGCGACAGGATCGTGGCGAACTCGTCGGCGAAGGCCTCGTAGCCGGCC
>DAOLBY010000267.1:0-1554 GCA_035324325.1 Paracoccaceae bacterium | reverse complement strand
CGGCCAGGATGCGCTCGCTGTCGGCGTTGAGCTTGTTGTAGAACACGACCGCCGGGATGGCCGCGACCAGCCCGATGCCGGTGGCCAGCAGCGCCTCGGCGATGCCGGGCGCCACCACGGCCAGGTTGGTGTTCTGGCTGATGGCGATCTGTTCGAAGGCGTGCTTGATGCCCCAGACGGTGCCGAACAGCCCGATGAAGGGCGCGGTCGAGCCGGTGGTGGCCAGGAACGACAGCCCGGCATTCAGCCGTTCGCTTTCCCGCCCGATCGCCACGTCCATCGCCCGGTCGATGCGCGCCTGGGCGCCGGCGATCAGCCCGCCGTCCTGCTTGTGGCTGCGGCGCCACTCCAGCATGCCGGCGGCAAAGACTTTCTGGGCCGCGCCGGAGGGTTCGGGGCCGATCTTGTCATAAAGCTCGTCCAGCGGCTCGCCCGACCAGAAGGCGCGGTCGAACACGTCGGCCTCGCGTCGTGCCTTGCGGAAGACGATGTGGCGCTGGATGATGATCGCCCAGGACCAGAACGACATGATGACCAGCAGGATCATCACGAGCTTGACGGTCATCGTGGCCCGCGCGAACAGCGCAAGCAGCGAAAAGTCGATGTCTTGCGCGGCGGCAAGGGTTCCGGTGTCCATGTGTCCGCTCGATCGTAAGCCCGGGGGCATGCCTGTGGGGGGCCGTTGGCCGGCCATCTCTTGACGCAATCCATACCGGAAGTGCAGGCCGAAGCCAACACATCTGCGTCATGGGTGGCGCGCGGGCGCCGAGGGCGCCAGCGCCGCCCGCAGGCGGGGCGGCATCCGGGCGGGACGGCCCGCCGCGGTCAGCGCCACCAGCGTCACGCGGGCGGCAAACAGCACCTCCTCGCCGCGCAGCACGTCCTGCGCAAGTTCGATCCGCGCGCCGGTCAGCGACAGCAGCCGCGTGCGCACGGTCAGCACGTCGTCGAAGACCGCGGGGCGCAGATAGTCGGCCTCGACCCGGCGGACGGCAAAGACGATACCCTCCTCGACCCGAAGCCGGATCTGGTCGATGCCGAGCGACCGTACCCATTCGCTGCGCGCCCGTTCGATGAAGCGCAGGTAGTTGGCGTAGTAGACGATGCCGGCGAGGTCGGTATCCTCGTAGTAGACGCGGCAGGCGAAGCTGTGGGTCATGCGCCGGCTCCAACATGCTGGGCAATGGCCCCGACCAGCGCCGGCAGGTCGCCCGCGTGCAGTTCGTGCCCGCGCCCCGCCAGTTCGAGGATCCGTGCCCCGGCGATGCCTGCGGCCAGCGCCCGGCCGTTCCCGACCGGCAGGATCGGGCCCCCGGATCACCAGAACCGGGCAGGCGATGCGGCGGTAGGCGCGCGACCAGTCCTGCAACGTTGCAATCGACCCATGCACGAAGGCCGAGGCCACATCGCCCGACCGCGCCATGACCGCCGCCACGCGCGCCCGCGCCGCCGGCGCATCGAAGGGCGCATGGCTGCCCGCACACAGCCGTTCGATCTCCAGCAGGAACGCGCCGACCGCCGCATCATCCGCCCAGTCGAGCGCGCCGAACCCCG
>DAOLBY010000059.1:7604-16972 GCA_035324325.1 Paracoccaceae bacterium | reverse complement strand
GCGGCGCGGGCCGGGGCGGCGGTGGTGCATTGCCATGTGCGCGACCCCGAACCCGGCAAGCCCGCCCGCGACCCCGCGCTCTATCGCGAGGTGACCGAACGCATCCGCGACAGCGGCACCGATGTCGTGCTGAACCTGACCGCCGGCATGGGCGGCGACATGCTGTTCGACGGCACCGAGGCGATGAACCGCATCAGCCAGCGGTCGGACATGGCGGGGGCCACCGAGCGGGTGGCGCATGTGGTCGACTGCCGCCCGGAGATCTGCACGCTCGACTGCGGCACGATGAACTTTGCCGAGGCCGACTACGTGATGGTCAACACTCCGGGCATGCTGCGCGACATGGCCGCGCGAATGGTCGCTTCCGGCACGCGGATCGAGATCGAGGCCTTCGACACCGGGCATCTGTGGTTCTCGAAACAGCTGGTGGCCGAGGGTATCATTCCTGACCCCGTCCTCGTTCAGCTTTGCATGGGCGTGCCATGGGGGGCACCGGACGACCTGCACACCTTCATGGCGATGGTCGCGAACGTGCCGGCGGGCTGGCACTGGTCCGCCTTCGGGCTTGGCCGCAACCAGATGGCCTATGTCGCCGCGGCGGTGCTGGCGGGGGGCAATGTGCGGGGCGGGCTCGAGGACAACCTCTGGCTTGGCAAGGGGGAATTGGCAACCAACGCGCAACTGGTCGAGCGCGCGGTGACGATCATCGAGGCCATGGGCGCCCGCGTCATCGGGCCTGCCGAGGTGCGCGCGCGGCTGAAGCTGGACAAGCGGGCGCCGGCATGAGGTGGCTCGCCCTCGCGACAGCGCTGGCCGCCTGCACCGCGCATGTGCCGTCCGGGGGCGATGCGCGGGCGCCCATGGCAACGGTGGATTTCGCGCCCGAACGCCTCGCCGGCACCTGGTATCAGGTAGCGGCGTTTCCAGCGGCCTTCCAGCGCGGCTGCACGCAGGTCACCGCCACCTACACCCCGCGGCCCGACGGCACGGTCGGTGTGGCCAACCGCTGTCAGCGCGGCGGCCGGCTGACCGGCATCGACGGGGTGGCCGAGCCTGTCGGGCCAGGACGGTTGAAGGTCCGGCTGCAAGGCGTTCCCTTCGCAGGCGATTTCCGCGTGCTTTCGGTGCTCGACGATGGGCGGGCGGTGGTGATCGGGACGGGTGGGCGTACCGCGGGCTGGGTGCTGTCGCGCGACCCCATGCCGCGCACGCCCCGCCTGTTCGAACAGGCGCAGGCAGTCTTCGCCGCCGCAGGCTACGACCCGGCACGGCTGGAACGGACCATGGAGGCAGGGAAATGAAGGTGGCCATCGTCGGCGGCGGGGGGATTGGCGGCGGCTGGACCGCGCGGTTCCTGCTGAACGGTTGGGATGTCAGTGTCTACGATCCCGGCCCCACGGCACAGGCCAACGTGGCCGCGATGCTGGCCAATGCGCGGCTGGCGGTGCCCGCCCTTTCCGATGGGCCGATGCCGCCGCAGGGGCGGCTGTCCTTCGCTGGAACCCTGGCGGAGGCGCTGGACGGCGCCGACTACGTGCAGGAAAGCGTGTCCGAGCGGCTGGAGATCAAGCATTCGGTCTATGCGCAGATGCAGCGGTCCCACCCCGACCTGCTGATCGGGTCCTCGACCAGCGGCTACAAGGCGGTCGACCTGCAAAGGGGCGCCGCCGCGCCGGGCAACATCATCGTCGCCCACCCGTTCACCCCGGTCTACCTGCTCCCCTTGTGCGAGATCTCGGCCTCGGCTGCCAACTCGGCCGCGACGATCGCGCGCACCAGGGACATCGTCACCGAGGTCGGCATGTTCCCCCTGGTGATGCGGAAGGAGATCGACGCCTTCATCGGCAGCCGGTTCCTGGAGGCGGTCTGGCGCGAGGCGCTGTGGATGCTGAAGGACGGCGTGGCGACGACCGAGGAGATCGACGACGCCATCCGCATGAGCTTCGGCCTGCGCTGGGCACAGATGGGGCTGTTCGAGAACTACCGGATTGCCGGCGGCGAGGCGGGGATGCGGCACTTCATGGCGCAGTTCGGTCCGGCGCTGAAATGGCCCTGGACCCGACTGACCGACGTGCCGGAGTTCAACGACGAGCTTGTGGATCTGGTGGCGGGGCAGTCCGACGCGCAGTCGGGCCACATGCACATCCGCGATCTGGAACGGCTGCGCGACCGCAACCTCGTGGGCATCCTGCGGTCGCTCAAGGACCGCAACGTGGGCGCGGGCCGCATCCTGAACGAGCACGACGCCCGCCGCCGGCAGGCGATGGCGGAGCCGCTGCCCGACACCGCTGCGCCGCTGGAGATGGCACGGATGACCGTGCTGCCGTCCTGGATCGACTACAACGGCCACATGACCGAAAGCCGCTACCTGTTCGCCTGTTCCGAGACGACCGACGCCTTCCTGCGCCACATCGGGGCCGACCTCGACTATGTGAATGGCGGGCACAGCTACTACACTGCCGAAACGCATATCCTGCACAGGGGCGAGGCGAAGGCGGGGGATGCGATCACCGGCACCGTGCAGGTGCTGGCGGCCGACGACAAGCGGCTGCATGTGTTCGTGACCCTGCGGCGGGGGGACGAGGTGATGGCCACTCTGGAACAGATGCTCCTGCATGTGGACATGAAGGCGGGCCGTACCTGCACCGCCGCGCCGCAGGTGCTGGCCCGCCTGCGCCCCATCGCCGAGGCCCATGCCGCCCTGCCCCGCCCCGAAGGCGCGGGCCGCTTTGTCGGCCAACGGAGGGCGTGATGCATTTCGCCCCGACCGACGAGCAGCGCATGATCGTGGAGACCACGCGCGCCTTTGTCGAAGCCGAACTCTTTCCCCACGAGGCCGCGGTGGAACGCTCGGGCCGTCTCGACATGGACCTCGTGCGTGGAATCCAGAAAAAGGCCATGGATGCAGGTCTTTACGCGGCCAACATGCCGGAAGGTCTGGGTGGCGCCGGCCTCGATACCCTGACCTGGCTGATGTACGAAAGGGAACTCGGCCGCGCCAACTATGCCCTGCACTGGACGGCCGTCGCGCGCCCCTCGAACATCCTGCTGGCCGGCACTCCGGAACAGCGCGAACGCTACCTGATGCCCTGCATCCGTGGCGAGACCTGGGATTGCCTGGCCATGACCGAACCCGGCGCGGGGTCTGATCTGCGGGGGATGACCGCTTCGGCACGCCAGGAACCCGGCGGCGACTGGGTGCTGAACGGCACCAAGCACTTCATCAGCCATGCCGACATCGCGGGTTTCACCATCGCCTTCATGGCGAGCGGAGAGGAGGCGACCCCGCGCGGCCCCAAGAAGAAGATCACCGCCTTCTTCGTGGACAAGGGCACACCGGGCTTCTCGGTGCGCGAGGGCTACCGAAACGTCAGCCACCGCGGCTATTCCAACGCCATCCTCGAATTCGACAACTGCCGCGTCCCGGCCGCGAATGTGCTGGGCGAACCGCACCGGGGCTTCGAGGTGGCGGGCAAGTGGCTGGGTGCGACGCGCCTGCAGGTCGCGGCCACCTGCCTTGGCCGGGCCGACCGGGCGCTGTCGCTGGCGCTGGAGTACGCCGCCGGACGCCGCCAGTTCGGGCAAGCCATTGGCAGGTTCCAGGGCGTGTCCTTCCAGCTTGCCGACATGGCGACCGAACTGCGCGCCGCCGAACTGCTGACCTGGGCGGCCGGCTGGGCCTATGACAACGGCGGCGCAACCGAGGCCGCGATGAGCATGGCCAAGCTCAAGGCCTCCGAGGTGCTGGCCATGGTCGCCGATGCCGCGATCCAGATCCATGGCGGGATGGGACTGATGGAAGACCTGCCGCTGGAACGCATCTGGCGCGATGCGCGCGTCGAACGCATCTGGGAAGGAACATCCGAGATCCAGCGCCACATCATCAGCCGCGAGCTCTTGCGACCGCTGGAGGCCTAGGGGGCCTTCAGTCCCGCCTCGGCGCGTCCCGCGCCTGACCCCTCGAGGATATCTGAGCCAAAGGGAAACCATGCAAGCCATCGCCCCGCCGCCCATCGCTTCGGGCCGAATACCTCTCGGGGCCCGGGGGCAAGCGGCCTTCGGCGCCGACCGCCCGCGCGCGGCCCGGGCATGAGGGACCTGTCGCGCCTTCTGCGGCCCCGGTCGGTGGCCGTGCTTGGCGGGGCCTGGGCCACCAATGTGGTGAACCAGTGCCGGGCGATGGGGTTTGCCGGACAGGTCTGGCCTGTGCATCCGACCCGGGCCGAGATCGCGGACATTCCGGCCTTCCGGTTGCTCGCCGACATGCCCGCCGCGCCCGACGCGACCTTCGTGGGCGTCAACCGCCATGCGACGCTGGATGTGGTGGCCGCGCTTGCAGGGATGGGGGCGGGCGGAGCCGTCCTGTTTGCCTCTGGCTGGGCCGAGGCGGGCGAGGCGGGGTTGCAGGACCGGCTCGTGGCCGCGGCGGGTGACATGCCGGTGCTGGGGCCGAACTGCTACGGGGTGATCAACTATCTCGATGGCGCGCTCCTCTGGCCCGACCAGCACGGCGGCAAGCGGGTGGAGCGGGGGGTGGCGCTGGTGTCCCAGTGGTCCAACATCGTCATCAACCTGACGATGCAGCGCCGGGCCCTGCCGGTGGCCTATGTCGCCTGTCTGGGCAATGCGGCGCAGGTGGGACTGGCCGAGCTGTGTGCGGCGCTGCTGGACGACGGGCGCGTGACGGCGCTGGGCCTCTATGTCGAGGGGATCGCCGATGCCCCGGCCTTTGCCGCACTGTCAGAGGCGGCGCGGGCCGCCGGAAAGGGGATCGTCGCCATCAAGTCAGGCAAGACCGCGGCAAGCCGTTCGGCTGCGGCCAGCCACACCGCCTCGCTTGCCGGAGGCGGGGCGGCATCGAGCGCGTTCCTCGCGCAATGCGGGGTGGCGGAGGTGGCGACGCTGCCGGAGCTGCTGGAATGCCTCAAGGTCTTGCATCTGCACGGGCCGGGCCTGGGGCGCCGGCTCTGTTCGCTGTCCTGCTCCGGGGGCGAGGCGGGACTGGTGGCCGATCTGGCGGCACCGCGGGGGGTGATGTTCGACCCGCCCTCCCCGGCGCAGGCCAACCGCCTGTCGGCACTGCTCGGGCCGCTCGTCACCATTGCCAACCCTCTGGACTACCACACCTTCATCTGGGGCGACGGACCCCGCACCACCGAGGTCTTCGCGGCCATGCTTGAAGGCTACGACGCAGGCATCTTCATCATCGACCCCCCGCGTCCCGACCGCTGCGACCCGTCGTCCTTCCAGCCCGCGCTCGACGCGATCGAGGCGGCACAGGCGGCAACCGGACGTCCTGCCTTTCCGGTCTCCTCGATCCCCGAGAACTTCGACGAGGGACGGGCCGAGGCGATGCTGGCGCGGGGCTGCGTGCCGCTGATGGGGCTGGAGACCGCGCTGGGTGCGCTCAAGGCTGCGCAGACTTTGCCGGGGCGGACGGGGTGGCGGCCCTGGAGCGTGGTGCCGCCGCGCGGGCGGCGGATGCTGGACGAGGCCGCGTCGAAGCTGCGGCTGTCGTCGGCAGGGGTCGCGGTGCCGCGCGGGGTGGCGGTGGTTCGGCCGGATGCGGTTGTGGCCGGGCTGGCCCCACCCTACGCCCTCAAGGGCCTCGGCTTTGTGCACAAGACCGAGGCGGCGGCGGTGCGGCTGGGGCTTGCAACGCTCGACGGGCAGGTGCCGATGCCCGGGGCGGCCGGCTATCTGGTGGAAGAGATGGTCGCGGGCGCCGTGGCGGAGGTGCTGGTCGGCGCCCGGCGCGATCCGGTCTATGGCGCAACGCTGACGCTGGGCGCGGGCGGTACGGCGGCAGAGGTGCTGGCGGATACCGTCACGCTGGTCTGCCCCGCAACGGGCGACGAGATCGATACCGCGCTGCGCCGTCTGCGCCTGTGGCCGCTGCTCGACGGCTACCGGGGGCGGCCGCGGGCCGACACGGCTGCGGCAGTGGCCGCGGCGCTGGCGGTGCAGGCAATCCTTGCGGCCGATCCGAAGGTGCAGGAGGTTGAGATCAATCCGCTGATCCTGCGGGCCACAGGCGAGGGTGCGGCGGCCGCAGACGCGGTGATCTGGGAGGACGAGGCATGATGCAGATGCGCACCGAGGGCCCCATCCGCACCCGGCGCGAGGGCGCGATCCTGGAGGTGACGCTGGACCGGCCCAAGGCCAACGCCATCGACCTGGCAACCAGCCGCATCATGGGGCTGACCTTCCGCGACTTCCGCGACGACGACAGCCTTCGCGTTGCCATACTGCGCGCCGAGGGGGAAAAGTTCTTCTGCCCCGGCTGGGATCTGAAAGCCGCCGCCGCAGGCGATGCGGTCGATGGCGACTACGGCGTCGGCGGCTTCGGCGGCATCCAGGAGCTGCCCGGCCTCAACAAGCCCATCGTCGCCGCCGTCAACGGCATCTGCTGCGGCGGCGGGCTGGAACTGGCGCTGTCCTGCGACCTGATCCTCGCCTCGCCCACCGCCACTTTCGCGCTGCCCGAGATCCGCTCCGGCACCGTGGCCGACGCAGCCTCCATCAAGCTGCCGAAGCGCATCCCCTACCATGTCGCGATGGACCTCTTGCTGACGGGCCGCTGGTTCGATGCGGAGGAGGCGCTTCGCTGGGGCCTGCTGCGCGAGATCACGGAACCCGGCGACCTGCTGCCGAAGGCATGGGACCTCGCGCGGCTGCTCGCGGCCGGTCCGCCCCTGGTGCAGGCCGCGATAAAGGAGATCGTGCGCGAGGCCGAGGCGATGCGCTTTGCGGATGCGCTGGCCCGCATTACCGGCAGGGTGTTTCCCACCGTCGATCGGCTCTATTCCAGCGCGGACCAGTTGGAAGGCGCCCGCGCCTTCGCGGAAAAACGCGATCCGGTCTGGAAGGGGCGCTAGTTCGCGGTCACGGGTGCGACATCGCGCGTCGCATTCGGCCGTGCCGGCTGGCGGCCGGTGGCTAGTCTGCCGGCCGGGGACCGGGACCGTGGACGAGACCGACATCATCATCCTGGGCGCGGGCAGCGCTGGCTGCGTGCTGGCCGAGCGCCTGTCCGCCGACCCGCGCCTGCGCGTCACGCTGGTCGAGGCCGGCGGGACCGACCGGCGGCTGTTCGTGCAGATGCCGCTGGGCTACGGCAAGCTGTACCACGACCCCGCGGTGAACTGGAACTTCCGCGCCGAACCGGACCCCGGGCTGGCAGGTCAGGCCGATCACTGGCCACGGGGCAAGATCCTGGGCGGGTCGTCCAGCATCAATGCGATGGTCTGGTGCCGCGGCTTTCCCGAGGATTATGACGACTGGGCGGCGGCGGGTGCCGCCGGCTGGGGCTGGGCCGAAGTGCTGCCTTCCTATCGCGCGCTGGAGGACTGGGAGGGCGGCGCTGATGCCTTTCGCGGTGCGGGCGGGCCGCTGCATGTCTCGGCCAACACCCATGCCCTGCATCGGCTGACCGCGCCGTTCCTCGCCGCCTGCGAAGGCGCGGGTGTGCCGCGGACCGCCGACATGAACGGCGCAAGGCAGGACGGCGTGGGCATCTACCAGATGACACTGAAGGACGGGCGGCGCAATTCGGCGGCACGCGCCTTCCTGCGCCCGGCAATGCGGCGGGCCAATCTGCGCGTGATCACCCGCGCGCAGGCGACCCGCGTGGTGATCGGGGACGGCCGCGCCACCGGCATCGCCTTCCGCCGGGGTGGAGAGGATCGGGTGCTGCAGGCCCGGGCCGGCGTGGTGCTGGCCGCAGGTGCCATCGGCTCGCCGCATCTGCTGATGCTGTCGGGCGTCGGGCCGGGCACGATGCTGGCCGCGCAGGGCATCCCGGTCCTGCGCGACGTGCCCCATGTCGGCGCGCATCTGGCCGACCATCTGGGGCTGAACTATACGTGGCGCGCGCGGGTGCCGACACTGAACCAGCGGCTGCGGCCGTGGTGGGGCAAGCTGATGGCGGGCCTCGAATGGCTGGTGCTGGGGCGCGGCCCGCTGTCCACCTCGATCAACCAGGCTGGCGGCTTCTTCCGCACGGATCCGGGCCTGCCACGGCCGAACATGCAGCTTTACATGCAGGCGTTCTCGACGCTCATCCCGCGCGAGGGGGAGCGGCCGGTGCTGACGCCCGACCCGTTTCCGGGCATGTCGATCGGCCTGTCGAACTGCCGGCCGCGGTCGCGGGGCCACCTTGCGCTGGCCTCGCCCGATCCGATGGCGGCACTCGCGATCCATCCCCATGCCTACGGCGACGCCGCGGACCTGGACGAGATGCTGGCGGCGGTGAAGTGGCTGCGCCGGATCGCCTCCACCCCGCCCCTGGCCGACCTGCTGGCCGAGGAACTGCGCCCCGGCCCGGCAGTGCAGTCCGACGATGCGTTGGTGGCCGACATCCGCGCGCGGTCCGGCACGGTCTATCACCCCTGCGGCACGGCGCGGATGGGGGCGGACCCCTCGGCATCGGTCGTGGACCCGGGGCTGGCGGTGCACGGGGTCGCGGGGTTGTGGGTGGCCGATGCCTCGGTCTTTCCCAACCTCATCACGGGCAACACCAATGCCCCCGCGATCATGGTCGGCTGGCGCGGTGCCGGCTTGATCGCGGCGGCCTTGCGTTGATCGCACCCCTGCCCCTGACCGTCGACCCCGACGCCGGCATTCCGATGCCCGACGGCACCCGCCTGTCGGCGCAGGTCTGGCGGCCGGCCGGACCGGACCGGTTTCCCGCCATCCTCGAGTTCATCCCCTACCGCAAGCGCGACGGCACCGCCGCCCGCGACGCCACCATCCACCCCTGGATGGCAGCGCGGGGCTATGCTTGCCTGCGGGTCGACCTGCGCGGCCATGGTGACAGCGGCGGGATCTGGGACGACGAATACAGCCCGCAGGAACTGGCCGACGCCTGCGCCGTCATCGCCTGGGCGGCGGCGCAGGACTGGTGCACGGGCCGCGTGGGAATGATGGGCAAGAGCTGGGGTGCCTTCAACGCGCTCCAGACCGCGGCGCTGCGCCCGCCCGGGCTTGGCGCCGTCATCGCCGTCTGCGGTACGGTGGACCGCTTTGCCGACGACATCCACTTCAAGGGCGGCGCCCTGTTGGGCGAGAACTTCCGCTGGGGTTCCACGATGCTCGGCTATGCCGCGCGGCCGCCCGACCCCGCGCTGCGGCCCGGCTGGAGGGACGACTGGCTGTCGCGACTGGCGGCGCTGCCGTTCCTGCCGCCGGTCTGGGCCGCGCACCAGCGGCGCGATGCCTACTGGCGCCACGGATCGGTGGCCGAGGATTTTGCGGCCATCGAGGTGCCGGTGCTGGGGATCGGCGGGTTGGCCGGACGCGTTGGGGACAAGAGAGCGGGGCGTGTTGGGGGGGTGGGGGGGCGCGCGCGAGCGGAGCTCTGGCCCCGG
>DAOLBY010000059.1:0-7594 GCA_035324325.1 Paracoccaceae bacterium | reverse complement strand
AACATGATCCCGGGTCTGCTGGACGGTCTGGCCGGCCGCGCGCAGGCGATCCTCGGGCCCTGGGCGCATCTCTACCCCCACACCGCCCTCCCCGGGCCGCAGGCCGGGTTCCCGTCGATCGCCCTGCGCTGGTGGGACCGCTGGCTGAAGGGTCTGCCGAACGGGGCCGAGGCGGACCCCCCGCTGCGGGTGTATCTGGAACGCTCGGCCCCGCCCGACGCATCCGCCCGCCACCGGCCCGGCGACTGGATCGCACTCGGGTCGGTGCCCGCGGCGCAGGTGGAATGGGGACTTTCGCCCGGCCGGCTCGCCCCCGGACCCTGCGCGCCGCTTTGTGAAGTGGTGGACAGCCCGCAGCAGATCGGCATGGCGGGGGGCGCCTATTTCCCGACCGGGCTGGCCCAGGAACTGCCGGGGGATCAGGCGGGGGACGACGCGCTGTCGGTCTGTTTCGACAGCGCGCCGCTGGAGGCACCGCTGGCCCTTCTCGGCCGCCCGGTACTGGAGATCGCGCTGTCCTGTGACACCCCGCGGGGGCATCTGGTGGCGCGGCTCTGCGACGTGGCACCGGAGGGGTCGTCGCGCCGCATCGCGCACGGGGTCCTGAACCTCTGCCATCGCGACAGTGCCGCCGCGCCGCGGGACGTGCCGCCGGGACAGGTGCTGCACCTGACGCTGCCACTCGACATGATGGCCCATCGGCTGATGCCGGGACACCGGCTGCGGCTGGCGCTGTCGCCCGCCTGCTCCCCGCTGGTCAGGCCTGGGCACGACCGCGCCCGGCTGACCCTGCACGCGGGGCAGCTGATGCTGCCCTGCCCGGCCGACGATGCCCCGCCCTGCACACTTCCCCCGGCCGAGTCTCCGCAGCCGGGCACCACCCGCGCCCTGAGCCCCGCGCGCGCCGGGCGACAAGTCGAGACCGACCCCGACGGTACCCGCACGCTGGTGATCGCAACCGACAGCGGCGCGGAGGAAATCGCCGCCCACGGCCTGATCCACCGCGAGACCTGCACGGAACGCTGGCAGATCCGCCCGGACGATCCGCTGTCGGCGCGGGCTGACATCGACTGGACGCACGAGATGTCGCGCGGCGGCTGGCAGGTGCGGGTCGAAACCCGCAGCACGATGACCGCGGATGCCACGCATCTGCACATGACCGCCGAGGCCGTCGCGCGGGACGGAAGGGCCGAGATCGCGCGGCGCAACTGGTCCGAAAGCGTCCCGCGCGACTGGGTCTGACGGCCTATTCCACCACGATCACGATGCGCTCGGACACCACCGGCGGATCATGCGGCACATGGCCGTGGTCGCCGAGCACGAGTTGCAGGCTGTGTTCGCCCGCCGGAAGTTCCAGCGTCACCTGCGTCTGTCCGCCGCCGAAATGGCGGTGGTTGTCGTCGTTCGGGACAGCCAGCGTGAACTCCTCGGCGCCGAACTCGCCTTCGCCGAGTGGCGGGCGGTTGATCAGCAGGTGGTGGTGCCCGGTATTCGCGCGCTCGACCTCGGCCGGTGCGACGCCCATGCCGGACAGGCCGAAGACGACCGTCACGGGCGGGGTCACGCGCGCGCCGTCCTCGAGGTTCACGAAGTACAGCCGCGCGCCGTCGGGCGAGGCGGTCTGCGCATGGGCAAGCCCCGGCAGGGCCGCGACCAGCGCGGCAAAAAGCATTCCTCTCATGGTGGCATCCTCCCTTGACGCAGCGTCAACAATAGGGCGCGCGGCCCCGGGGTCAAACACCCGCGGCGCGCGCCGCGTCCCCGCAGACCGGACAATCCGGCCGCCGCTTGACCCCGATCACCCGCGTCTCGGCATCGAGCGCATCGTGAATCGTCAGGCGCCCGCGCAGCGGCAGGCCCGCGCCGGTGACCAGCTTCACCGCTTCGGCCGCCATCATGGCCCCGATGACCCCGGGCAGCGGCGCGGCAACCCCGGCCTCGGCACAGGTCGGCACCATGCCGGGCGCCGGGCGCTGCGGGAAAACGCAGGCATAGCAGGGGCCGCCGCGTGCCGGGTCCCAGACGGTAACCTGACCTTCCCATTGCGTGATCGCCCCCCAGACCAGCGGGATCCCGGCCGCCACCGCCGCGGCATTCACCGCCTCGCGCGTCTCGAAACTGTCGGTGCCGTCGATCACCAGGTCGAAGCCCGCCAGCAGGTCGGCCGCATCGGCGGGCCCGGAGCGGGGCCGGTAGGGCAGGGTTTCGATGAAGGGGGTGGGCGCGCGCCTCGCCGCCTCGGCCGAGAACACCTTGGGCATCCCGATGCGGGCGTCGGTATGGACGATCTGGCGCTGGAGGTTGGAGCCTTCCACATCGTCGTCGTCGATGATCCCGATGGTGCCGACACCCGCCGCCGCGAGATAGAGCAGGATGGGCGAGCCGAGGCCGCCGGCCCCGACCACCAGCACCCGGGCGGATTTCAGCCGCCGCTGCCCCGTCCCGCCGATCTCGCGCAGCATGATGTGGCGGGCGTATCGGTTCAGTTCCGCCTCGCGGAAGGTGCCCCCGTCGGCAGCGGGAACCGCGGCCGGCGGCGCGGCCCGGACCCGCAGGCGCGCAAGGCCGGCGCGATAGCCGACCACTGCCAGCAGAACCACGGCCATCGCCGCCCAGGCCCGCGCGTCGCCCCCCGTCGCCGCGCGCAGCGGATGGCCCGCCGGAAGCACGAGGTGGAGCAGCGTCACCGCCGCCCAGATCGCCCCGATCATCCCCAGCCGCAGCCGCACCGGTGCCCGGGTCAGCACCCCGGCCCCCCAGACGGCCGCCATCAGCGAAAGGACAAGGAGCATCAGCGGCGCCCGGTGGACCCGAAACCGCCCTCGCCCCGCGCGGTGGCGTCGAGTTCCGGGACCTCGGCGAAGGCCGCGCGCAGGACGGGGACAAGCACCATCTGCGCGATGCGCTCGCCATGGGACACGGTGAAGGGAGCAGCGCCGAGGTTGACCAGCAGGATGCCGAGCGGCCCGCGGTAATCCGCGTCGATCGTGGCAGGGGTGTTGGGCAGGGTGATGCCATGGTCGCGGGCAAGGCCGGATCGCGGGCGGATCTGGATCTCGTGCCCGTCGGGGATGCCAAGGCGCAGGCCGGTCGGCACCACGATCCGGGCCATGGGCGCGATCGTCAGACCCGCGGCGCGGTCGCAGGACGCAAGGTTGGCGCGGATGTCGGCACCGGCGGCGCCGGCCGTCGCAAAGGCCGGCAGGGGCCCGTCGGGGGCGGGCCAGGCCCCGCGCAGGATCCGTACGGGGGGCATGTCGCACGACCGGCCGGCCGACGACCGGAGTCCTTCAAAGGAGCCCGGCGGATGTCTTCGGGGACGGCCGCGCGCGCGGTCACGCCAGCGCCCCGGCGATGCGGGCCGCCAGGCGGCGCGCCACCTCGTGCTTCGGCAGGCGCGGCCATGGCTCGGCGCCGTCCGCCGTGATCACGGTCACGGCATTCTCGGCCCCGCCCATGATGCCGGTTCCCGGGCTCACGTCATTGGCCACGATCCAGTCGCAGCCCTTGCGCGCGCGTTTGGCGGTGGCGTGTTCGACGACGCGCTCGGTTTCGGCCGCGAACCCCACGACAAGGCGCGGGCGGGCGGCATGGCGCGACAGGGTGGCGAGGATGTCGGGATTTTCGGCCAGATGCAGGGCAGGCGGGCCGCCCGTACCCTTCTTGACCTTCTGCGCCGAGGCGCCCTCTACCCGCCAGTCGGCCACCGCCGCGGCCATCACCGCAGCATCGGCCGGCAGTGCCGCCTCGACCGCCGCCAGCATCTCGGCCGCCGTCTGGACCGGGCGCAGCGTCACCCCCTGCGGCGGCGGCACCGACGCGGGGCCGGTCACGAATGTCACACGCGCGCCCAGATCGCGCAGCGCCGCCGCCAGTGCCGCGCCCTGCGCGCCAGAGGAGCGGTTGGCGATGTAGCGCACCGGGTCGATGGGTTCATGCGTGGGGCCGGAGGTCACGATCACGTGCCGCCCGGCCAGCGGACCGCCGCCGAGTGCCGCCTCGATGGCCGACAGGATTGCCGCGGGTTCGGCCATCCGACCCGGCCCGAACTCGCCGCAGGCCATCTCGCCCTCGTCCGGTCCCACGGTCAGCACCCCATCCGTGCGCAGGGTCGCAATGTTGCGCCGGGTCGCCGGATGGTCCCACATCCGCACGTTCATCGCCGGGGCGACCAGCACCCGCTTGTCGGTGGCCAGAAGCAGCGTCGAGGCCAGGTCATCGGCCCGCCCGCCCGCCATCCGTGCCATCAGGTCAGCGGTCGCCGGCGCCACCACGATCAGGTCTGCGGCGCGTGACAGCTGGATATGGCCCATCTCGGCCTCGTCGGTCAGGTCGAAGAGATCGCGATAGACCTTCGCCTCGCACAGCGCCGACAGGCTGAGGGGGGTGACGAACCGTTCGCCGGCCGCCGTCAGCACCGGCGTGACGCGCCCGCCGGCCTTGCGGATCAGGCGCACCAGTTCGAGCGCCTTGTATGCGGCGATGCCGCCGCCCACGATCAGAAGGATGTGCCTGCCCGCCAGCATGGCCGAACCCTAGGCGGGCCGCCCCGGCCTTGCAATGCCCGCCTCAGTCCAGGAAGTGCATCACTTCGCGGCTTTGCGCCTCGAGGTTCTTGCGCATCTTGGCGAAGGCGGCGGCCTCGAGCTGGCGCACACGCTCTTTCGACAGGCCGAGCTCCTCGCCCAGCGATTCGAGCGTGCGGGGTTCCTCGCGCAGCTTGCGCTCGGCCACGATGTAGCGCTCGCGAGTGTTCAGCGCGCCCATGGCGTTGGCCAGCCAGCCGCGCAGCCGGGCGGCGTCGTGGCGGGTTTCCACCACCTCGGCGGCCTGCACCCCGTCATCCTCCAGTGCGTCGATCCATTCGCGCCCGTCCTCGTCGGACGATTGCGTGGCATTCAGACTGAAGTCCGATCCGCCCAGGCGGCCCTCCATCATCTCGACATCCGCCAGCGGGACGCCGACCTCGTGCGCGACCTTCTCGCGCAGCTGGTGCGCGTCGAGCGTGATGCCCGCCGCCGCCGCCTCGCGTTCCAGCTTGGCCTGGACGCGGCGCATGTTGAAGAACAGGGCCTTCTGGCTGGACGTGGAACCGGTCCGCACCATCGACCAGTTGCGCATCACGTAATCCTGGATCGAGGCCTTGATCCACCAGACCGCGTAGGTGGAAAAGCGCACGCCGCGGTCCGGGTCGAACTTGTCGGCGGCCTTCATCAGGCCCAGCGATGCCTCCTGGATCAGGTCGTTCATCGGGGCGCCGTAGCGGCGAAACTTGGCGGCCATCGAGATCGCCAGCCGCATGTAGGCGGTGATCAGGCGGTGAAGGGCCGCCTCGTCACGCCGGTCGCGCCAGGCATAGGCGAGGCGGGATTCCGTCTCGGCGTCCAGCAATTCGGCGCGCATGGCTTTGCGCGACATCGTGTGACCGCTATATCCGTCGAAGGCCATGACATCCCCCGGTCAGCATCGTTCTTCTGACAGGGATACGGCGGTGGCGGGACAGCGGATCAATGGCGTTTATGGATATTTCATTGCCGCCTCTCTCGCTCGTGATCGGGGGGGCGCGATCGGGGAAGTCGGCGCTGGCTGAACGGCTGGTGCTCGGGTCCGGCCAGGCGCCGGTGTATCTGGCGACGGCCGAGGCCCGGGACGACGAGATGGTCGCCCGCATCGCAGCGCACCGCGCAGCGCGGGAAGGCGCTGGCTGGCGCATCGCCGAGGCGCCGCGCGACGTGGCGCAGGTTCTGGCCAGCGCGGCGCCGGACGAGGTGGTCCTTCTGGATTGCGCGACGCTGTGGCTGACGATCGCGATGCTGGGCGGCGGCGATGTGGCGGCAGAGGAAGTCGCGCTGCTGTCTGCACTTTCCCACTGCCCTGCGCCCGTCGTCGTTGTCACGAACGAGGTCGGGTTGTCGATCGTGCCCGAGAACGCCCTGGCCCGTGCCTTCCGCGATGCGCAGGGTCGGCTGAACCAGCGGCTGGCGGCGCAGGCGGGCCTGGTCGTGGCGGTTTGGGCCGGGTTGCCGCTGGTGCTGAAGGGCGCCCTGCCCCGGGGTGGGGCATGACGCGCTTCTGGTGGGTGCGCCACGGGCCGACCCTTGCCCGCACGCTGACCGGCTGGACCGACCTGCCAGCCGACCTGTCGGACCGGGCGGCGGTGGCCCGGCTGTCCGATGCCCTGCCCCCGGCGGCGCCGGTCGTGTCGTCCGACCTGATCCGCGCCCGCGCCACCGCCGACGCGATCGGGCAGGACAGGCCCCGCCTGCCCCACGACCCCCGCCTGCGCGAGATCCACTTCGGCGCCTGGGAGGGCCTGACCGCTGCCGAGGCCGAGGCGTGCGATCCCGGCCTCACCCGCGCCTTCTGGGACGGCGAGGCCTCGGCGCCGGGGGGCGAGGGCTGGGCCGACATGGCCGCGCGGGTGCGGGCGGCGGTGGACGCGCTGACAGGGCCGCCCGACCTGATCGTGGTGGCGCATTTCGGCGCGATCCTGGCCGCGCTGCAACTGGCGGAGGGGGTTCCGGCACGGACGGTGCTGGCCCAGCCGATCCTGCCGCTGTCGTTGACCGAAATCGCGCTGTCCGCCGCGGGCGGCTGGCATGTGGGGCGAATCAATCACGTCGCGTGATGGATGGTCCCACGCATCCGCGTTTGCGCCCTGCCCTGGGCCACGCTAGCCCTTGGCCCCGACAACAGGAGGAACCGGCATGGACGGCTGCATTCTCGCCATCGGCGACAGGTCCTATTCCAGCTGGTCGCTGCGCGGCTGGCTGATGTTTGACGCCTTCGGCATTCCCGTCGCAACCCGGAGCGCTCGGCTCTACACCGACGAGCTGCCGACGCTCCTCGCCGATTTCACCCCCGCCCGAACGGTGCCCGCGGCCAGGATGCCCGAGGGGACCGTGGTGATGGAAAGCCTGGCCATCGCCGAGGAACTGGCCAGTCGCCACCCCCGCGCCGGGCATTGGCCCGAGGAACCCGCCGCCCGCGCCGTCGCCCGCAGCCTGGCCGCCGAGATGCACGCGGGTTTCACGGCGCTGCGCAGCCATTGCCCGATGAACCTCCGCGTCAGCTACACGGGCTGCGATCCGACCGACGACGTCCTGGCCGACGTGGCGCGGCTCGAAACGCTGTGGTCCTGGGCCAGGGCACAGACCGGCGCGACGGGCCCCTGGCTTTGCGGCGCCTACTGCGCGGCCGATGCCTTCTTCGCCCCGGTGGCGACCCGGATCGCCACCTACAACCTGCCGGTGGGGCCTGCAGCGGCGCACTATGTCGCGGCACATCTGGCGCATCCCTCCTTCCTGCGCTGGCGGGCCGAGGGACTGGCCGAGGGACCGGACCAGCCCTTCTATCGCCGCGACTGGCCGCAGAGGTCCTGGCCCGGCCCGGCCTGACCCGTTGACGTTCATCCTTCGTAAACCATTCGCCCCTAGCCGTTAACAAAGGTCAACGGCAGGGGGCGGCATGGTCGCGCGGGCCTATACGGTGGCCTTCGAGGGGGTCGAGGCCCGGATGGTCGAGGTGCAATGCGCCCTCGCCCCCGGGATGCCCTCCTTCTCCGTCGTGGGCCTGCCCGACAAGGCCGTGAGCG
>DAOLBY010000266.1:0-2638 GCA_035324325.1 Paracoccaceae bacterium | reverse complement strand
CTGATCGAGTGGGGATTGGAGGCATACAGTGCCTAACCCCGCGCCCCGCCCCACCGCCCTGCGCGGGCTGATCGGCTGCGAGACCTCGGGCGTCATGCGCCGGGCCTTCGCCGCCCGCGGGCACGAGGCATGGTCCTGCGACCTGCTGCCGGCCGAGGATGGCAGCAACCGCCACATCCGCGGCGACCTGCGCGACCACCTGGCCGATGGCTGGGACATGCTCGTGGTCTGCCACCCGCCCTGCACGCGGCTCTGCAACTCGGGCGTCAGGTGGCTGCACCGGCCGCCGGCGCGCCGCACGCTGGCCGAGATGTGGGCCGAGCTGGACGAGGGCGTGGCCCTGTTCACCGCCTGCTGGCGCGCCCCGGTGGACCGCGTGGCGGTCGAGAACCCGGTGATGCACCGCCACGCCCGCGACCGGATGCCGCCCGACCTGCCGCGCCCGCAGATCGTGCAGCCGTGGTGGTTCGGCGACCCGGCGTTCAAGGCCACAGGCTTCTACCTGCGCGGCCTGCCGCCGCTGTCGCACACAAGCCGGCTTGTGCCACCGAAACCCGGCACGGCCGACCACAAGGCATGGTCCGCGGTCCACCGCGCCCCGCCCGGCCCCGACCGCTGGCGCTTTCGCAGCCGCACCTTCGCCGGCATCGCCGAGGCCGCCGCCGCCCAGTGGGGCGACCACGCGCTGCAGGCGACGGGGGGCGGGGAATGACCGCCCGATTCCAGCCGCAGGAACACCCCGGCGACCGCATCCTGCTGACCTGCGGGCGGGTGGACTTCGGCGCGGTGTTCCCGCCCGCGGGCACCCCGCCCGGCCGGCACCCCTGGGTCTGGCGGCTGTGGATCGGCGGCGTGACCGACACGCGGCAAGGCCGCGCAGCCACCGAACTGGCCGCCCGCAGCGCCCTGATGGCAGCATTCCGCGACTGGCTTCGCAAGGCGGAACTGGTGGAGGTGGGCGAGGAATGACCATCTACCCCGCCCGCCCGCAGCCCTTCGACTGCGCGATCTGCGGCAAGGCCGTCGAGATCGGCCGCTGGTCCTTCGCCTGGCGCTACCCGATCAGGCCCATCTGCCTGCACTGCGCCGACACCTGGGGCAGGTCGATCGGCGGCCTGGGCGACCGCAACCCCGATCGCCGGCACCTGCGGCTGGTCTCGGCGCTGTCCGAGGCGCTGCTGGCCGAGGCTCACCGCGCGCAACACCGACAGGAGGGCCGCCATGGCCGAGCGTGACTATGCCAGCACCCCGATCTGCGACGCCCTCGGCGTGCGCGCCGTGATCGACGGCCTGGCCCACGACCTGCAGGAGCTGCGCCACGGCACGATCACCCCGGCCGACGCGATGACGCGCGCCCACCTGGCCCGCCAGTATTTCAACGGCGCCCGGCTGATCCTTGCCGCGCTGCGCACCATCGACCCGCCCGCACGGCCGACGATGAAACCTGAAGGACTGCCCGATGCCCGTTCCCAAGCCGAAACCTGACCCCTACGCCGAGGCCGTGCTGGCCGCGTTCGACCGGCTTTCCGCCGCAGACCCGGAACCTCGCGGCCGGACGAAATGCCGGATCTGCAACGGCCGCGGATACATCCGCTGCGACTGCTGGCCGGCCGACTGCATTTGCGGCTTCGATGACGACTTCTGCGAGGCCTGCGATGGCGAAGGCTGGCTGGACGACGACGAGGACGACTGGCCATGACCCGCCGCGCGACCTTCACCCAGGCCGAGCTTGCCCGCGCGATCCGCGTGGCGCAGGCCGCGGGAAAGGTTGCGGTCTGGACGCCCTCGGGCATCGTGTTTGCCGACTCGGCCGAGACGCTGCTAGCCTCGCCCCCGGCACCGGCGCCGGACGAGGGCAACACATGCGATCAGGTCTGGGGCAGGGCCTCGTGAGGCTGACGGGCCTGATGCCGGTGCACCGCGCGAACGGGCGCACCGACTGGTATTTCCGGCGCAAGGGCCAGCCGCTCGTGCGCCTGCCCGACCTGCCGCACGACCACCCCGATTTTCTCGCGGCCTACGCGCAGGCCAGGGGCGCCGCCCGGCCGCGCAAGCCGGCGGCCGGCACCATCGGGGCGGCCTGCGCCGCGGCGCTGGCCTCGCGCGAGGCCACGGCGCACAGCCCGGCCTACCGCGCGATGCTGGCGCGCCACATCGAGGCGATCCGGCAGGCGGGCCAGGGCGCGCTGGCCCGCGATCTGCGGCGCCGCCACATCGAGGCCGACCTGCAGGCGCTGACGCCGGCGGTGGCGCAGGGCCGGCTCAAGGCATGGCGCACGCTGTGCCGGGGGGCGGTGGCGGCCGGGCTGATGGTCGAGGATCCGACGCAGGGCATCCGCAGACCGGCGCTGCCACCGTCCGAGGGGCACAGGGCCTGGTCGGCCGACGACGTGGCGCGGTTCCGCGCGCGCTGGCCCGTCGGCACGGTGGCGCGGGCGCGGTTCGAGCTGCTGGCCTGGACGGGCTGCCGGGTGGGCGACGCGGCGCGGATCGGGCCGGGGATGGTCGGCAAGGACGGGGTGCTGGCCTACCGGCAGGCCAAGACCGGCGGGCTGGCCTACGTGCCCTGGACGTGCCCGCTGCCCGACTACGCGACCGGGATGGCCGCCGACCGGCAGGCGGTACTGGCGGCACTCGC
>DAOLBY010000265.1:0-2671 GCA_035324325.1 Paracoccaceae bacterium | reverse complement strand
GCGGCGGCGGCGGCGGCGGCCGCCGCCCGCCCGCCCCCGGCACACCCCGCGCCCGCAAGCCCCCCCCCGGGGGCCCGCCGATACGGCTGTCGAGGATGCCATCGCCGCCGCCGTGGCTGCCGCGGCGGCCGAGGCCACGGCGACCGCGGCCCCCGCTGCGCCGTCGGCCCCCGCCGGCCCGCCGATGACCGCCGGCGAGAAGGACAACCTGCGCCGCGCCATCGGGTCTTGCTGGAACCTCGGCACCGCCTCGACCGAGGCGATGAACACCACCGTCACCGTGCTGGTGGCCATGGTGCAGGACGCACGGCCGACCTCGGTGACGCTCATGTCCTCGACCGGCGGCTCCGAGGCGGGCACCCGGTCGGCCTTCGACGCCGCGCGTCGTGCGATCCTGCGCTGTTCGTCGAACGGCCTGCCGCTGCCGCCCGAGAAATACGACCAGTGGCGCGAGATCGTGATGGACTTCAACCCTCAGGGGATGCGCATGCGATGACCCTGCCCCAACCTGATCACGTTCCCGCCAGCGCGCCCGCCCGCTCTTCCGGCCGGTCCGCGCCCGCGCCAAACTCCGCAGCCGTGCGCCAGAGGTTCCCCATGCGTTTTCTGCTTGCCCTTGCCCTTTCCGCCCTTGCCGTGCAGGCCGCTCCGGACGTGGCGCAGGCCCAGCCCCTGCGCATCGAGATCACCGAGGGCGTGATCGAGCCGCTGCCCTTCGCCGTGCCCGACTTCGTGGCCGAGAACGCCGGCGCGGCGCAGGTTGCCCGCGACATCGCCCGCGTCGTTGCGGCCGACCTGACGGGAACCGGCCTGTTCCGCGAAATCCCGGCCAGCGCACATATTGCCCGCGTCGCCAGCTTCGATGCGGCGGTGTCCTATCCCGACTGGAAGGCGATCAACGCGCAGGCGCTGATCACCGGCGCGGTCAGCGCCTCGGGCGACCGCATCGTGGTCAAGTTCCGCCTGTATGACGTGTTCTCGGGCCAGCCGCTCGGCGACGGGCTGCAGTTCGCGGGCACCGCCGCCAGCTGGCGGCGCATGGCGCACAAGGTGGCCGATGCCGTCTATTCCCGCATCACCGGCGAGGGCGGCTATTTCGACAGCCGGGTGGTCTTCGTCTCGGAAAGCGGACCCAAGAACGACCGGCGCAAACGGCTGGCGGTGATGGACTATGACGGGGCCAACGTCAGCTACCTGACCGACAGCACCTCGCTCGTCATCGCGCCGCGGTTCTCGCCCTCGGGCGACCGCATCCTGTTCACCAGCTACCAGTCCGGGTTCCCCCGCATCTACCTGATGGATGTGGCCAATCTCGGCACCCGGGCGCTGGACGAACAGCCCGGCACGATGACCTTCGCGCCCCGCTTCGCCCCCGACGGGCGGCGCGTCGTGTTCAGCCTGGCAGAGGGCGGCAACACCGACATCTACGTGCTGGACGTGCAGACCGGCCAGCGGTCGCGGCTGACCAGCGCCCCCTCGATCGAGACGGCGCCCTCGTTCAGCCCCGACGGCAGCCAGATCGTGTTCGAAAGCGACCGTTCGGGGACGCAGCAGCTTTATGTGATGCCCTCGGGCGGGGGCGAGCCGCGGCGCATCTCGTCCGGTCCGGGGCGTTACGGCACCCCTGTCTGGTCGCCGCGCGGCGACCTGATCGCCTTCACCAAGCAGAACCAGGGCCGGTTCCACATCGGCGTCATGCGCACCGACGGATCCGAGGAACGGCTGCTGACCGCCAGCTTCCTCGACGAAGGCCCGACCTGGGCGCCGAACGGCCGCGTCATCATGTTCACCCGCGAGACGGCCGGCGAGGGCGGGCAGCCCGCGCTTTATTCGGTGGACATCTCGGGGCGAAACCTGCGGCCCGTTCCCACGCAGGGGCCGGCGTCCGACCCGGCCTGGTCGCCGCTTCTGCCGTGATGCGGCGCTGTAACAGCGCGTGATTCCACGCCCTCGCGAAACCTGCTAGATTCCCCGCCATCGAGCCAAGAACAAAGGACGCCAGCCCATGGCCATGATCCACAAGGTCCTCCTGATCACCGCAGCCCTCGCGCTTGCGGCCTGCAACAACCCCGACCGTTTCGGCGCCGGAGGCCCCGGCGGTGCGGGCGGTCCCGGGGGCGCGGGCGGGATCGACTCGTCCTCGCTCGGCGGGCCGAACGACCCCAACTCGCCGGCCTATTTCGCCCAGACGCTGGGCGACCGGGTATTCTTTGCGGTGGACCAGTCCACCCTGTCGGCCGAGGCGGCGCAGACGCTGAACGCGCAGGCGCAGTGGCTGAACAACCAGGGCGCCCGTTTCGCCATCATCATCGAGGGCCATGCCGACGAACAGGGCACACGCGAATACAACATCGCGCTTGGCGACCGTCGTGCGACCGCGGTGCGCAACTATCTGGTCAGCCAGGGCGTCGCGGCCGGCCGGCTGCGCACCGTCAGCTACGGCAAGGAACGCCCGGTCGAGGTCTGTTCGAACGAGGCCTGCTATTCGCGCAACCGCCGGGCCGTCACGGTCCTGTCGGCGGGCGCGGGGGTCTGACGCGATGGTCTGGCGCGCGGCGCTTCTGGTCATCGCGCTGGCCCTGCCCGCGGCGGCGCAGGACCGTGCGCAGACCCTGGCCGACATCCGGGCCGAGCTCGCCCTTCTGCGGGGCGAGATCGACAGCCTGCGTCG
>DAOLBY010000058.1:5151-17632 GCA_035324325.1 Paracoccaceae bacterium | reverse complement strand
CCGGTTGGAAGCCGGTCCCGCGCGGTGGGGACGGCTTTGCGGTTGGACCGCCGGGGGTTCTCTCCGCTACTTGCGGCCGTGCATCTCACGCACCTGCGGCTGCGGGATTTCCGGAACTACGCGCGGCTGGACGTCGCGTTGGGACCGGGCTTCCACCTGCTGGTGGGCGACAACGCCCAGGGCAAGACCAACCTGCTTGAGGCGCTCTACGTGCTGGCCACCCTGCGCTCCTTCCGCGGCGTGGGCGCGCAGCAGCTCGTGCGGCACGGGGCCAAGGGATGGTTCGCCGGCGCCGAACTCGTCGCCGGCACGGCGCACGCGCTGAAGCTGTACTGGTCGCCGGCCGAGCGGCGGCTGGCGGTGGACGGCCGGCCGGTGAGGCGGCTGGGCGACTTCTACGGACTCGTGCGGGCGGTGGTCTTCTGCACGGAGGACCTGCAGCTCGTGAAGGGCGCGGGCCGCACGCGCCGGCGGTTCCTCGACCTCCTCCTCGCGCAGACGCTGCCGGGCTACCTCGCGCTGCTCCAGCGCTACGCCCGCGCGCTGCGCAGCCGCAACGCGCTGCTGAAAAGCCCCGCGCCCGACCCGGCGGTGCTGCGCGGCTTCTCGCAGGAGCTGGTCGCCGCCGGGGAATCCCTCCTCGCGCGGCGCCGCGAGCTGCTGCCGCGGCTCGCGCCGCTGGCGCAGGCGGCCCACCGGCGCATCGCGGGCGGCGCGGACGAGTTGCACCTCGAGTACCGGCCGGCGGTCCGCGCGGACTTCGCCGTCGAGCTGGCGCAGTCCCGCGACCGCGAGCGGGCGCTGCGCCAGACCGTGGTGGGGCCGCACCGGGACGAGCTGGCGCTGCTGGTGAACGGCCGCGCGGCGGCGCAGTTCGCCAGCGAGGGGCAGAAGCGCACCGTGGCCCCCGCGCTCAAGGTGGCGCAGGCGGAGCATCCGGCCGCCGCCGCCGGCACGCCGCCCATCCTGCTGCTGGACGACGTGATGGGCGAACTGGACGCCCGCCGCCGCGCCGGCCTGCTGCCGCTGCTGGAGCAGGTCCACCGGAAGCGCGGCCAGGTCTTCATGACCTGCACGGAGGAAAACTGGCCGGCGGAGCTGGGCCTCGAGTTCCAGCGCTGGCGCGTGCGGGAGGGGACGCTGGAGCGGCTCGAGGGCGCGCCGCCGCGCCCGCCGTCGGCCGCTCAGTGATGGCAACCGCAGCCGTGCCCGCAGCCGCCGCCCCCGACTTCGTCGGCCGCCGGCACGCGGCCCAGCTCGAAGGTCTTGTTCATCCAGGCCATCACCTGCTCCTGGATGCCCTGGATCTCCTCCTGCGCGTCGAGGAAGCCGCGCGCCACCGGGTTGGCCATCAGCTCGTCGCGGCGCTTCTCGAACTCCGCCACCTCGGCCGGGTCGAGCGCGACGCCCTGCTGCTGCTTGTGCTGCAGGTGCTCGCCGCGCTCGCTCACGTCCTGGTACTGGCGCTTGGCGGCGTCGTTGATCATGAACTGGTCCACGCGCAGGCGGATCGCCTCGAACTCGGGCGTCGCGGCGAGGGTGGAGCAGAATTCGTGGAGGCGCCCGGCCAGGGCGCCGGCGGCAGTTGCGGTGGCCATGACGCGGCAAGCTAGGGCCGCAGCCGAAAAGGCCAAGCGCCGAGATGGGCGGCGGCCCCCCGGTTCCCGCCGCCACGCCACCGTCACGTTTCTCCCTTTGCCTCGCCGGCCGCAGGCGGCGCATCCTGCCGCGATGCGTGCCGCCACCGCCCTCGTCCTGCTCCTCCTCGGCATCCTCGCGCCGCGCCCGGCCACGGCCCTCGTCGCCCGCGGCGTCGTCTTCGAGGACCTCAACCGCAACGGCGTGCGCGACCCCGGCGAGCCCGGCCTCCGCGGCGTCCGCGTCTCCAACCAGCGGGAGATCGTGCTCACCGACCGCGCCGGCCGCTGGGAGCTGCCGGCCACGGACGACACCGTCTTCTTCGTCATCAAGCCGCGCGGCTTCATGCCGCCGCTGAGCGCCGACCGCCTGCAGGCCGGCGGAAACGTGTTCCTGCGGGGTGTGACGGCGACGGGCGAGGTGCGCCTGCTCGGGGCGAAGCTGGGGGGTAACCTGGACTTCATTGGCGCGACCTTCACGGCGCAGGGGGGCGCTGCGCTGAACGCGGACCGCCTGCAGGCCGAGGGCAGCGTGTTCCTGCGGGGCGTAAAGGCGACGGGCGCGGTGCGCCTGCTCGGGGCGAGGCTGGGGGGTAACCTCGAATGCGACGGCGCGACCTTCACGGCGCAGGGGGGCAAGGCATTGGACCTGAGGTCGGCCAGGATTACCAATGCGTTTTTCTGGCGCAGGAATGCGTCGGCAAAGGGCGTTCTGGATCTGACAGCGGCCGAGATCGGCACGATCTGCGACGATCCCGCCTGCTGGCCTGCAGCGGGCGACCTGATCCTCGAGCGCTGCCGCTACGGCGCCTTCGTGGCTGCCCCGGTCGATGCCGACAGCCGCATCCGCTGGCTGGCCCTGCAGGACCCCGCGCGCTTCGGTCAGGACTTCTGGCCGCAACCTTACGAGGAATGTGCCCGCGTGCTGCGCGAGGCGGGGCATGGCGGGGAGGCGCGGGCGGTCCTGATCGAGAAGGAGCGGTTGCAGCGTGCCGCGCGCCGGGCGCGCATCCGGGCGCGTGACCTCAATTTCGGCGCGCCGAGGGCGGCGGCGCTCTGGTTCGTGGACGAGGTGCTGCTGGGCGCGACCATCCGCTACGGCCGCGCGCCGATGCTGGCCTTTGCCTGGCTGGCGGGGCTGTGGCTGCTGGGCTGGGTGGTCTTCGCCTGGGCCGAGGCCGCGGGCGGGCTCAAGCCCAACCTGCCGCAGCTGCAGCGGGCGCCGGAATGGGTGCTCTGCGGCCACCCCGCGGGCGAGGCCGTCGCCGGCCCCAGCCTGCCCGACGCCGCCCGCGGCCTGCGGCAGCCGGGGGAGACGCAATACACCTGCTTCCTGCGCCAGCCGGAGGCCGCGAGCTACCCCCGCTTCAACCCCTTGATCTATTCGGCCGACACGCTGGTGCCGGTGGTCAGCCTCGAGATGCAGGCCTACTGGCTGCCCGACGACACGACCGCGCCGGGGTATTGGGCGCGCTGGTTTCTCTGGGCGCAGATCGCGCTGGGCTGGGGCCTTACCCTTCTGGCCGTCGCCGGGTTCTCGGGCTTGGTGAAGCAGGATTCGAAGTGATCCGGGCGGCGGCCGCCCTTTTCGCCCTGCTGCCCGCCCCTGCCTGGGCCTGCCGCCTGGCGCTGGTGCTGGCGCTGGATGTCTCGGCCTCGGTCGATGCGGCCGAATACGGGCTGATGATGCACGGCACGGCCGGGGCGCTGGTGTCGGACCCGGTGGCGGGGCTGATCCTGGCACCGGGCGCAGGCGAGGTGGCGCTGGCGGCCTTTGCCTGGAGCGGGCCGGGCGAGGTGTCGGAGGTGCTCGGCTGGACGCTGCTGGCCGACCGCGCGGCGCTGGACCGCGCCGCCGCCGCCATCGCCGCCGCGCCCCGGCCTGCATTCTCCGGGCGCACGGCCACGGGATCGGCCCTGGCGGCGGGGGCGGCGATGCTGGCCTCCGGCCCGCCCTGCGCGCGGCAGGTCATCGACATCGCCACCGATGATGCCGCCAACGCCGGTCCCGACCCGGCACGGGTGCGCGACAGCCCGCGGCTGGCGGACGCTACGGTGAACGCACTCGCCGTCGGCGGCGACGTGCCCTTCGACCATGGCAGCCGGGCAGAGGAGGGCGGGCGGCTGTCGGCCTGGCTCTCCGCCCATGTCATCCGCGGCCCCGGCGCCTTCGTGCAGGGCGCCGACGACTTCCGCGACTTCGAGGCGGCCATGCAGGCGAAGCTGTTGCGCGAGATCGCGCCTGTGGTCGTCGGCCGGGCCACGACCGCTCAGTCCGGCGGATCGACCGCGATCATGGTGCCCTGAAACAGCGCGACGGCGGTTTCCTGCCCGTCGGCCAGCGCCGCGACCTCGGCCGTCACCACGGTGATGCGGCGGCCGGCGCGGACCACGCGGCCGCGGGCGATCAGCCGCTCGCCGGTGGCCGGGGCCAGCAGGTTGATCTTGGCCTCGACGGTCATCACCTCGCGCCCCTCGGGCAGAAGGCTCAGCGCCGAATAGCCGGCGGCGCTGTCGGCCAGCGCAAAGGTCAGCCCGGCATGGCCGGCGCCGTGCTGCTGGCTGACGGCGGGACCGATCGGGGCGGTCAGCGTGACGGCACCGGGGGCGATGCGCTCCACCCTCGCCCCGAGGGTGTCCATCAGACCCTGCCGGCCAAAGCTGTTGCGAATGCGGGTGTCGGTGTCGGTCATCGCAGTCCTTTCCGGCGTTGATGCGGCAGGACGGGCAGGGCGATCGGCTGCGGCCCTGTCAGGACGGCCAGCGCTCCGGGCCCGGTCAGCGCGACCAGCACCGGGTCGGTCGCGGGCAGACCGCCGGTGTAGGTGCCGAAGGCCGGCAGGATCAGCCGGCCCCCGCCCAGAAGGAAACAGGCACGGACCCGACCCGCGACACCGTGCTTGGGGTGATAGTGGCCCGAGACCTCGCCCCCCTGCGGCGGCACCGGTGCGGCCGCGTGGCGGAACACCAGCGCACCTTCGGCCCATTCGGCCCGGTGCGAGCCGGGCACTGCCAGAGGCCCGGGGTCGTGGTTGCCCGCGATCCAGACCCATTCGCGCCCTGCCGCCAGCCGCATCAGCCAGAGGCGCGCGCCGTCGTCCATCTCCTCGCCCGCCAGCATATCGTCGAAGCTGTCGCCGAGGCAGATGACGCGCGCCGGGTTGAGCGTCGCGATGTCGGCATCGAGCCGCGCCAGCGTCTCCTGCGTCTCGTAGGGCGGCAGCAGGGCGCCGCCGCGCCGCGCCAGCCGGCCGGACTTTCCCAGATGCAGGTCGGCCACCGTCAGGGTCCCGGCCGCGGGCCACCACAGCGCGCCCGAGCCGCGCGCGACCAGCGCCTCGCCCGCCAGGGCCAGCGCGACCCCGTCGGTCATCCCCTGCGTCAGCACAGTTCGGTCGCGGTCATGGCGCAGGCGGCGTCCCCGCCCCATTCGCCCTCGTACAGTCGAAGAAGGCGGTCGGCCTGCCCCTCGCGGCGGTCGATCTGGTGGCCCAGCCCGTCGAGGAACCGCCCCTCGTCACCCCCGTCCGCCCCCGCCTGCGCCCGCGCCGCGAGCCCTGCGCGCGAGATCGCCAGCGCCCGGGCCGCAAGGTCGGCCAGGCGCACACCTTCGGCTTCGCCCGCCAGCGCGCGTTCCGAGGCCGCGACCCGCAGGCCCTGACGTGTCTCGGCGTCGAGGCCTTTCACCAGGTCCCAGGCTGCATCGAGCGCGGTGCCGTCATACATGACCCCCACCCAGAAGGCGGGTAGGGCGTTCAGATGCGCCCGGCTGCCGGCGTCCGCCCCCCGCATCTCGATGTACTTCTTGACGCGGGCCTCGGGGAAGGCGGTGGTCAGGTGGTCGGCCCAGTCCGAAAGCGTGGGTATTTCGCCCGGCAGGGCGGGCAGGCGGCCAGCCAGGAAATCGCGGAACGACTGGCCTCGCGCATCCACGTAGCGGCCGTCGCGGTAGACGAAATACATGGGCACGTCGAGCATCCAGTCCACATAGGCCTGGAACCCCATCCCCTCGTCGAAGGCAAAGGGCAGCATGCCGGTGCGCGCATCGTCCAGCCCTCGCCAGATGCGGCTGCGCCAGCTGCGGTGCCCGTTCGGCTTCCCCTCGAAGAAAGGGCTCGAGGCAAAGAGCGCGGTCGCCACGGGCTGCAAGGCCAGCGCCACGCGCAGCTTCTTCACCATGTCGGCCTCGGAGGCGTAGTCGAGGTTCACCTGCACGGTGCAGGTGCGGTACATCATCTGCGTGCCGTGGGTGCCGACGCGGCCCATGTAGTCGGTCATCAGGCGATACCGGCCCTTGGGCATCACCGGCATGTCCTCGTGCCGCCAGACCGGCGCCGCGCCCATCGAGAAGAACCGCACGCCGAGGGGACGGGCAACCGCCGCCACTTCGTCCAGGTGACATGCCAGTTCCGCCTCGGTCGCGTGGATCGAGGTCAGGGGGGCGCCCGACAGTTCCAGCTGCCCCCCCGGTTCCAGGCTGACGTTGGCGCCCTCGCGCGTCAGCCCGATCAGGGCGCCCTGTTCGGTGACGGGCGACCAGCCGAAGCGGTCGGCCAGACCCTGCAGCACGGCGCGGACCGAGGCCGCGCCGTCATAGGGCAGCGGCGCAGCGGTCGCAGGCAGCCAGCCGAACTTCTCGTGCTCGGTGCCGATGCGGAAATCCTGCGACGGCTTGCAGCCCGAGGCCAGGTATTCGGCAAGTTGTTCGGAACGCTCGATCGGCCCGCCGCCGGACTGGGGGATGGACATGGTGGCGGCGTCTCCGATGGGCTGCGAAACTGGCGCCTAGAGGTGGCCGGGCTGCCTGACATAGTCAAGGGCGGCCGAAGGGATGCCTCAGCGCGGTGCAAGCCCGCTGCCCGGGCGGCGCCAGACGGTGCGCAGGACCGGGCCCGCGGCAGGCAGCCCGCCGCCAGCGCCGCCGCCGCCGGGCGACAGCGCGGCGACCAGCGCACCGGCATCAAGACCCGGCAGTGCGGCGAAGGCATCGAGCAGCCGATCGGCCCCCTGCGCATCCACCGGCACCAGCAGCACCTCGCCCGTCAGTGCGGAAAGCCGCCAGACGCGGCGCCCTCCCTGCGTGACCAGCCGGATCTCGGCCAGGTCGTCGCGGTCGATGAATCCGCCGAAGCTGGGGCCGAAATAGCCGATGCGCCCTTCCGTCACCTCGACCAGCCCCGGTGCGGCCACGTCCTGCGCGAAGCGCACGCGGCGCCATGCGGTCAGGGCCCAACCCGCCCCGCCCAGCCCCAGAAGGGCGCCCGCGGCCAGTGGCAGCGGTCCGCCTAGGCCGGCCAGCCACATCCCGAGTGCTGCCACCGCGCCCGCCGCGATGACCTCGCGCCAGCGGTGGAACAGGGCCGCGAGTTCGGGGCGGATCATCCCCAGTCCCCCACCGCCGCCTGCCAGAGCGCCAGCGCCGCAACCGCCGCCGTGTCGGCGCGCAGGATGCGCGGGCCGAGCGCCACCGCCACCGCCTGCGGCAGCGCGCGCAGCCGCCGCGTCTCGTCGGGATGAAACCCGCCTTCGGGGCCGATCAGGATGGCCCAGGGGGCGCCCTGTCCGCCGGTGCCGGCGGCTTCGGCCGCGAGGACGCCCGGAAGGGCAGAGGAGCGGCCCGCCAACCCCTCGTCGCACCACATCAGCCGGCGGTCGCGCGGCCAGGCGTCGAGCAGCCGGTCCAGCGGTTGCAGGCCCTCGACCGGGGGCACGAAGGTGCCGCCGCATTGTTCGGCCGCCTCGACCGCATGGGCCTGCAGCCTGTCCTGCCGGATGCGTTCGGCGTTGGTCAGCCGCGTCTGCACCGGCAGGATGCGCGCCGCGCCCAGTTCGGCGGCCTTCTCGACGATGAAATCGGTGCGCCCCTTCTTCAGCGGCGCGAAGAGCAGCCACAGGTCGGGCGGGTTCATCTGCGGGGCGGTCCGGGCCTCTGGGATCAGCGCGCCCGCCCGTCGTCCAGCCGGCGCCAGCCGCGCCAGCCATTCGCCGTCCTGCCCGTTGAAGGCCAGCACCCTGTCGTCGGCGCCAAGCCGCATGACCGCGATCAGGTAATGCGCCTGCGCCTCGGTCAGCGGCAGCGCTTGCCCGGGGGCAAGCGGGTGCTCTACATACAGCCGGACCTTGGCGCCGTGGGACCGAGGGGCAATCATGGGGGCACCATATGGCCGGGACCGCGCCCACGCCAGATCCGGCGCCGAAGCCGGCAGAGCCTGCCGGCGCCGTTGCCGATGCGCCCCGCGGCAACTGGGTGGACCGGCTCGCCCCGGCGCCGGCGCGGCCTTTCCTGCGCCTCAGCCGGGCGGACCGCCCGATCGGCACCTGGCTTCTGTATCTGCCGTGCCTCTGGGGGCTGGGGCTGGCGGCTGCCGCCGGCACCGGGTTCCGGCCCTGGGATCTGTGGATCGCCCTCGGTTGCGGCGTCGGTGCCTTCCTCATGCGCGGGGCGGGGTGCACCTGGAACGACCTGACCGACCGCGATTTCGACGCTCAGGTGGCGCGCACGCGGTCGCGGCCCCTGCCCTCGGGCCAGGTCACGCCGCGGCAGGCCCTGGTCTGGATGGTGGCGCAGGCGCTGGTCGCCGCGCTGATCCTGTTCACCTACAACCGGGCGACCATCGGGCTTGGCATCGCCTCGCTGGCACTGGTCGCGGTCTATCCCTTCGCCAAGCGCTTCACCTGGTGGCCGCAGGTGTTCCTCGGCCTCGCCTTCAACTGGGGGGTGCTGGTGGCCTGGACGGCGCATTCCGGCGCGCTGGCGCTCGCGGCAGTGATCCTGTGGGCAGCGGGGATCGCCTGGACGCTGTTCTACGACACGATCTACGCCCACCAGGACAAGGAGGACGACGCGCTGATCGGGGTGAAGTCGACTGCCCGGCTGTTCGGCGATGCGGGCACGCGACCCTGGCTGCGAGTCTTCCTGGTGGTCGCCGTGGTGCTGATGACGGCGGCAATCGTGCTTGCCATGGTGCCCTCCGGGGCCTCGCCGCTGGCGCTGGTGCTGGCGCTGGCCGGTGTCTGGGGCTTCGGCTGGCACCTCGCCTGGCAGCTGACACGGCTGGACACCACCGACCCCGACACCTGCCTGCGCCTGTTCCGGTCGAATCGCGATGCCGGCCTGATCCCTGCGCTGTTTCTTGCCGGTGCGGCGCTGGCCTGATTGAACGGCGCGCCGATACGGCCTAGAGACGAGGGCGAGATGGCATACAGCTTCCGATTGTCCCCGACCTTCCGTTCGGCCGTTCTGGGCACCGCCGCCATGCTGGTCGCGGGGACGGCCTTCCTCGGGGTCTCGGTCTGGGCCGCGCAGGCGCTGGAACGGCGCACCGCCGCCGCCGTGACCTCGACCTTGCTGGCCGAAGGCATCACCTGGGCCGAAGTTGCGGGCGACGGGCTGCGCGTGCGACTGTCCGGCACCGCCCCCACGGAGGCGCAGCGCTTCCGCGCGCTCAACCTCGCCGGCAGCGTGATCGATGCGGGCCGGGTGCGGGACGAACTGGACGTGACCGCACTCCGCGCCCCGACCCCGCCGCGCTTCTCGGTCGAGATGCTGCGCAACGACGACGGGCTGTCGCTGATCGGGCTGATCCCCGGGGCCGATGCCGATGCGCTCGAGCCGGTGCTGGATCAGGCCCGCGCCGCAGCTGCCGACCTGCCGATGTCGAACATGCTCGAGGCTGCAAACTGGCCCGCGCCCGAAGGCTGGGGCGCCGCGCTCGATTACGGGACCGAGGCGCTGGCACTGCTGCCGCGGTCGAAGGTCTCGGTCGCGGCCGACCGGGTGGAGATCACTGCCATCGCCAAGTCCGAGGCCGAGAAGCGGCGATTCGAGGCCGAGCTTGCCCGGCGCGCGCCCGAGGGGCTGTCGGTCCGCATCGACATCTCGGCCCCGCGCCCGGTGCTGACGCCCTTCACCCTGCGGCTGGTGCGCGAAGGCGGCGTTGCACGCTTCGACGCCTGTTCCGCCGATACCGAACGCGCCCGCGACCGCATCCTTGCCGCCGCCGTCGCCGCCGGCGCCCAGGGTAAGCAGACCTGCACGCTGGGCCTTGGCGTGCCCACCCCGCGCTGGTCCGAGGCGGCCGAGGCGGGCATCCGCGCGCTCGCCGCGCTCGGCGACGGAACGCTGACCTTTGCCGATGCCGATGTGGCGCTGGTCGCCGGACCCGAGGTGACGCAGGCCGCCTTCGACCGGGTGGTGGGCGAGTTGCAGGCGGCGCTGCCGCCGGTATTCTCGCTGACCGCGACCCTGACGCCCAAGGCGATTGCCGCACCCAGCGGACCGGCCGAGTTCACCGCGACCCTGGCCACCGGCGGGCGGATCGAACTGCGCGGCAGGCTGACCGATGCCCTGTTGCGCGATGCGGTCGATGCCTATGCGCGCGCGCGCTTCGGCGCCGAGGGGGTCTATACCGCGACGCGGCTCGATGCGGACCTGCCCGGCGGCTGGCCGGTGCGGGTGCTGGCGGGGCTCGAGGCGCTGTCCGAACTGGACGAGGGCGCGCTGACCGTACGCGCCGACCTTGTGGAGGTGGCGGGAGTGGCCGCCGACAGCACCGCGCGGTCGCGCATCGCGCAGATTCTGTCGGGTCGGCTCGGTTCGGGCCAGACCTTTCGGGTCGATGTGCGCTATGACGAGGCGCGCGACCCGACGGCGGCGCTGCCGACACCGCAGGAATGTGCCGGGCGTCTGAATGCCGTGCTCGCGGCCAACAAGATCGTCTTTGCGCCCGGCTCGGCCGACATCGCTTCCGACAGCCGGGCGGCGCTGGACGCGCTGGCCGAGGTGCTGCGCGTCTGCCCGCCCCTGCGGATCGAGATCTCGGGCCATACCGACAGCCAGGGCAGCGACGCGGGTAACCTGCGCCTCAGCCAGTCGCGAGCCGATGCGGTGCTGGCCGCGCTCGTCGGCCGCCGCGTGACGACCGACGGCATCACCGCCCGCGGCTATGGCGAGGAACGCCCGATCGCCGACAATGCGACCGAGGCAGGGCGCGAGGCCAACCGTCGGATCGAGTTCGCGCTGCTGGATCCGCCGGCCGGGGCGGCCACCGTCGCCACCTTCTCGACCGCGGGCGAGGCGGTGGCGCTCGCCGCCACGCCCGAGGCGCCGGACCTCGGCGCCACGCGCTCGATCATGCTGCCCGACACCGCCGCCGGCGAAGCGGCCGAAGCGGCCGCGGGCTTCGAGCCCGTCGAACCCGTCGCCCTGCGCCCGCAGCGCCGCCCCGCCGATCCATGAACCGGACCGAGTTCATCGTGATCGCCACGATCATCCTGTTCGTGGCCTACCTGCTGGGCTGGCTGACGCACTGGCTGCTGGTGCGTTTCGCCCGGGTGCCGGGTGGCGACATTGCCGAACTCGACCGCATGGCACAGATGCTGCACGAGGCCGAGGAAACGCGCGACCAGGCGCTGGCCTGGGCCGAAGGGCGCGAGGCGGAACTGTCGAACCAGCTGTCGCAGACCGAGGCCGAGCTGCGCGCCGCCATGGACGGTCTGCGCGCCGCACGCCACGAGGCCGAGGAAATGCGCGCCTATATCGAACGGATGCACGCCAGCACCGGGTGACGCCCCCTTGCGCCGCCCTGCGCGTCGCGCGACACCGGCGCCATGGCAGACACGCCGCCGCCCCCCGCCCCGCCTGCCGGCCGATTCACCGAAGGCAACCTGTTTGCCCATGTCGCGGTGATGTCGCTGACCGCATCGGTCGGGCTGATGGCGATCTTCGCGGTCGATTTCGTGGACATGGTGTTCATCTCCTGGCTCGGGCAGGCGGAACTGGCTGCGGCGGTCGGCTATGCCGGGGCGATCCTGTTCTTCACCACCTCGGTCGGCATCGGAATGTCCATCGCCGCCGGCGCGCTCGTCGCGCGTGCCGTGGGGGCGCGCGACCCCGCGCTTGCCCGCCGTCGCGCCACCCATGCGCTGGTGCATGGCGTCCTGTTCGGGGCGGCGTTTGCCGGCGTGGTCTGGCTGTCGCTCGGCCCCCTCGTCCGGCTGCTTGGGGCGAGCGGTGCGACCGAGGCCCATGCGGTCCATTACCTGTCGATCATCGTGCCCTCGCAACCCTTCCTGATGCTCGGCATGATCGGAGGCGCGATCCTGCGGTCGCATGGCGATGCGCGCCGCGCGATGACCGCGACGATCTGGGGCGGAGCAGTCAATGCGGTACTCGACCCGATCCTGATCTTCGGTCTGGGGCTCGATCTGACCGGCGCGGCGCTCGCCTCGGTCGCCGCGCGGCTGACCATCGCGGCGCTGGCGCTGCGGCCGCTGCTGCGCCACTACGGCGGGCTCGACCGGCCGACCGCCGCGGGGCTGCGGGACGACCTGCGCCCGGTCTGGGCCATTGCCGGACCCGCCATGCTGACGCAGGTGGCAACCCCCTTCGGCCAGGCCTGGGTGACGCGAGCGATGGCGGCCTTCGGCGAGGGCGCGGTGGCGGGCATGGCGATCGCGGGGCGCCTGACGCCGCTCGCCTTCGGCACGATCTTCGCGCTCTCGGGCGCGGTCGGGCCGATCATCGGCCAGAACCTGGGCGCCGGGCGGATGGACCGGGTGCGCGCGGCCTTCGGCGCGGCGCTGGCCTTCACTGCGCTCGTCACGGTGGCGGCGGCAGCTGTCCTGTTCCTGCTGCGCGCGCCCATCGCCGATCTGTTCCGCGCGCAGGGGCTGGCGCGCGACCTCGTCTTTCTGTTCTGCGGGCCGCTGGCGCTGATGTTCTTCTTCAACGGCGCGATCTTCGTCGCCAACGCCGCCTGCAACAACCTCGGCCGGCCGTTCCAGTCGACCCTGGTGAACTGGGGCCGCCACACGCTCGGCACCGTGCCATTCGTCATGGCGGG
>DAOLBY010000058.1:0-5141 GCA_035324325.1 Paracoccaceae bacterium | reverse complement strand
GGCCTGGATGGGGGCGCAAGGGGTGCTGGTGGGGCAGGCGGCGGGGGGCGTCCTGTTCGCCGCCATCGCCATCTGGCAGGCCCGCCGCGCCATGCGCGGCTGAGCCGAAAGCCGCCGCGCGCGCCCTCAGCGCAGGATGTGCGCGGCGGTCGTGGCCAGCAGCGCATCGACCAGCGCCGTTTCCCTTGCCGTCAGCAGCTGCGCCCGCGGATAGAGGGGTGCTGTCCGGTCGTCGACCACCGGGGCATCCCAGCCGTCGGTCGAGGCGAAGAAGTCTGCCGCCCCCGCCTCACCGAACACGTCCAGAAACCCCTGCACCACGGTATCGAGATAGCTCATCAGGATGGGATACGCCGCGGCCGGCCGCGCCCCCGCGCCTTCGGGCACCGCATAGACCTGCACCGGCAGGGGGCCGTCCGCCGCTTCGGCCGTGACCCCCTGACGGCCATAGGCGGCCTCGCGCGCATCGAGCGCCGGCCAGCCGCCGGGTTCGACCTCGGCCGCCAGCCCCAGGATCGCCCCGGGGGCCCGCCGCACCGACAGAAAGGCCACCGGCCGCGCCGCCACATGCACCCAGACCCGACGCCATCCCGCCAGCCGCGCCGGCACCGCCGGGGCCATTGCATGCGTCGCCCGGTTCACGAGCGACCCGTAGCCGAACACCCTGTCCGCCATCCCGCCCCCTGCCGTTCCGCGATCCCCCTTGCCAGCGCGCCGCGCGAAGGTCTAGGACTTGCGCGTCAGGTCCGGGAGAATCCGGCCGGGCGGTCCGCCGCCCTGCCGGTGCCGAAGGAGCAACCGCCCCGGTAAACTCTCAGGCGCAAGGGACCGGCCTGGCAGGGAAGCTCTGGAGAGACCCCGGGAAACCGGGGCGCCGAAGGGATAACGATCTCAGGCGCCGCCACCGCGGCATGGACAGAGGGGGCATCGGGGGCGGCGGCAGGCCGTCCGGGATGCATGCCGAAGGTCCGGCCGGGGGAACCATGGACGATCTGCTCACGACGCCGCTTCGCGAACTGCACAAGGGGCTTGGCGCCCGGATGGTGCCGTTCGCGGGCTATTCCATGCCGGTGCAGTATCCGGCGGGCATTCTGCGGGAACACCTGCACACCCGCGCCGAGGCGGGGCTGTTCGATGTCAGCCACATGGGCCAGGTGATCCTGCGCCCGAAGGCCGACATGGCGGCACTGTCGAAAGCGTTCGAGGCGATGATGCCCGTCGATGTGGCTGGGCTCGCGCCGGGTCGGCAACGCTATGGCCTGTTCACCAACGACCGGGGCGGGATCCTGGACGACCTGATGTTCGCGAACCGCGGCGATCACCTGTTCGTGGTGGTCAATGCCGCCTGCAAGGCAGCCGACCTTGCCCATATGGCGGTCCATCTGTCGCATGTGGCCGAGGTCCTGCCGATCACCGACCGCGCGCTGCTGGCCTTGCAGGGGCCCTTGGCCGAGGCGGTGCTTGCCGCCATCGTCCCCGCAGCCGCCGCGACGCGGTTCATGGATGCCGGGGTGTTCGCATCGGACTGGGGCGACCTTTGGGTGTCGCGTTCCGGCTATACCGGCGAGGACGGATTCGAGATCTCGGTGCCCGACGAATGCGCGGTGGCGCTGGCCGAAACCCTGCTCGGCCATCCGTCCGTCGCCCCCGTGGGTCTCGGCGCCCGCGACACGCTGCGGCTGGAGGCCGGGCTTTGCCTGTACGGGCACGACATCTTCGACACCACCACGCCGGTTGAGGCGGGGCTGGGCTGGGCCATCCCGAAGGTGCGCCGCACGGGTGGCGACCGTGCCGGCGGCTTTCCCGGCGAGGCCGCGATCCTGCGCCAGCTGGCCGAGGGCGCGCCGCTGGCGCGTGTCGGCCTTCTGCCCGAGGGCCGCGCCCCCCTGCGCGAGGGCGACCCGCTGTTCTCGTCCGACGACCGCCAGATCGGCACCATCACCTCGGGCGGCTTCGGGCCGTCGCTGAACCGGCCGATCGCCATGGGCATCGTGCCACGCGAGTCTGCTGCCCCGGGCACGGTCCTGCGGGGGGGCGGCCGGCGCGGGGTGGTGGCCGTGACCGTGACCGCGCTTCCCTTCCATCCCCATTCCTACAAACGCTGAGGCATCCCATGAAGTACACCAAGGAACACGAATGGCTGCGGGTCGAGGGCGATCTGGTGGTCGTGGGCATCACCGAACACGCCGCGACCCAGCTGGGTGACGTGGTCTTCGTGGAACTGCCCGAGGTCGAGGCCGTGGTGGCCGAGGGCGACGAGGTCTGCGTGATCGAAAGCGTCAAGGCGGCCTCGGACATCCTGGCGCCACTCGACGGCGAGATCGTGGCCGTGAACCAGAAGGTCGTCGACAACCCCGGCCTCGTGAACGAGGATCCGACCGGCGCGGCCTGGTTCTTCAAGATGCGGGTGGAGGATCTGTCGGTTCTCGACGAGCTGATGGACGAGGACGAATACGCCGATTTCGTCGCCTGACGCCAAGCGCCGGAAACCGAACGGTTTCCAGGCAGTTTTCTTGCAAGGGAATTGCAGGCTCCTTCGAAGGATCCTGCCGCCACGGGACCCGATCCATGACCTTCGCCGAAACCGACTATCGCCCCTACGACTTCGCCAACCGCCGCCACATCGGCCCTTCGCCGGCCGAGATGGCCGAGATGCTGGCCGCTGTGGGTGCGCTCGACCTCGACGCGCTGATCGACGAGACGGTGCCGGCCTCGATCCGCCAGAAGGCGCCGCTGTCCTGGGCGCCGCTGGCCGAGCACGAACTGCTCGACCGGATGCGGCAGGTCGCGGCGCGCAACCGGGTGATGACCAGCCTGATCGGGCAGGGCTACTACGGCACCGTCACGCCGCCGGCGATCCAGCGCAACATCCTCGAGAACCCCGCCTGGTACACCGCCTATACCCCCTACCAGCCGGAGATTGCACAGGGCCGGCTAGAGGCGCTGCTGAACTACCAGACGATGGTCGCGGACCTGACCGGCCTGCCGGTGGCCAACGCCTCGCTGCTCGACGAGGCCACCGCGGCGGCCGAGGCGATGGTCATGGCGCAGCGCGCGGCAAAGTCGAAGGCCACCGCTTTCTTCGTGGACCGCTTCTGCCACCCCCAGACGATCGCTGTCATCCGCACGCGGGCCGAACCCCTGGGGATCGAAGTGATCGAGGACATGGTGGGCAACCTCGACCCGGCGCGGGTGTTCGGCGCGATCTTCCAGTATCCGGGCAGCTACGGCCATGTGACCGACTTCTCGGCCCTGATCGCCAAGGTCCATGCCGCGAAGGGCATCGCGGTGGTGGCGACCGACCTTCTGGCCCTGTGCCTGCTGAAGGAACCGGGGGCGATGGGGGCCGACATCGCCATCGGGTCCTCGCAGCGCTTCGGCGTGCCGATGGGATACGGCGGCCCGCATGCGGCCTTCATGGCCTGCAAGGACGAGCTGAAACGCCAGATGCCCGGCCGCATCGTCGGCGTCAGCGTGGACTCGCGCGGCAACAAGGCCTACCGGCTTTCGCTGCAGACGCGCGAACAGCATATCCGGCGCGAGAAGGCCACCTCGAACGTCTGTACCGCGCAGGCCCTGCTGGCGGTGATGGCCTCGTTCTATGCGGTGTTCCACGGCCCGAAGGGCCTGCGTGCCATCGCCGAACGGGTGCATCTGCTCACCAACCGGCTTGCGCGCGCGCTGAAGGCGGCGGGTGCAAAGGTCGCGCCGAAGGCCTTCTTCGACACGATCACGGTCGAGGTGGGCGTGGGACAGGCGGGTATCCTCGCCGCGGCGCGCAACGAGGGGCTGAACTTCCGCCGGATCGGGTCGGATCGGGTGGGCATCAGCCTGGACGAGACAACGGACGAGCGCGTGCTGGTGCGCGTCCTGCGCGCCTTCGGGATCGAGGGCGTGCCGCCGCACCGGGCCGAGCTTGGCTTCCCGGAGGCGATGCTGCGCAGGACCGACTTCCTGACGCACCCGGTGTTCCACATGAACCGGGCCGAGTCGGAGATGATGCGCTACATGCGCCGGCTGTCGGACCGCGATCTGGCGCTCGACCGGGCGATGATCCCGCTCGGATCCTGCACCATGAAGCTGAACGCCGCGGCCGAGATGATGCCGGTCACCTGGCCCGAATTCGGCAGCCTGCACCCCTTCGTGCCTGCGGACCAGGCGGCCGGCTACCGCGAGGCGATCTCGGACCTCGAGGAAAAGCTCTGCGAGATCACCGGCTATGACGCCTTCTCGATGCAACCGAACTCGGGCGCGCAGGGGGAATACGCGGGGCTGCTGACCATCCAGGCCTGGCATCGCAGTCGGGGGCAGGGGCATCGCGACATCTGCCTGATCCCGATGAGCGCGCATGGCACCACCCCCGCGTCGGCACAGATGGCCGGCATGCAGGTCTGGCCGGTCAAGTCTGCGCCGAACGGCGACGTGGACCTCGACGACTTCGCCGCCCGTGCGGCCGAGGCAGGCGAACGGCTGGCCGCCTGCATGATCACCTACCCGTCCACCCACGGCGTCTTCGAGGAAACCGTGCGCGAGGTCTGCCGCATCACCCACGACCACGGCGGTCAGGTCTATATCGACGGGGCTTGTCGGCCTGGTGAAGCCGGGCGAGATCGGCGGCGACGTGAGCCACCTCAACCTGCACAAGACCTTCGCCATCCCCCATGGCGGCGGCGGCCCGGGGATGGGGCCGATCGGGGTGCGTGCGCATCTGGCGCCTTTCCTGCCCGGCGATCCCCGCACGGCCGAGGCCGGGGCGGTCAGCGCGGCGCCCTACGGTTCGGCCTCGATCCTGCTGATCTCCTGGGCCTACTGCCTGATGATGGGGGGCGCGGGGCTGACCCAGGCGACGCGCGTGGCGATCCTGAACGCCAACTACATCGCGGCCCGCCTGCGCGGGGCCTACCCGATCCTGTTCATGGGCAACAAGGGCCGCGTGGCGCATGAATGCATCCTCGACACCCGCCCCTTCGCCGAAGCGGGCGTGACCGTGGACGACATCGCCAAGCGGCTGATCGACAACGGTTTCCACGCCCCCACCATGAGCTGGCCGGTGGCCGGCACCCTGATGGTGGAACCCACCGAGTCCGAGACGAAGGCGGAGATCGACCGCTTCGTCACCGCGCTTCTGGCCATCCGCGACG
>DAOLBY010000264.1:0-2728 GCA_035324325.1 Paracoccaceae bacterium | reverse complement strand
ATTCGCTGATCATGATGCACAAGGGCTTCATCGCCGCCTCGGCCAATGTGGTCACGCCCGACCCCGCGCTCGACCCGGGCGAGATCGTGACCGAACTGCGCGACGGGGTCGAGATCGACGGCGTGCTGTCCAACAGCTTCGGCTTCGGCGGCACCAACGCCACGCTTGTCATGAGCAAGTATCGCGGCTGATGGCGGGGGGCGGGCGATGAGCGGATGGTTGCACGGCCGGCGCGGCCTGATCATGGGCGTGGCCAACGAACGGTCCATCGCCTGGGGCATCGCGAAGGCCATGGCGGATGCAGGTGCGGAGCTCGCCTTCTCCTACCAGGGCGAGGCTTTCGGCAAGCGGGTAGAACCGCTGGCGGCCTCGGTCGGGTCGGATGTCCTGCTCGACGTGGACGTGTCGGACGACGCCAGCCTCGATGCCGCCTTCGCAGCGATCAGGGACCGTTGGAGCCGCATGGATTTCATCGTTCATGCCATCGCCTATTCCGACAAGAACGAGCTGACCGGCCGGTTCATCAACACCAGCCGCGCGAACTTCAAGAACTCCTTGGCGATTTCCTGCTTCAGCTTCATCGACGTGTGCCGCCGGGCTTCCGAGCTGATGCCCGAGGGCGGCACCTGCCTGACGCTGACCTTCCAGGGGTCGAACCGGGTAACGCCCAACTACAATGTGATGGGGGTGGCGAAGGCGGCGCTGGAAAGCTCGGTGCGCTACCTCGCCAATGACCTCGGGCCGCAGCGCATCCGGGTCAACGCGATCAGCCCCGGGCCGATGAAGACGCTGGCGGGCGCCGCGATCGGCGGGGCGCGCGCCACCTTCCGCCACACCGAGGCCAACGCGCCGCTGCGGTCGAACGCCACGCTCGAGGCCGTGGGGGGAACGGCGGTCTGGCTCGCGTCGGATGCCGGCGCCTTCACCACTGGCGAGGTGGTGCATGTGGACGGCGGCTTCCACGTCCTCGGCATGCCGCAGGCCGAGAACCTGTAGCGGCCTTCTTGCGGGCCGGGCCGCGGGGGGGTATCACGGCACGGCGCGGGCGTTGTGTAATGGTAAGACCCTAGCCTTCCAAGCTAGAGACACGGGTTCGATTCCCGTCGCCCGCTCCACTCACTTGTCACGCGGCCAGAGGCAGGATCAGGTCAGGCCCCTCGGCGCGGTTCGAGTTCACGCGGGGGTCCACTCGCCAGGGCGGCGCCAGTGCCCCGGGCGCCGCGGCGCGCATCAGGACCGCCGCGCCGTGCCCGGCCTCCCCCAGCCACAGCGGCCAGTCGGCGGGCTCCAGCACCACCGCCTCGCGGTGGTGCAGGCCCGCCATGCCGGGGCCGGCGTCGGTCGAGACGATGGCACAGGTGTCGATGGCCTGCCCGTCGCGTTCCCAGCGTTGCCACAGGCCCGCCAGCGCCATGGGCTGCCCGTCGGCCCGGGTGAAGTACCAGGGCAACTTGGTGCGGCCGTCGGCGGCCGTTTCCCATTCATAGAAACCGCTGGCAGGCACCAGGCAGCGGCGCGCGCGCACCGCCTCGCGGAAGGCGGGTTTGGTGGCGATCGTATCCGCCCGGGCGTTGATGATCAGCGGGCCGTCCGCAGGGGTCTTGTACCATTGCGGCAGGAAGCCCCAGCGCATCGGCCTAAGCCGGCGCACCCCGCCCTCCGAGGTGACGACCGGAATGGTCTGCGTGGGGCAGACGTTGAAGCGCGGCCCATCGGGCAGGTCGTTCGATGGCGCGGTGCCGAACAGGGCCGCCAGCGCCTCGGTCGGATGGGTCAGGGTGAAGCGGCCGCACATGGGGCCAAAGTGGTGACACGGCGCGACCCGGGCAACCCCCTACCAGCGCAGCACCCGCGGACCGATCAGGGCCCCGAGACCCGCCGCCAGCGCCATTCCCAGCGTGTACCAGACCGCAATGAAGAGGGCGGCGCCCTCGGTGCAGGCCAGCGCATAGCCCGCGGCCGCCGTGCCCCCCGCCGCCAGTCCCGCCGCCGCACCCGCTAGCCGCAGCCGCACCGGCGCCAGCATCCGCGCCGCCGCAAGCGCCACGGCCAGCGCCGGCACCGACAGCGTCAGGATCGCCAGCGGGCACTGGCTGGCCGACTTCCCCATCAGGCGCATCCCCCGCCCGGCAGGATCGGTCGCCAGGTAATCCGCGAGCCCCAGCGCAAGCACCAGCGCCAGCACCGCCGCCAGCAGCGCCGCGGGCAGCCGCGCATCGGTGCCCGGCCGGCCGAGCCGACGCAGAAGCCATAGCCCCGCCCCGGTCAGTGCCGCGGCATAGGCGATCTTGGGGCCCGTCGCGCTGACGCCCCACAGATCGGGAGAAAGCAGCCCGAGCCAGACCGCCACCACCGCCGCAGCCGCGGCCAGTGCCACCGGCAGTCCGGCCGCCATGACCCGCCCGTCGCGCGGCGGGGCCACGGGTTCGGCCCCCGTGGCCAGCATCGCGATCAGATCGTCGGTCTTCATGCCGCGCCCCCCGCGACCTGCGCCATCAGCCGCATGAGGCCCCGGTGCACCCGCACCTTGAGCGTGCCGGCGGTGATGCCCATGCGCGCCGCCGCTTCCTCGGTCGAATAGCCCTGCACCTTGACGAGTTCGATGGCCTGCCGCTGGCCGTCGGGAAGCGTTGCCATCAGCCGGCCCAGGTCGCGCCGGGCCATGGCCGCGGCTGCGCCTTCGGCGGTGCCTTCATCGTCGGGCAGGCCGTCCTCCAGCGCCTCGGTC
>DAOLBY010000057.1:4580-18435 GCA_035324325.1 Paracoccaceae bacterium | reverse complement strand
GGCTGCGCACCACCCATGCCGCCTAGCCCGGCGGTGAGCACCACGCGCCCGCGCAGGTCGGCGGTGCCGTAGTGGCGCCGGGCGGCCGCGGCGAAGGTCTCGTAGGTGCCCTGCACGATGCCCTGCGTGCCGATGTAGATCCAGCTGCCGGCCGTCATCTGGCCGTACATCATCAGCCCCTTGCGGTCGAGTTCGTGGAAATGGTCCCAGGTGGCCCAGTGCGGCACCAGGTTCGAGTTGGCGATCAGCACGCGCGGGGCGTCCGGGTGGGTGCGGAAGATGCCGACCGGGCGGCCCGACTGCACCAGCAGCGTCTCGTCACCCTCGAGGTCGCGCAGGGCGCCGCAGATCCGGTCGAAGTCGTCCCAGGTGCGGGCAGCGCGGCCGATGCCGCCATAGACCACCAGTTCGTGCGGGTTCTCGGCCACGTCGGGGTGCAGGTTGTTCATCAGCATGCGCAGCGCGGCCTCGGTGGCCCAGCTTTTCGCCGTCCGCTCGGGGCCGGTGGGGGGCAGGACGGTGCGGGCGTTGTGGCGGGGGTTTGTCATGGGCGGGCTCCGGTGCGGGGACGAGGGCCGGGGGCGCTGCCCCCGGACCCCCGGGATACTTGGGCCATCAGGAAAGGGTGAGTTCAGGCAAGGGGAGGCCCGCGGCCTGAGACAGGGCGCCGGCGGCGACGAGTTCGGCCGCCGCCGCGATGTCGGGGGCGAGGTAGCGGTCGTGGTCGAGCGCCGGAACGCGGGCCCGGAAGGCCGCCAGCGCCGACTGGAGGGGCGGCGAGGTGCGCAGGGGGGCGCGGAAGCCGATACCCTGCGCCGCGCACATCGCCTCGACCCCGAGGATGACGTTCAGGTTGCCGAGCATCGGTCCGAGGCGCCGGGCACCATGGGCGGCCATGCTGACGTGATCCTCCTGATTGGCCGATGTGGGTGTCGAATCGATCACCGTCGGGTGGGCCAGGTGCTTGTTCTCGCTCATCAATGCGGCGGTCGTGACCTCGGCGATCATCAGGCCCGAGTTCAGGCCCGGGCGTGGCGTCAGGAAGGCCGGCAGGTCGAAGGACAGCGTCGGGTCGACCATCAGGGCCACGCGGCGCTGCGCGATGGCGCCGATCTCGGCCAGCGCCATGGCGATCATGTCGGCCGCAAAACCAACGGGTTCGGCGTGGAAGTTGCCGCCTGACACGATCTGTCCGTCCGACAGCACCAGCGGGTTGTCGGTGGCGGCGTTGGCCTCGGTCCGGAGCGTCCGGGCGGCCATGCGCAGCACGTCCATGGCGGCCCCCGTGACCTGCGGCTGGCAGCGGATGCAATAGGGGTCCTGAACCCGGGTGTCGCCCTCGCGGTGGCTCTCGCGGATCGCGGAGCCGGCGAGCAGCGCACGCATGGCGGCGGCGGCGTCGATCTGGCCGGGGTGGCCGCGCAACGCGTGGATCTCGGGCTCCAGAGGCGCAGTCGAGCCCATGATCGCATCGGTCGACATGGACGAGATCACCAGCGCCTCGCGCGCCGCGCGCCAGGCACCGAACAGGCCGGCAAGTGCATGGGCGGTCGAGAACTGGGTGCCGTTGATCAGCGCCAGCCCCTCCTTCGCACCCAGCGTGATCGGGGAAAGCCCCTTTGCGGCAAGCGCCTCTGCGCCGATCCTGACCCGCCCGTCCGCCAGCGCCAGTCCGTGCCCGATCATCACCGCGGCCATATGCGCAAGCGGCGCGAGGTCTCCGCTGGCGCCGACCGACCCCTGCTCGGGGATCACCGGCGTCACGCCCCGCGCGAGCATCCCCTCGATCAGCTCCACCACCACCGGCCGCACGCCCGAGGCGCCGCGGCCAAGCGACAGGAGCTTCAGCACCATCATCAGCCGTGCCACATCCTCAGGCATCGGCGCGCCGACCCCGCAGGAATGCGACAGGATCAGGTTTCTCTGAAGCGTTTCTGTATCTTCCTGGGCGATCTTCACCGACGCCAGCTTGCCGAATCCGGTGTTCACGCCATAGACCGCCGCCGTCCCGCCCGCCGCCGCCGCGATATGGCGCGCCGCCGCGGCGATGCCGGGCCGGGCGCTGGCGGCCAGCCGGGCCTCCAGCCCGTCGCGAAAGATGCGTTCCAGCTGCGCCAGTGTCACGGCGCCCGGGATCAGGGTTTCAGGCGTCACGGCGGCCTCCGAAGATGCGGAACAGGGGCTGGGTCGCGCCGATCCGGCCCACGAGGTCGGCAGGCTCGTCGGTGTCCCAGACGGCGAGGTCGGCGAGACAGCCCGGTGCGATGCGGCCACGGTCGGCGAGGCCGAGCGCGCGGGCGGCAGTGACGGTGGTGCCGCGCAGCGCTTCCGCGGCGGTCAGGCGGAACAGCGTGCAGGCCATGTGCATCGCCAGCGTCAGCGAGGTCATGGGCGAGGAACCGGGGTTGAAATCGGTGGCGACCGCCATCGCAACCCCGTGCCGGCGCAGGGCGGCGACCGGGGGCACCTGCGTCTCGCGCAGCGCATAGAAGGCTCCGGGCAGGATGACGGCGACGGTGCCCGCCGCCGCCATCGCCGCGGCGCCGGCCTCATCGAGGTACTCCAGATGGTCGGCCGAAAGCGCCTTGTGCCGCGCGGCCAGTGCGCCGCCGCCGAGGTTCGACAACTGGTCCGCATGCAGCTTCACCGGCAGGCCGAGGCGCCGGGCCTCCGTGAACAGCCGGTCCACCTGCGCGGACGAAAAGGCGATTCCCTCGCAGAAGGCATCGACCGCATCGACCAGCCCTTCCTCCTGCGCGGCACGCAGCGAGGGGATGACGACATCATCCAGGTAAGCATCTGATCGTCCAGCATATTCCGGCGGGACGGCATGGGCGGCCAGGTGCGAGGTGACGATGCGCAGGGGGTGCCGGGAGGCCAGCCGGCGGGCCGCGCGCAGCACCTTCAGCTCGTCCCCGAGGGTCAGCCCATAACCCGACTTGACCTCGACCGTCGCCGCCCCGCCAGCGAGCATCTGGCGGGCGAAGGGGGTGGCGTGGTCCAGAAGCGCGGCCTCGTCGGCGGCCCGGGTGGCGCGCACCGTCGACAGGATGCCACCGCCCGCCGCCGCGATCTCGGCGTAGGTCGCGCCTTCGATGCGGGCCGCGAACTCGGCCGACCGGCTGCCGGCGTGGATCAGGTGGGTGTGGCAGTCGATCAGGGCGGGGGTGACGAGGCGTCCCCCGAGGTCGAGCATTTCGCCGGCAACCGGCAGATCGGCCATCGGGCCGGCCCAGACGATGCGCTCGCCCTCCGTCACCACGGCGGCGCCGCGGACAAGGCCCAGTCCGGGGCCGTCCATCGTGGCGAGCGTGACATGGGTCAGAATCATCGGGGCTTCCCTTTCATTGGCCTATTATGTATATACATAATTGCCGCGTCAACGAGGGTGAGAAATGGACGGGACGATCTGGGCGGAGACGGCGCTCCTGCCGGGCGGGTGGGCCGGAGGGGTGTCCGTGACGCTGGCCGAAGGGCGGATCGCGTCGGTGGAGACGGGTGTTGCGCCGCGGGGGATGCGGGTACCCTGCCTGCTGCCGGCACCGGTCAACCTGCATTCCCATACCTTCCAGCGCGCCATGGCCGGCCTGGCCGAGCGTCGGGGGCCGGGGGCGGACAGTTTCTGGACCTGGCGCGCGGTGATGTACCGCTTTCTCGACCGACTGACGCCCGAGGATGTGGAGGCGATCGCCGGACAGGCCATGGTCGAGATGGCCGAGGCGGGGTTCGCGGCAGTCTGCGAGTTCCACTATCTCCACCACGGCCCCGGGGGCGTGCCCTACGCCGACCGGGCCGAGATGGCGGCACGGATCGTCGCGGCCGCGGAAACTGCCGGGTTGGGGCTGACGCTGCTACCGGTGGTCTATATGCAGGGCGGTTGCGAGGGCCGGCCCCTGGAAGGCGGGCAGAAGAGATTCCGCTGCGATCCCGATATGTTGTCGGCCATTCTTGAGGCTTCCCCCGGGCTGTCGCGCGATGGCGTTCTGGGCATCGCGCCGCATTCCTTGCGGGCCGTGCCGCCCGCCGCACTGGCCGAGGCCATGGCCATGCGGCCCGGCGCGCCCTTGCACATCCACGCCGCCGAGCAGCCGGCGGAGGTGGACGACGTGCGCGCCGCGCTTGGGGCGCGGCCGGTCGAATGGCTGCTGGACCGGGGCGTGGACGCGCGCTGGTGCCTGATCCATACGACCCACATGACGGCGGCCGAGGTGGCGGGGCTCGCGGCCTCGGGGGCGGTCGCGGGGCTCTGCCCGATCACCGAGGCGAACCTGGGCGATGGCATCTTCGAGGGCGCGGCCTATCGCGCGGCGGGCGGGCGGATCGGCGTGGGGACCGACAGCAACATACTGATCTCGCTGGCGGAAGAACTGCGGACGATGGACTATGCCCAAAGGCTGCGCGACCGCGCGCGCAGCGTGCTGGCGCCCCCGGGCGGGTCGGTCGGGCGCGACCTGTTCGACCGTGTGGCGGCGGGCGGGGCACAGGCGGCGGGGCGGGCCGCAGGCGCCATCGCGCCGGGGTTGTGGGCCGACCTGATGGCGCTGGACACGACCCATCCGTCGCTGGCCGGCGCCAGCGGAGACGGATTGCTCGACGGCTGGATTTTCGCCTGCAATCAGACGGTTGTAACCGATCTCTGGAGTGCGGGGCGCCATGTCGTTCACGGTGGACGCCATGTCGCACGCGCCGCGGTGGCGGCGCGCTACCGGGGCGTCATGGCCCGCCTGCGGGACGCGCTGTGAGCGGCTGGCAGGAGATCCGGGACGATCTGCGCCGCCGGATCGCGGCGCGGGAATGGCCCCCCGGCGCGACCATCCCGGGCGAGGAAACCCTGGCCGCCGACTATGCCGCAGCGCGGGCGACGGTGAACCGGGCGCTGCGCGAACTGGCCGTCGCGGGGTTGGTCGAGCGGCGGCGCAAGGCGGGCACGCGGGTGACGCAAGGCGCGCCGCGGCGGGCGGTGCTGTCGATCCCCGTGCTGCGGGCCGAGGTGGAGGCAGCAGGAAAGGCACATTCCTTTCATATACTTGCGCTACGAGAAGGAGTGCCGCCCGAGGCGGTGCGCGCGCGTCTCGGCGCCAACACGCCCGGTCGGATGTTCGCCATCGACACGCTGCACCGGGCCGACGGTGCCGCCTTCGCGCTGGAGCGGCGCTGGCTGAACCCCGCCGCCGTGCCCGGACCGATGCCCGACCTGACGCGGGTGACGGTCAACGAGTGGCTCTTGTCGACGCTTCCCTATGCCGAGGGCGAGATCGTCTTTTCGGCCGAGGCGGCGGGGCCCGAGGAGGCGCGGCACCTGGGCTGCGCGACCGGCGCGGCGCTGTTCTGCGTCGAGCGGGTGACGCGGACAGGGGCCGTGCCGGTGACCTGGGTGCGGTTGTTCCACGCCCCGGGCTACCGGCTGGCCAGCCCCCTCTAGCCTGTCTGACTTGGCTACATCTTGCGTGCCCCGCCCATGCAGACGGGGGGTGGCGGGGGCATGAATATGTCTGCCCATATCACCCCGCAGGGCGCGCAAAATGGGCGCGCACGATGCGCAGCAGCGTGCGGTGCAGGGGCGCGGTACGGTGGCGCAGGTGCATCGCGGCATGGACCGGCTGGCCGATGACCGGCGCGCCCTCGACCCGCGTGACCGCCGGCCCCAGGACGCGCGCGGTCGGTTCCAGCACATAGGCCGCACCGCCGAGGCTGCGCAGCAGCGCCGCGACCGCTGCGGACTGGCCCGCGGCGACCGGCGCCGCCGCCATGGCCGGCACGGCCGCTGCCTGGGCGGCGGCGAAGGCGGGGGCGTAGTTGCCGCGGATCAGCCGGTCGGGCGGCAGGTCGGCCAACCGGGCGGGTTCGGTCGTGACCATGACATAGGCCGCTTCGCCCAGGGTGGCGAAATGCAGGTCGGGTGCGGGGTGGGGGGTGTAGAGCACCGCGAAGTCGAGCCGCCCCTCGGCGAGATCCCGGCACATCTGGGCGGAATAGTCGGGCTCGAGGTAGAAGGCGGCCCCCGGCAGGGCGCGGCGGAAGCCCTGCACCCAGTCGCCGATCCCTTCCGCGGCGAGGTCGGCCTGGATGCCGATGCGCAGGCCGATCGCGGCCTCGCCCGTTGGCTGGACGGCGCGCGCCGCCTCGGCCCAGGCGTGGCGCAGCGCGCGGGCGTGGGGGGCGAATTTCAGCCCCTCGGTGGTCAGCCGGGCACCCGCGCGCGAGCGGTCGAAGAGCCGGGCGCCGATCGCCGTTTCCAGCGCGGCGATGCGGGCCGAGACGGTGGATTGCGTCAGCCCCAGCCGTTCGGCGGAGGCGTGGAAGCTTCCGCTTTCGGTCAGATCGAGGAAGGTCGTGATCTGGTCGGGGTGCATGGTTTCTGCCGGCCGCCGGGGGGGTCCACCCCCGGACCCCCGGGGTGTCCCGGGGCCAAGATGGATGAACGATCGACGATTTCGATCAATAACGCGAGCAGTGCCGAATTGAAAGCGGGTGCGCACAGGTCGATGATGGGGGCGAAGCAGGAGGGCGGCGATGGGCGATCTGCCGGGGCATGTGCGGGTGGCGGTGATCGGGGGGGGCGCGGTCGGCGCGTCCTGCCTGTATCACTTGGCGAAGGCGGGCTGGCGCGATGCGATCCTGCTGGAGGCGAACGAGCTGACCAGCGGTTCCACCTGGCATGCCGCCGGGAACGTGCCGACCTTCAGCGCGTCCTGGTCGATCATGAACATGCAGCGCTATTCGGCGGGGCTCTACCGCGGGCTGGGGGAGGCCGTCGATTACCCGATGAACTACCACGTCACCGGCTCGGTGCGGCTGGGGCATACCGCGGGGCGGCGGCAGGAATTCGCCCGCGTCGTCGGCATGGGTCGGTATCAGGGGATGGACCTCGAACTGCTCGACCCTTCGGAGATCCGCGACCGCTATCCCTTTGTCGAGACGGCCGGCCTGACCGGGGCGCTCTATGACCCGGCCGACGGCGACATCGACCCGGCGCAGCTGACGCAGGCGCTGGCCAAGGGCGCAAGGGCGCAGGGCGCGCGGGTGGAGCGGTTCTGCCCGGTGACGGGCGTGCGGCGCGAGGCCGGCCTCTGGGTGCTGGAGACACCGAAGGGCGAGGTGCGGGCCGAGGTGGTGGTGAACGCCGCGGGCTACCGGGCCGCCGAGGTGGGTGCGATGTTCGGCCGCCGGGTGCCGATGATGGTGATGAGCCACCAGTATCTGGTGTTCGACACGGTGCCCGAAGTCGAGGCCTGGAGCCGGGCGGCGGGGCGCAAGCTGCCGCTCTTGCGCGATGTCGATTCGAGCTACTACCTGCGGCAGGAGAAGATGGGGTTCAACCTCGGCCCCTACGAGCACCCCTGCCGGGCGCATTGGGCCACGCCCGACGATCCGATGCCGGCGGATTTCGCCTTCCAGCTGTTCCCCGACGATCTGGACCGCATCGCCTGGTGGATCGAGGACGCTGCGGCGCGCGTACCCGCCCTGGCCGAGGCGCGGCTGCAGAAGGTGATCAACGGCCCGATCCCCTACACCCCCGACGGCAATCCGCTGATCGGGCCCATGCCGGGGGTGCCGAACGCCTATGAGGCCTGCGTCTTCACCTTCGGCATCTGCCAGGCGGGGGGCGCGGGCAAGGTGCTGGCGGAATGGGTGACCGAGGGCGGCACCGAATGGGACATGTGGTCCTGCGACCCGCGGCGGTTCACGGGATGGGAGGATCACGACTATTGCCTCGCCAAGGGGATGGAGGTCTATGGCCACGAATACGCCGTGCACTACCCGATGGCGCGCTGGCCGGCGGCGCCCGACCGGCGACTGTCGCCCTGCCATGCGGCGGTGAAGGCCGACGGGGGCGTGATGGCGCCCTACAACGGCTGGGAGCGGGCGGAATGGTTCGCGCATCCGGGCGACGACACCTCCTGGGAGGCGACGCAGAGATGGGAGCGTGACGGGCCCTGGGAGCCGCGCATCCGCGCCGAATGCGAGGCGGTGCGCGACTCTGTGGGGGTGCTCGACCTGCCGGGCTTCACCCGGCTGCGCCTGACGGGCCCGGGGGCGCGGGCGCATCTGGAGCGGTTGACCTGCTCGCGGATCCCCGCGCCGGGGCGCACGGGACTGCTGTATTTCCCCGATCATCGCGGGCGCATCGTCACCGAGATGACCTGCCTGCCCGCCAGCGACGAGGACGTGGGGGTGATCACCGCGGCCGTGGCGCAGGGCCATGATGCCGACTGGCTGCGGCAGGGGCTGCCCGAGGGCGTGGTGCTGGAGGACTGGACCGATGCCATCCACTGCCTGATCGTGACCGGCCCCGGGGCGCGCGACCTGCTGGCGCCGCTGACCGAGGGCGATCTGTCGCTGCCCTGGCTGTCGGTGCAGTTTTCCGCAAGGGTCGCGGGGCGCGACGTGGCGCTGGTGCGGGTGTCCTTCGCCGGGGAACTGGGGTGGGAGGTTCACTGCGACCGCGACGACGCGCCGCATATCCGCGCGGCGCTGCGGGCAGGCGGCGCCGTGCCCTTCGGGATGCGGGCGCTGAACAGCCTGCGGGTGGAAAAGGGCTACCGGGCGTGGAAGGGCGACTTGTCCACCGACTATTCGGTGCTCGAAGGCGGGCTGGAGCGATTCGTGGACTGGGGCCGTGATTTTCCCGGTCGGGCGGCGCTGGAGGCGGAAAGGCAGCGGGGCCCCGCCAAGCGCTTCGTGTCGTTGAAGGTGGCGGAATGCCCCTGCGACCCGCCCACCATGTCGAACCTCTGGGCGGGCGAGGCCATCGTGGGCGAGGTGACCAGCGCCGCCATGGGCTACCGCGTCGGGCATGTGGTCGCGCTGGGGATGTTGCGGGCGGACCTTGCGGTGCCGGGGCAGCGGCTGGAGGTCGAGGTTTTCGGCCGGCGCATCCCGGCCGAGGTGGCGGGCTTCGGGGCGCAGTGGGATCCGGGCAACGCCCGGCTGAAGGCATGACCGGACTGCCCGCGACCATGTGCGGCGTGCAGCTTGTCGGTCACGGCGGGCCCCCGATGGTGGTCTGGCGCGGCGGCCCGGCGGGGCCGCCGCCCGGCCCCCGCGGGGCGCTCTTGCGGGTGCTGGCCGCGGGCATCAACATGACCGACGTCAACACGCGGCTGGGCTGGTATGGCGACGGCGAGGCGGCGGGCTGGGCGGGCGCGATGGCCTTTCCGCGCATCCAGGGGGCAGACCTCTGCGGCCGGGTCGTGGCGCTGGGCGAAGGTCTGGCGGGTCCGGCGCCGGGCGCCCGCGTGATCTGCCCGGTGAACCAGCCCGAGCCGACGGCGGAAAATGCCATCGCCTTCGCCGCCATAGGGTCGGAATACGACGGCGCCTTTGCGCAGTATTGCCGGGTGCCTGCCCGGCACCTTCATGACGTGACCGCATCGCCCCTGACGGATGTGGAGATCGGGGCCATGCCCTGCGCCCATGGCACCGCGCACAACCTGCTGACGCGCGCCGGGGTGGCGGCGGCGGAGCGGGTGCTGGTGACCGGCGCCTCGGGCGGGGTCGGGCTGGCGGCGGTGCAGCTGGCGCACCTGCGGGGGGCGGAGGTGACGGCGCAATGCAGCCCGGCCAAGGCCGCGGCGCTGCGGGACATCGGGGCGGAGGTGCTGGCGCGCGATGCCGTTCCCCCGGCCGGCCGCTTCGACGTGGTGATCGACGTGGTGGGCGGGCCGGGCTGGCAGGCCCGGCTGGACGCGCTGCGCCCCGGCGGGCGCTACGCGACCTCGGGCGCCGTGGGCGGGCCGATGGTGACGGGTGACCTGCGGCGCATCTATCTGAATGACCTCACGATCCTGGGCGCCACCTTCCAGCCGCGCGAGGTGTTCGCGGGGCTGGTCGAAATCATCAACGCTGGCAGGTTGCGGCCCGTCGTGTCGCGGTCCTATCCGCTGCGCGACATCGCGCAGGCGCAGGACGACCTGGTGGCCGGGCGCTACCCCGGAAAGCTTGTCCTGATCCCGCCGGAGGCCGCGCCATGACCCTGCCGAACCATGCCCGCGCGGTGGTGATCGGCGGCGGCATCTCGGGATGTTCCGTGGCCTACCATCTGGCCGAGGCGGGCTGGACCGATGTGGTGCTGCTGGAGCGCCGGAAACTGACCTGCGGCACCACCTGGCATGCCGCGGGGCTGATCGGGCAGTTGCGCGGATCGGCCAACATGACGCGGCTCGCGCGCTATTCCGCGGGCCTGTACCGGCGGCTCGAGAGTGAGACGGGCGTGGCGACGGGGATGCGGCAGGTGGGCAGCATTTCCGTCGCGCTGACCGAGAGCCGGATGGAGGAGTTGCGCCGCCAGGCCACGGTGGCGCGCATCTTCGATGTGGAGGTGGATGAGATTTCCACCGGCCGCATCAAGGCGATGTATCCGCATCTGAACGTCGATGGCGTGGTCGGGGGCGTCCACCTGCCGCTCGACGGCCAGTGCGATCCGGCCAACATCGCCATGGCGCTGGCCAAGGGGGCCCGCATGAAGGGCGCGGCCATCCACGAGGGTGTCACCGTGACGCGCGTCACCACGGCGGCGGGCCGGGTGACGGGGGTAGACTGGCAGGGCCTCGACGGTTCCTCGGGGCACATCGCCGCCGAGGTCGTGGTGAACTGCGGCGGCATGTGGGGGCGCGACCTGGCCGCGGCGGCGGGGGTGTCCCTGCCCCTGCATGCGGCCGAACACTTCTACCTGCTGACCGAGCCGGTCGAGGGGCTGGGCCACCTGCCGGTGCTGCGGGTGCCCGACGAATGCGCCTATTACAAGACCGACGCGGGCAAGATGATGGTGGGTTTCTTCGAGCCCGTGGCGAAACCCTGGGGAATGGCCGGCATCCGCCCCGATTTCGAGTTCGACACCCTGCCCGAGGACTGGGACCATCTGGAGGGCGTGATCGGCCTGGCTTCCGAACGGATGCCGATGTTCGCCACCGCCGGCATCCACACCTTCTTCAACGGCCCCGAAAGCTTCACGCCGGACGACCGCTACTATCTGGGCGAGGCGCCCGAGGTCGGGGGCTACTGGGTGGCCGCCGGCTACAATTCGGTTGGCATCGCATCCTCCGGCGGGGCGGGGATGGCGCTGGCGCGCTGGATCGCGGACGGGCATCCCCCCTTCGACCTCTGGGAAGTGGACATCCGCCGCGCCATGCCCTTCCAGAGGAACCGTCGCTACCTGAAGGCGCGCGTGACCGAGACGCTGGGCCTGCTCTATGCCGACCACTGGCCCTATCGTCAGATGACCACCGCCCGGGGCCTGCGGCGCAGCCCGGTGCATCACCTGCTGGAAGCCCGCGGCGCGGTATTCGGCGAGGTTGCGGGCTGGGAGCGTGCCAACTGGTTCGCGGCGCCCGGCGGGCTGCGCGACTATTCCTTCGGCTGGGACCGGCAGCCGTGGTTCGCGAACGTGCGCGACGAACACATGGCGGTGCGGCAGGGCGTCGGCTGCTTCGACATGACGAGCTTCGGCAAGATCCGGGTCGAGGGGCGCGATGCCTGCCGCTTCCTCGACCGGGTCTGTTCGGCGCGCATGGATGTGGCCCCGGGGCGCATCGTCTATGCGCTGATGCTGAACGACCGCGGCGGGATCGAGGCCGACCTGACGGTGACGCGGCTGTCCGATACCGCCTATCTGCTGGTGGTGGCGGGCGCGATGCTGACGCGCTGCCTCGCCTGGCTGCGGGCGCAGGTGGGCGGGGATTTCGCCGTCATCACCGACGTGACGGCGGCCGAGGCCTGTTTCGTCGTGATGGGCCCGAGGTCGCGCGAGGTCATGGCCCGGCTGTCGCCCGACGATTTCGGCAACGCCGCCTTCCCCTTCGGCACCGCGCGCGAGATCGAGGCGGGCATGGGGATCGCGCGGGCGCACCGCGTCTCCTACGTCGGCGAACTGGGGTGGGAACTCTACGTGCCCGCCGACCAGGCGGTGCATGTGTTCGGGGCGCTGATGGAGGCCGGAGAACCTGCCGGCCTGCGGCTCGCGGGCCTGCACGCGCTGGACACCTGCCGCATCGAGAAGGCCTTCCGCCACTGGGGCCACGACATCACCGACGAGGACCACGCGCTCGAGGCCGGCCTCGGCCATGCGGTGGCGACCTCGAAGCCGGAGTTCATCGGCCGCGAGGCGGTGCTGCGGGTGAAGGAGGCCGGGGTGCGGCGGCGCATGGTGCAGCTGCGCGTCAGGGACCCGGGCGTGATGCTCTACCACAACGAGGGGCTGGTGCGCGACGGGCGGATCGTGGGGCCGGTGACGTCCGCGGCCTACGGGCATTTCCTGGGCGGGGCAGTGGGCCTCGGCTATGTGCCCTGCGCGCCCGGCGAGGATGTGCTGGCGGGGCGCTACGAGGTGGAGCTGGCGGGGGTGCGGCACGCGGCCGAGGTGTCGCTGGCGCCGATGCATGACCCCAAGGGTGAGCGGATGCGGATGTGACGGCCGGTGGAGGCGGGGGTTTTCCGCCCCCGCACCCCCGGAGGATATTTGGGCCATCAGGAAAGGGCCGCGGAAATGAGTGCAGAGGTCTGTGCGCCCGCGCGGGCGCGGGGCGGGCGGGCGGCGCGGGTGGCGGCGCGGGCGGCGGGGCTGTCCCCCGATGCGCGGCCGGTGCGGGCGGGCCTGCCGGGCGGGCAGTACAGGCCCCTGACGGATGCGGGCGTTCAGCGCATCCACCAGGCGGCGCTGCAGGCGCTGGAGGAGATCGGACTGGCCAACGCGCCGCCTTCCGGCGTGGAGATCCTGACCGGCGCGGGGGCGTTGCCGGGTGCGGACGGGCGCATCCGGTTTCCGCGTGCGCTGGTCGAGGACATGCTCGCCATCGCCGCGCGCGATATCACGTTGTTCGCGCGGGATGAGAAGTTCGACCTGCATCTTGCTGGAAGCAATGTGCATTTCGGAACGGCGGGAGCCGCGGTCCATGTGGTGGACCTCGGCTCGAATACCTACCGCGATTCGACCGCCCAGGACCTCTACGATGCCGCGCGGCTGGCCGAGCATCTGGACAACCTGCATTTCTTCCAGCGCATCTGCGTCTGCCGCGATGTGGCGGACAACTTCCAGATGGACATGAACACGCTCTATGCCTGCCTGTCGGGCACGCGGAAGCATGTGGGGACCTCGTTCAGCGACCCGTCGCATGTGGCGGGGGGCTTCGACCTGCTGCACCTTGTTGCGGGGGGCGAGGCGGAATGGCGCGCACGGCCGTTCGTGAGCAATTCCAACTGCTTCGTCGTGCCGCCGATGAAGTTCGCCGAGGAAAGCTGCATCACCATGGAGGCCTGCATCCGGGCCGGGATGCCGATGCTGCTCTTGTCGGCCGGGCAGGCGGGGGCCACCGCGCCCGCGCCCATCGCGCTCGCCATCGTGCAGGCGGTGGCGGAATGCCTGGCGGGCGTGGTCTATGTCAACGCGATCGCGCCGGGGCATCCGGCGGTCTTCGGCACCTGGCCCTTCGTGTCCGACCTGCGCACCGGGGCGATGAGCGGGGGCAGCGCCGAACAGGCCCTGCTGACGGCCGGATGCGCGCAGATGCACCGCTTCTACGGCCTGCCGGGGGGGGCGGCGAGCGGCATCACCGACGCCAAGCTGCCCGACATGCAGGCAGGGTGGGAACAGGGGATCACCAATGTCCTGGCGGGGCTTGCCGGGCTGAACATGTGCTACGAATCGGCGGGGATGTATGCCTCGCTCCTGGGGTTCAGTCATGAGGGGATGGTGCTGGCCGACGACATCCTGGGCCAGGTGTTGCGCTGCGTGAGGGGCATCGAGGTGACCGAGGACAAGGTCTCGATCGAGGCGATGCGGCAGGTCTGCATGGGCGGGCCGGGGCATTACCTCGGGTCGGACCAGACGCTGGCGCTGATGCAGTCGGAATATGTCTAT
>DAOLBY010000057.1:0-4570 GCA_035324325.1 Paracoccaceae bacterium | reverse complement strand
CGGTCGGCAACCGGATGAGCCCCAAGGAATGGGGCGAGGCCGGTCGCCCGATGCTGCTTGACGCGGCACGGGCGCGGATGGAGGCTGTGCTGAAGCGGGCGGGATCGGTGATCCCCGATGCCGTGGATGCCGCGGTGCGGGCACGCTTCGATATCCGGTTTCAATGAGGACAAAATGGCTTATGGAAATCTTCTGAGGTTCTACATCAACGGCCGCTGGGTGGAACCGATGGGCGGAGACCGCATGGCGGTCGAGAACCCGGCGACCGAGGACAGCTTTGCCGAGGTGGCGCTGGGATCGGCCGCGGATGCCGATGCCGCCGTCGCCGCCGCCCGCGCCGCCTTCGACGCCTGGACGGTGGTGCCGGTGGCCGAACGGATCGCGGTCGTCGAACGCATCCTGGAGGGATACAACGCCCGTGCCGAGGACTTCGCGCAGGCGATGTCGGCCGAGATGGGGGCGCCGATCACCTGGGCGCGCGAGACGCAGGTCTGGGCCGGCCGGGTGCATTTCGAGGCCACGATCGCCGCCGCCCGCGATTTCCACTGGGAGACGCGGCGCGGCAGCACGATCCTGGTGCGCGAGGGGATCGGGGTCTGCGCGCTGATCACGCCCTGGAACTGGCCCATGAACCAGATCGCCTGCAAGGTCGCCCCGGCACTGGTTGCGGGCTGCACCATGGTCCTGAAACCCTCCGAGCTTGCGCCCGTCTCGGCCATGCTGTTCGCCGAGGTCTGCCACGACGCGGGCGTGCCGCCGGGCGTGTTCAACCTCGTGCAGGGGACGGGGCCGGTGGTGGGGGCGCACATGGCGGCGCATCCCGAGGTGGACATGGTGTCCTTCACCGGCTCGACCCGCGCGGGGACGGCCGTGGCGGCGCTGGCGGCCCCCACGGTGAAGCGCGTGGCGCAGGAACTGGGCGGCAAGTCGCCCAACATCGTCCTGCCCGGCGCCGACCTTGCCGCGGCAGTGGCCGCGGGGGTGGAGGGATGCATGGCCAACACCGGCCAGTCCTGCGACGCGCCGACACGCCTGTTCGTGCCCCGCGCGCGGCATGACGAGGCCTGCGCCGTGGCCCGCGCCACGGCCGAGAAGATCGTCGTGGGCGACCCGCGCGACGAGGGGACGGGCATGGGCCCGCTGGTCAGCGGCGTCCACTGGGACAAGGTGCAGGGGCTGATCGCGGCAGGCATCGCCGAGGGCGCCGCGCTGCTCACCGGCGGCACCGGGCGTCCCGAGGGCGTCAACCGCGGCTGGTTCGTGCGGCCCACTGTGTTCGGAGGCGTCACCAACGACATGACCGTCGCGCGCGAGGAGATCTTCGGACCCGTGCTGGCGATCCTGCCCTATGACAGCGTCGACCAGGCCGTGGCCGAAGCCAACGACACGCCCTACGGCCTTGCGGCCTTTGTCGCCGGGCCGGTCGACGAGGCCGTTGCGGTCGGCCGCCGCCTGCGCGCAGGGCAGGTCAACCTGAACTCCCCGGCCTGGGACACCTTCGCCCCCTTCGGCGGCTACAAGCAGTCGGGCAACGGGCGCGAATATGCCGACTGGGGCATCCACGACTTCTGCGAGATCAAGGCGATCATCGGCGCGGGTGAGGCATGAGATACGGCTACGTCGGGCTGGGCAACCTCGGGTTCCACCTTGCCGCAGGACTGGTGCGTGCGGGGTTCGGCGTCACCGCCTACGACCGCGATCCGGCCAAGCCCGCGCCCCCGGGGGCTGCGCGGGCCGACACGCTGGCCGGGCTGGCCGCGGCCTGCGACCATGTCGTGACCTGCCTGCCCTCGCCCGCGGCCTCCGAGGCGGTGCTGGCGGCGATGCTGCCGCACCTGAAGCCCGGTGCGACCTGGATCGAGAACTCCACCCTCGGCCGCGCCGATGTGCTGCGGCTGGGGGGGCTGGCGGAACAGGCGGGGGTCGCGATGCTCGAGGCGCCGGTCACGGGTGGCGTCCACCTGGCCGCGCGAGGCGAGATCACCATCCTTGCGGGCGGCCCGATGCACCTGGTCGAGGCGCACCGCCCGGCGCTGGCCGCGATGGGGGGCAAGCTGTTCCACATGGGGCCGCTGGGATCGGCGGCGGTGATCAAGGTCATCACCAACATGCTGGCCTTCGTCCACCTGATCGCGGACGGCGAGGCGCTGATGCTGGCCGCGCGCGGCGGCCTCGACCTGAAGACCTCGTGGGAGGCGATCGCGGCCTCGTCGGGTTCGTCCTTCGTGCATGAAACCGAGGGCCAGCTGATCCTGAACGGCAGCTACGACGTGGGGTTCACGATGGATCTGGCGGTCAAGGATCTCGGCTTTGCCATGGACTACGGGCGCGAGTTCGGGGTGCCCCTGGTGCTGGCCGCGCAGGCGATGCAGACCTTCCTGCAGGGCCGGGCGGCCTATGGCGGCGCCGCGCAGTCGACCGCAATCACAAGGCTGCTGGAGGACGCCCTGCAATCGCCCCTGCGCGCCGATGGCTTCCCCGACCGGCTGACCTGAGGAACCGTCATGGACGAGATCGAGGCGCAACGGGCCGCCGCCCTGCTGCATCATCGCCGGGTGGGCCCGGGCGAAGGGCTGGCGCCCCCGATCCACCCCGCCGTCACCTTACACCTGCCGCAGGTCGAGGGCGCCGCGCATGTCTACGGGCGCAACGGGATGCCCGGCTGGGACGCGGTCGAGGGGCAGCTGGCGCTGCTGGAAGATGCGCCCTGCGTGGCCTTCCCCTCCGGCATGGCCGCGATCACGGCGGCGCTGATGGCCACGCTGAAGGCCGGAGACCGGGTGATCCTGCCCGCTGACGGCTATTACGTGACGCGCGTTCTGGCGCGCGACTTCCTGGCGGGGTTCGGGGTGGAGGCTGTGGAACTGCCCACGCGCGCCTACCCGCAGTCCGATTTCGCGGGCGCGGCGGTGGTCTGGGCCGACGATGCCTGGTCGGATCGGGCCATTGCCCATGCCATGAAGCGCGGCCTGCGCCTGTTCACCGTGGGCGAGAAGGGCGAGGGTATCCGGCTGATGGGACGCACCCCGACCCAGCTCGGCCAGCTTCTGGAAATCGAACTGGAAGGTGCGGTCCACAAGGTCAACCTGCCGCTGATCGGTGCCTATCAGGCGGCCAATGCGCTGGTGGCGGCAGGGCTGGTGCTGGCAACCGGCGGACAGGCCGCGCAAGTGCTGGATGCCCTGTCCCGGCTCCAGCCGGTGCGTGGGCGGCTGGAACGCGCCGCCCTCAACCGCCATGGCGCGCCAGTCTATGTCGACTATGCCCATACGCCCGACGCGCTCGATGCCGCGATTGCCGCCCTGCGCCCGCACACGCAGGGACGGCTGATCGTCGTCTTCGGCGCGGGCGGCGACCGCGACAGGGGCAAGCGGCCGCTGATGGGGCGGGTGGCAGCGATGAAGGCTGATCTCGCCATCGTCACTGACGACAACCCGCGCGGCGAGGACGCAGCCCAGATCCGCCGCGAGGTGCTGGCGGGCTGCACGAACGGCCGCGAAATCGCCGACCGGCGCGAGGCGATTGCCGCAGCCATGGCCGAGGCCGGGGCGGCGGACATCGTGCTGATCGCCGGAAAAGGCCACGAACAGGGCCAGATCGTCGGCAGCGGGGCGGCCATGCGCGTCCTGCCGTTCGACGATGTCACCGTTGCCAGGGAGAGCGTTTGATGACTGCCGTTGCCCGGATTCTGGAATGGCCCGCCGATGACAGCGATGCCCTCCCGCTCGCCCTGTGGGACAGCGCCAGCCTTGCCCGCGCGATGGACGGCACGGCCAGCGGCACCTTCCAGGTTTCCGGCGTCGAGATCGACAGCCGCGATGTGCGCGAGGGCGACCTGTTCTTCGCGTTGAAGGGCGAGACGACCGACGGCCACCGCTTTGTCGAGGCGGCCATTGCCAGGGGGGCCGCTGCCGTGGTGGTCGATCGTCCGGTGGATGGCCCGCACCTGCTGGTGGCCGATACCACCCGCGCGCTCGAACGGCTGGCGGCGGCTTCGCGGGCGCGCAGTCGGGCGAAAGTGATCGGGGTGACGGGCTCCGTCGGCAAGACCGGGGTCAAGGAAGCGATCTTCGCCGCCCTTGATCGCGCCAGCCGGGGCGATGCCCACCGCTCGGTGAAAAGCTACAACAACCATGTCGGCGTGCCGCTGTCGCTGGCCCGGATGGCGGCGCGCGCGCGGTTCGGCGTGTTCGAGATGGGGATGAACCACGCCGGCGAAATTGCCGCCCTGACCGGGCAGGTGCGCCCCCATATCGCGGTCATCACCACCATCGCGCCCGCCCACATCGAGAACCTGGGCAGCGAGGAAGCCATCGCCGATGCCAAGGCGGAAATTTTCGGGGGGCTCGAGCCCGGAGGTGTCGCAATCATTCCTGCCGACAGCCCCCACTTTGCCCGGCTGAAACAGGCCGCCGAACGTCATGCAGGCGCGGTGGTCTCTTTCGGCCGGGCACCCCATGCCGATGTGCGGCTGCTCGATGCGGTCAGCGCGGCCAATGGCGGTTCGCTGGTGACAGTTGACATGGGTGACCGCCGGGTTTGCTATACCGTGGCGGAACCCGGCGAACAC
>DAOLBY010000263.1:0-2753 GCA_035324325.1 Paracoccaceae bacterium | reverse complement strand
GCCAGTGGGCATGACGAAGCCCTCGGGCAGGTCGCTGCGGGGGATCGGCATCTTGATCAGGTTTTCCACCGCGGCGAGGTATTTCTCGTCGGCAGTCGTGGCGATGGTCAGGGCCTTTCCCGACCGCCCCGCACGGCCCGTGCGGCCGATGCGGTGGATGTAATCCTCGGGGTGGCTGGGAACGTCGAAGTTGAACACATGGCTGACGGCCGGAATGTCGAGCCCGCGCGCCGCCACGTCGGAGGCCACCAGAAGGTGCAGCTCGCCCTCGCGGAAGGAGTCGAGCGTGCGCGTGCGCACCGACTGGTCGAGATCCCCATGGATCGGGGCTGCGTTGAATCCGTGCTGTTTCAGCGACTTGGCCACCACGTCCACGTCGATCTTGCGGTTGCAGAAGACGATGGCGTTGGTGCAGGCTTCGCCCTCGGCCCCGATCAGGGCGCGCAGGACGGCGCGCTTTTCGGCAAAGGCACGGTCGCGGCGGCTGGGGGCGAACTGGATCAGGCTCTGCGCGATGGTTTCGGACGCGGTCGCCTGGCGCGCCACCTCGATCTTCACCGCCCCCGACAGGAAGGTATTGGTGATGCGCTCGATCTCGGGCGCCATGGTGGCCGAGTAGAAGAAGGTCTGCCTCGTGAAGGGCACGAGGCTGAAGATGCGCTCGATATCGGGGATGAAGCCCATGTCGAGCATGCGGTCGGCCTCGTCCACCACCATGATCTGCACACCGGTGAGCAGAAGCTTGCCCCGCTCGAAATGATCCAGCAGGCGGCCGGGCGTGGCGATCAGCACGTCGACGCCGCGGTCGATCAGCTTGTCCTGTTCGCCGAAGCTGACGCCGCCGATCAGCAGCGCCTTGGTCAGCTTGGTATACTTGGCATAGGTATCGAAGTTCTCGGCCACCTGGGCGGCCAGTTCCCGCGTCGGCGCCAGCACAAGGCTGCGCGGCATCCGTGCCCGCGCCCGGCCCTTGCCCAGCATGGTGATCATCGGCAGCGTGAAGCTGGCCGTCTTGCCGGTGCCGGTCTGGGCGATGCCGAGCACATCCTTGCCCTCGAGGGCATGGGGGATGGCCTGGGCCTGGATCGGGGTCGGGGTTTCGTAGCCGGCTTCGGTGACGGCCTGAATGACGCGCGGGTCGAGCGCGAGGTCGGTGAACTTGGTCATCTGCGTCCTGTGGATGCGGGATCGGCCCGCATGGGAAAAAGGGACGCATCGTTCCGGGCGCCCCGGCGTCTGGCGGGCCTTTGCCCGCTGCCTGCGCGCATAGTGGAAAGCGCGGGGCAGGTCAAGTTGGGGCGGGTTCGGCGGCGGAGCCCCGCCGGCGCCGCGCGCGCAGGGCCGAGAGGCGGCGGAACAGGTTGCCGGGGTCCGCGTTCAGCCGCTGGAGCAGCGCACAGGCCAGCGGACCCAGAACCGGTTCGGCCTCTGCCCGCGCCCAGATCGGCGCAAGGAGGTTGATGTCGAGCCCTCCCGCCGCCAGCGCGAACGGCGGCATGCCGAGCGGCAGCGGCCCCGGATGCGGCCGTCGCCGATGCGCTGCCGCGGGATCGAAGCCCATCTGCGCACGCTCGAACTCGTAAAGCTTTATCAGCGAGAACAGCACGTTCAGTTCCGCCCCCAGCCGACGCTCGCCCTCGGACGCGCCATGGTCGGCGAAGGTGATGGCGGAGGAGATCAGCCAGCGACCCGGCAGTTCGGCGATCAGATGCGGCGCCTGTTCGGTCCAGATGCGGCGGAACAGGGCCGCAGTGCCCCGGGGCGCGTGCCGCTTGCGCAGATGCGCGATGGCGAGGGCATTGAGGACGGCAAGCTCGGAATGGCCCGCCAGAACCGTGCGCAACTCGGCCACCTTGCGTGCATGGGGGCTGGCATCCCCGGGCAGCGCCACCGGCGGAGCGGCCGGGACGCCCGCCAGATGCGCAAGGTCGGGGTCCACAGGCGGAAAGGTTTCGTCCGCCCCGAGGCCCAGCCGCCGGCGCCGCGTTTCCCACCGGCCGATCAGGCTGGCGGGCGCGTCGGGATATGTCACGGGCGGCGTCGGGGGGGGATCGAAGGGCATCGGGGCACCTGGCAGACAGCGGGGACAGCCTAGCATCACCCGCCCCGGTTGCGCGACCCCTAAGCCTGGCCCGCCATCATCTCTTTCGTCGCGGTCAGGCGCACCTTGGGGTGGTCGCGTTCCACGCGGTCGATGTCCCATTTCAGGCGGGTCAGATAGACCGTGTCGCCATCGTTGTCGGTGGCGATGTGGCCCTTGTTGACGTTGACGAAGGCCTCCACCTCGGGCTTCGGCCCCGAGACCCAGCGGGCCGAGGTGAACGCCGAAGGCTCGAAGCGCACGGGCAGGGCGTATTCCTGCTCGATCCGGCTGGCCAGCACGTCGAACTGCAGCGCGCCCACGACGCCGACGATGAAGCCCGAGCCGATCATCGGCTTGAACACCTTGGCCGCACCTTCCTCGGCGAACTGCATCAGCGCCTTTTCCAGGTGCTTGGCCTTCATCGGATCGCCCGCGCGGACCGTCTGCAGCAACTCGGGCGCGAAGCTCGGGATGCCGGTGAAGCGCACCGCCTCGCCCTCGGTCAGGGTGTCGCCGATCCGCAGCTGGCCGTGGTTCGGGATGCCGATGATGTCGCCCGCCCAGGCCTCTTCGGTCAGCTCGCGGTCGGCGGCCAGGAACATGACCGGGTTCGTCACCGCCATGGGCTTGCCGGCCCGGACATGGTGCAGCTTCATCCCGCGCAGGAAAT